>DAOPYA010000004.1:0-85982 GCA_035352635.1 Candidatus Rifleibacterium sp.
AGAATCCCTCTCTTTTCAGCATCCCAGATCATTGAGCCACCCGGCATTTAACTGAATAAGCCGGATTTCGCCCCTCAATTTTAGCCAGCACCCTGGCCGGAAACCCTCTGGTTATATTGTTGATCTGAATCAGCGGGGTGTTGCCGATACTTAGGCTGTTATCACTGAAAAACATAATAAAACTCCTTATTAAATCTGGAAATCCGCTGGTTCATCGTGGCGTTCTCTCTGCGTAAGAACCAGTTCTTCAAGCGTGATATTCTTGAGAGTATCTTCAATCGCCCGATTAACTCTTTGCCACACAGTATTTGCGGCACAAAAACCTGGCATTGAGCAGTTCTGCCGCCGCACAGCACAATCTGCGATCTCAGTTCTGCCCTCAAGCACACTGGTAATCTCTAAAACATTGATCATTTGCGGCGATCTGGCAAGATGATAACCGCCATTCGGCCCGCGCATTGCCACTACCAGTCCGGCGGTTCGCAATTCTCTGATGAGAACATGAATGTAGTTTACCGAAATATGCTGATTCGCGGCAATAACGTCGGCCATAACCGGTTCGCCGCTCTGCCGCAAAGCCAGTTCAAGCATTATGCGCAAACCATATCTGCCTCTGGTCGACATTTTCATATAATATCCTGAATGTGTTCTTAAGTTTGTTAAGCGTTATACTTAATAATATAACAAAACTGCCAGACTTGTCACGCAAAATTTTTCTAAAAAGGAACCGCAGTCTCAGGCACTATAGCCCTGAGACTGCGGTCGATCAGCAAACCTTAATAAGAGCGCGGCGAGTATTTCTCGGGGATTCGACGGCGCGGCCAGTGACGACCGGGTTGCTTTGAAATACTCAACCAGCCTTTGTATTACTTTTTCAAGATAACACCGGTGGTCGAAGGAACATTGTAATCGCCTTCGGCAGTGTATAAGCCAGCGTCATTGAACTTTTCGCCATCGCAGATGACTTTCCAGGTGCCGCCCAGAGGCAGTTTGAAGTTAACCCAGTTGTTCTGGTCGCCATTGAGAAGCACCAGGAAATTGGTATCACCCTTGAGAAACATGCCCAGACCATTGTTATTGGCAGGCTGAACCCATTCAAGATGCTGATTATTAAGAGCGACCGGCTGACGGAAATTGGGGTATTTTTTGCGCATCGCGATCAGGCCTTTGTAGAGATCGAAGATATCGCGATTCTTTTCTTTGGTCTCCCAGTCGATGTAGTTGGTGTTGTTGTCCTGGTCGTAGGAATTGTGGTTGCCGCCCTTGGTGCGGTTGAATTCCTGGCCAAAATGAATCATCGGAATACCCTGGGCAGTCAACAGGGCGATGGCCGCCAGTCTGGTTTTCTTTTTATCGCCTTTATAGAGGTCATTGAGTGTGTAACCGTCATGGGCTTCGAGATAGTTGAGGCTTTCGTCGGGTTTGGCGGCCCACCAGAAGCATGACCCGGCAAGAACGGTCATTACGTCGTTTCGTTCTGTCTGACCGTTGAGCATGGCTCTGACTTTTTCACGGAAATCATCGTTCCATTTTGAAAGGCGGGTATTTCTGAAGTCGCTCTTGCCCCACTGATTGCGCTTCCAGTCGGCGGCCCATGGTTCTGAGGTAAGAATAATGTCTTTGGGCAATTCATCAATGATGCGCTGCATCGTCTTTTTGTCGATGATTGTGCCGAGATCGAATCTGAAACCATCGACCTTGTATTCGTCAACCCAGTATTTCAGGCTGTCAACGATCATTTTGCCGGTCATCGGGTTTTCGGTGCGCATTTCGTTGCCACAGCCGGTACCGTTCCAGTAGAATTTGCGGTTGTCATCCATCAGGCGGTAGTAACCACCATTATCGAAACCCTTGAAATTGAGTGGCAAACCTTGATGGTCACCTTCGGCAGTGTGATTGAAAACCACATCGAGAATCACAGCGAAACCCTCGCGGTGCAGACCATCGATCAGACCCTTGAATTCTTTAACCGCGTCTCCGCCTTTGCCTGTAGCGTAAGAGCATTCGGGGGCGAAGAAATGGCTGGTCATATAACCCCAGTGGTTAACTGTGCCGGCGAAATTATTATCGAATTCATGAATCGGCATCAGCTCGATAACATTGACTCCGAGTTCTTTAAGGTGGCCGAGAACTTTGCCGGTACCCTTCCCTTGGAGAAGCCCGAGGTATTTGCCCTTTTGCTGGCCAACAACTCCAGAGCTTTTATGTGCCGTAAAATCTTTAACATGCATTTCATAGATAACCGCATCTTTAGATGCCGGCCGCTTGAAATCTTTCACTGTCCAGGTGAAGTTGCGATCAACGACGATGCTTTTGCCGTCATGGTCAACATTGGCGAAGGCATAAGGGTCGGAAAGCAGTCGTTCGGGATCAAAGAGATAACCCGGGCCTTTCGGGCCATCTGTGGTGAAGCCGTAATAAGTGCCATAGATCTCACCCTTGATAGAGTGGCGCCAGACTCCGTCGTTACCCTTGGTCATCTGGAAAGGAGTACCCTTTTTATCAGCGGCTGCCTTGAAAAGGTGAAGCTTAACATCGGTCGCTTCGGGTGCGTAGACCGCAAAATTGGTATTGCCGTTAACAACGTTGGCACCAAGCAAACCCGAAGCGGTGCGCCTGGCCGGAGCGGCAGCAACCCGGCTGGTGCGTCGGGCCTGCAATGTCTGACTGTCAACGAAATTTTTATCTGAAGTGCTGGCATAACTGTCAGCGACATCTTTGCGGATATCAGCCATCAGTGACAGCTTGCCGTTCAGTTTCGGATTTTCGGTCTGCGCCAGAAACTTGACCCGGCCTTCGAGAATCTGCATTCCCTGGTCAAAAGCACGTTTTTCAGCTGTTGAGCCGACCCGTGCGCCATAGACGCGCAACTGTTCTGTTGCTTCATCAATCTGGTCAACGGTTTCAATAGTGGCAACCAGACGCTTAAATGAATCAAGGCCGGCCGATTCACGAGCCAGCGCGGCTTTTGCTTGATCCTGGGCTGAACCGGCCGCATGAGCAGCCTGAACCGCTATGTGCATGTCTCGCGCCACACGGTTGAGACCCTCGGCAAAATCCTTGTCAAAATCTGCCGCATGAGCAGAAAGCGCAACGAACATCGCCAGAGCCAGGCCTAAAGAGCGTTTCAGGGCTGTTCCGTACATCTGGTGCCTCCGGGAGAAAATTTATTACCATAGTATTATAAGGTTTTTTCTCTTGATCGTCAGCCCCCTCGCGACAAATAAAAAACAAAAAAAAAGCAAACCCCCGCGGCCTCGCAAACTGCGAAACCGCGGGGGTTTTAGAGTTTTTAATCAGTCAACGCTCAAATGAATAACCGTGGCACCATCGTCGGCACCTTCTACGCGCAACACTCTGAGAATGCCCTGCCGCGAGGTTTTGAATCTTTCCTGAAGCATCAAAAGGTCTTTATCAACTTTTTTGGTATTGGTGCCAAAAACCACCAGATCTTTTTCGAAGCGCTTGATCATGCGGCGCAGGTCTTCAATATCAGAAGTTGTCAGATTGCACTTTTTGATTACCTGGCCAAAATTCGGTGCCTGGGCAATTTCGATAACGTTCTCGCTGATATGTTGAATCAGTCTGACCGCGTAGTATTTATCCAGAGGGCGCATCCGGGCGACTCCCCGTGAGGTCTGAGTTTTGATCCAGCCCTTCTGCAGGAAGGTTGAAAAAACAGTATGAATTTCATCGTTATCGGCAATCTTTGGTGACGGGTTTGAATTCCAGACGACCATGCTGCGTCTGGAATCAAGCTTCGGCCTTGCCTGGTTGCGTGTCAATGGCTCGGTATTGGGCGGAATGCGCAATGACAGAGTCACCTGTTTATCCTGGATTTCCTGAGGCACCGGTATGGTAATCGTCGAATCGGCTTTAACCGAAAAGGTGAAAACTCCGGCAAGCGCTACCATCATTCCAAACGGAACAAGGGTTCGCAGGCCTGGCAGTAATTTAGTCATGTAGTACCTCCGGAATAAATTCATTTCAACGCCGCCTATCGGCAGACTTCACATAATTTTTAACCGCCCGCAGCAGGCAGGTTGCAAAATTTATTATCGCCCAGTTTCAACTGCCTCGACTAAGGGCGCTACCACCGCCAAAACCGTGAATCTGAGAAACCTCGTATTGGCATTTGCAAAAAAACTATTTACCCTGTATTTTTCGACGATCAATTGTTATTATGCCAGACAGGAGCATCGAGCATTTCTCACCGATTCGACGGCATCGACTGTCAGCGGGGTTGTTTTGAAATATTCAATTAGCTTTTATAAAGCAGCCAATAGCCCTGAAGATGCCATCGACAGCATCCGGCTGCAGACTTTACCGGTAGCATTCCAACGCTCGCCCCTGAAATGCATACAAGAACAGAAAGAAAAGTCATGAAAAATCCGCTTCAGGCTCTGGTTATAATCGCGGCAACCATGATCAGCAGCTGGGCGTCATGGCAATACTGGTCTGGCGATGCCATCATTCATCTGGTGTATGCCGAAACCGGTGCTGCCGGCCGCTGGTTCGAATATAACCCTTGTGAGATTTCCGTAGGCACCTCGAGTATTGGCTGGACCTATCTGATGAGCTGGCTGGTGCGTCTGCTTGGCCTGAAAATAGCTCTTTTGTCCCAGAAATTCATTCTGGTCGTCGCAGTTTTTTCACTGCCCCTGGTCATCTGGCAATTTTTCAGGCGGCATTGGCCAGATAAACCCGGCATTGCCATGCTCAGCGCCTTGACAGCAGCGGCGAATCCGGGCACATCTTTCAACGCCCCCCTGGGCATGGAAAACGCCGTATTTGCCTGCCTGACCCTGTCTGCATTTTTCCATGTTTCGCCGGCAATTGCCACACGGAAAAGTCTGGCAAGCTCGATTGCCGGCGGCCTGCTTGTGGGTTGCGCTGTATTGTTGCGCCCCGAAGGCGTAATGGTTCTGGGCATTGTCTCGCTCTCCCTGCTGATTTCGCTGTTTCATTTTGGGTGCGCACGGCAGGGAGTCATTCGTATTGCTGCTTATTATCTCATCGCACTGCTTATCATCTTTTGCGGGTTCGGTTTTTTGTATCAGCAGACCGGGGTGTTCTTTGGCGGGGCTTCTGCCAACGCAAGAGTCATGCAGGCCCGCACCCATTCATGGCAGTTAATTCCGGGCCTGTTGTTTTTCGAGCCAAAGGTCTTTTTCAGAGCCATGGGCTATCTGCCCCTGAGTTTGTCGATAATAGCCCTGATTTTCTTTTCATTGAGGCGAATTTTCAGGCCATCCTTCTCTTTCAGCGGCGCCTGCGAGTTTTTTGCAAAACGCATCGAAATATTTCAGGCAGCGTTGATGGTGGTGGCGGCATTCGGTCTCTATGGCTTTGTAACCGGGGCAGCACACCTTGGCAGGTATCTCATTCCGATCATACCTTGTGCCGCGGCAACTTTTGGTTACTGCCTGTTGAAAATGAGCGAGATCAGTTCACCAGAACTCAACCGCCGGGTGATAAGTCTGGCATTATTGTGGATGATTTCGGTCTATTCTCTTGAGTTATACCTGCGTGCCCGAGACCCCGGGCAAAAACTTTCAATCAATCTCGACTGGATAACCGGTGCTGCCCAGCCAGAAAAACGCCAGAAGCGCACCGACGATTTGCTTTCCAGATGCGGCATAAAAAATGCGTCACGTGCAAACCCGGCGCGAATCGCCTGTGTTGAAGTACAAAGCCGCTTCGAATTTGACGACCGGGTCAAGATTATCAGCATGGATGGCCGGGTCTGGCCAATCAAGACCCCGATGCTGTTTGATGAACAGGGTTCAGTGCGCTGGCTTGATTTTATGGCGTTTTTCAAACCCGACCTGATCATCGAACAACCTCAATATGTGCGAATTGACGTGCCTGACCTCATAACCGATCTCTTTGCCAAACCGAACGGCAGCGCAACATTGCTCACACCAGGGCTTTCAATCAGGCGGGTTCAGGAAGGCCTGAAAATCACTTACGAATAACCATGGAACTCTCACCAGACCTCCCCGGGCAATAAAAAAGCTCCGAACCGGCGCTCGATGAGCAGTTCGGAGCTTATAAGCAACAGTTCAGTATTGCATCAAACCTTAACTTCGAAAAGAGCGTTCGGGGTGCTGGTCAACTGCAGCAGACCCTTTTCTTTGACCAGAAAAACGTCTTCGATTCTGACGCCGCCCCATCCTGGCAGGTAAATGCCTGGCTCAACAGTAAAGGCAACGCCAGCCATGATTTTATCAGTGCATTTCTTCGACAGTGAAGGCGTTTCGTGAACTTCGAGACCAAGCGAATGGCCAAGACCGTGGCCGAAATTTTCGCCATAACCCGCATCGGTAATCACCTTGCGGGCTACCGCATCGACACTTTTGCAGACCGCGCCGACCTTGATGGCCTTAATGGCCTTCTGCTGTGCTTCCAGGACAATTCCGTAGATTTTTTTGAATTTTTCAGTGGCTTTGCCAAGAAAAACCGTTCTGGTCATATCAGAGTGGTAACCCTCATAAACCGCGCCAAAATCTATCTTCAGCATGTCACCCTGCTTAAGTTTGCGTGAACCAGGCTGAGCGTGAGGGCACGACGAGTTCGGGCCAGAAGCAATGATTGTATCAAAGCTTGGCGCATGCGAACCGGCCATCTTCATAAAAAATTCAAGGTGCGCCGCAACCTCGATTTCGGTCATGCCAGGCTTAACGATCTTCATCAACTTGGCAAATGCGTGGTCGGCAATCTCAAAAGCCTTTTTCAGTGATTTTATTTCTTCGGGTTCCTTGGTCTGTCTGAGTCTTTCAACAAGGCTTTCAGTGGGAAAAAGATCGAGTTTAAATTCTTCAGAAAACAGCAGGAACTGCCTGATATTAAGGCTTTTTTCGACGCCCAGAGCTGAGATGCGGGCTTTTTTGATATGTGCCTTCAGCGATTTAACGAGGTTGTTCTTGAAAACGACAATCTCGGCAGTATCGCCAATTTCGGCTGCGCTCTGTTCCTGGTAACGAAAATCCGTAAAAAAGACTGCATCTTTTTTGGTTACCAGCAGGGTGCCACTTGAGCCTGAATAGCCGCAAAGATAACGGATATTGTGGAGATTGGTAATCAACAGCCCATTGTAATTTTCGGTAAAAAGTTCGCGCAGGGCGGCAAGGCGTTTTGAATAGTTCATGCAGGTCTCCTTTTATGACGCTGAGGGAAAGGCGCGGCCAAGACTGCCAACTTTGACAGTGCGGCCCGAAAAGCGACTGTCAGCCAGAATGCCTGCGGCATCGGCATTTGGGGCAATCATGGTGATCGCCATTTTTCTTTCGTCGAGAATTTCACGGGCAACGAGTTTTATGTCTTCATCGTTAACTTTGAGGTACGGGGCCAGGGTATTCTCTGGCAACTGTGGCTCAACATTATACAAAAAGCCCGTAGAAAGACGATTCATGCGGTTCGTAGTACTTTCGAGAGCGATCAGCATGTTGCCTTTCAGCTGTTCACGGGTGTCTTCGAGTTCACGTGCCGTCAAGCCACGATTAGCCAGCTTTTCGAGTTCAGAATAAAATAGTTCGAGCACATCTTTCAGGTTTTCCATTGATGTGCCGGCATAAACTCCGAACAGGCCGGTCTTTTTATAAGAAGTATGATATGAATAAACTGTATAAGCCAGGCCCCGTTTTTCGCGGATTTCCTGAAACAACCGACTGCTCATGCCGCCGCCAAAAGCGGCATTAAGAATAGTCAGAGCAAAACGGCGCCGGTCAGAAAACGAAACGCCTTCGGTGCCAAGAGTCAGATGCACCTGCTCGATATCTTTTTGAAAGACAGTTGCCGTGGTAGAAGCTTTAACGAGAGCTTCGCGGGGCTTGAATGTACCCCGGCGCAACGGTTTAAGTTTTTTTTCGACGAGCTTCTTCAGCTCGTCCCAGTCGAAATTACCGGCGACACAGATCAGCAGGTTCCCGGTCACATACTGGCGTTCAAAAACTTCGTGAATCTGATCACGCTTCATACCCGCAACCGATGCGGCTGTGCCGAGTATCGGGTTGCCGAGTCGGGAATGTTGCCAGATGTTCTGGCCAAGCAGCTCGTGAATGATTTCATCTGGGGAATCTTCGTACATCTTGATTTCTTCAAGAATGACACGACGTTCGCGCTCGAGTTCTTCGGCATCGAATTGTGAATTGATAACCATGTCAGAGAGCACGTCGACAGCGGTATCAATACGGTCTTTGACGACCCGGGCGTAGTAACAGCAGTAGTCTTTGGCGGTAAAAGCGTTCAAATAGCCGCCAATGCGGTCAAACTCGCTGGCTATCATGCGCGGCGACCGCTTTTTTGTGCCTTTGAACATCATGTGTTCAATAAAATGAGAAACCCCCATGAGTTCGGGCTTCTCATGAAGCACACCGCTTTTAAGAAACATGCCAATTGAAACGCTTTGCACGGTATCAAAGCGTTCGGCAATGATTTCGACACCGTTATCGAGAGTCAGCTTTAAATAGGGCGAAGCTTGCAAACTAGTTCTCCGGGGTCTGAGTTGGAACAGAATCAGCGCTGTTATCTTCTATCGGCACAAGTCCCTGACTGTCGTTGAATTCTTTTTCGCTGGCCTTCTGATCGCGCACCGCATCAGGGCGCTGGCCTTCAGGAGTCAGCTGATCCGGAATATCAACCGATGGAACCGGCAGTTCCTTTAGGTTTTTCATGCCGAAGTAGTAAAGAAAATCTTGAGTGGTGGAATAGAGACGCGGGCGGCCGAGTACCGGCTTTTCACCTGAGACATAAATAAGTTTCTTCTCGAGAAGATTGCCAATAACCCCATCGCAGCTTACGCCACGAATGGCATCGACCTCGGCTCTGGTGATCGGCTGTTTAAAAGCAATTACCGCGAGAGTTTCGAGGGCCGGCAGCGAGAGCGAGACCAGCTTTTGCCCATCAAGACGCTGAATAAAAGCCGAAATACGAGCCTTGGTTGCCAGCTGAACGCCAGTTTCGAGCACGGCGATCTGCAAGCCACTCGTTTCATCAGCTTCATAAGCTTTCCGGCGTGCCTGCACTACCTCGGTAACACGCTCCGGGCTTATGGAAAGCACCGTCGCCAGTTTGTCGATACTGATCGGCTTGTTCTGCACGAGCAACAGGCCGTCAAGAGCCGCACAAAGAAGGTCAAAGTCTGGTTCTGGCAAAGACGGGGTCGTTTCCCCGTTATGTTCGCCATGGTCAGGGTCGCCACTGGCGAGTGTTTCGCCCGCATCGTTATCGTTGCTTTCGATGTTTTCGATGTTTTCAATATTTTCTGTGTTTTCTGTGTTTTCTGTGTTTTCCATGATTACTCCTGGGTTTCTTCGGCCTGCTGCCCGGCATCTTCTTCGAGAATCTCGCCAGCGTTGCTGAACTCCTGGGGTTTATCGGCTTCGGATTCGGATTCGGCCGGGGCAATCTCAGGAGCAGGTTTACCATTGCTGCCATGTCGCAGCAGGATCGGAGCAAAATTTTCTTTCTGTGAAAATGCCAGTTCGCCGGTACGGGCCATTTCGAGAACCGCCATGAACGACAGTACAGTTTCGTAGCGGCTGTTGATGTCTTTAAGGAGTTTGATGAAAGTAATCGAGCCTTTGAATTTCTTCAAGATGGCCCGGATTTCACTGATACGCTCAAGAATGCTGATTTTTTCGAGCACCACCCGATGAATGGGCGGGCTGATACGGCGTCGCACCAGAGCGTGATAAATATTCAACAGTTCGACAGGGCCAATATTAATTTCGAGTATCTCTTCAGGTTGCCGCTCAAGATCGGCAGAACGGGTATAAATGCGCGACGCGTGGCGTTCCATTTCGCGAAGTTCAAGGGCAACCAGCTTGAAACGCCTGTATTCGAGCAGTTGTTCGACAAGGCCGGCGCGAGCGTCTTCTTCATACATGCTTTCGTCGATGTCTTCATCGCCGCTCAGCATTTCTTCGGGTTTTTCTTTCGGCAGCAGCATCCTCGACTTGATTTCAAGAAGGGTGGCAGCCATGATGAGGAACCCTGAGGCCACTTCCATGTCGAGAATTTCCATCATCTGCAGGTATTCAAGATATTGGCTGGCAATATGGGCAATCGGAATATCGTAAATATTGACCTTCTGCTCTTCAATAAGATGATAGAGCAGGTCGAATGGGCCTTCAAAAACCGGCAGTTTAACCTGATAGACGCTCATTAATAGATGAATCCCATGGCCTTTCTGACTTTTTGCATTGTCTCATGGGCGACGGCATGGGCACGTTTTTCGCCGGCGGCCAGCACCTCGGCGACATAGCCCGGCCGGGCTTCGAATTCAGCGCGTCGGCAGCGAATCGGCTCAAGCATATTGTTAAGGCGTTCGAAAAGGATATTTTTGCAGTCACGACAGCCAATACCGGCACTACGACAGCCGGCGGCGATTTCTTCGAGGCGGTCGGCAGTGTAAATCTTGTGATAAGCGTAGACCGCGCAGACCTCGGGGTCGCCGGGGTCATTACGTCGCACCCGCTGTGGGTCGGTAATCATCTGCTGAATTTTATCTTTGAGGCTGGCAGGGGTCTCGCGCAGTTCAATGCTGTTGTTGTAAGACTTGCTCATCTTGCGCTTGTCAATGCCAAGCAGCAACGGCACATCTGAGAGTACGGCTTCGGGTTCAACAAGGATATCACCAACGTTGCCGTTGAAGCGTCTGACAATCTCGCGACTCAATTCGAGATGCGGCAACTGGTCGCGGCCTACCGGAACGGCTTCTGCACCGTAAACAACAATATCAGAAGTCATCAGAACCGGGTACATCAGCTTGCCAAGCGAAACCTTTGATCTGGCTTCTTCATCACGGACATCATCTTTGAAAGTTGGACAGCGTTCAAGCCAGCCAAGAGGGGTAAAATTGGCGAGAATAGCATTAAGTTCAGCATGCTCATACATCGACGACTGCCGCATGATGACTGATTTTTCAGGGTCTATGCCGACACTGAGCCAGTCGATAACCATATCATCAATAACCTTCGGCAGGTCATCAATCTTGAGACGGTCGGTGAACGCGTGCCAGACCGCGGCAAAATAAAAGCATTCATAGCGGTCCTGAAGAGAGACCCAGTTTTTGAGAGTACCCTCAAGGTGCCCAAGATGCAGCGAACCAGTTGTTCTCATGCCGCTGACCAGTCTTTTTTTTGCCATTTTCTTCTCCTGTTGTGTAACTGCCTGCTGTTAGTATTCAGTGGCCTTCAGTGCTTCTTCGGCGGCCTGAAGCGTATCTGAAGCGGGTTTCAGCAATCTGACTCTTTCCCAGCATTCACGGGCCTTGTCGAGCTTCTTCAGCTTGAAATACCCGACGCCGAGGTTGAATTGCGCTTCGGCGTAGTCAGGATCAATCGTTACTGCTTTTTCCCAGTGTTCGACGGCTTTTTCAAGCTCGTTTTTCTTGTCATAGAGGTTGCCCATGGTAAACCAGGCATTCTGATCGTCAATACCGGCACTCAAAAGTGGAGCCAGCAGTTGTTCGCTTTCGGTCAGACGGTTCTCGTAATAATAGGCGCGGGCCAGCAACAGCTTTTGCGAGTTTTCAAGGCGGTTTGTGCTCATAAAAGGCTCGAGAACAGCAATCGCCAGCGGGTAGAACCCTTGGCTGACCGCCATTTTTGCCACAGCAAAGGCTTCATTGTGAGTGGTGATGTTAGCAGGGTTGATACGCTGAAGATAAGCTGCGGCGCTTTCGCGGTTGTAGTTCGCATCTTCAATGCTTGCCATCTGCATCAGCAGACGGGTATTTTCGGGGTCACGGTCGCAGGCGGGGCGCACAATCTTTTCGGCACTTGAAAACCTGCCGGCATCAATAAGCGCCTGGCCGGCTACGATTGCCTCATCGGTGTTCAGCTGACTTTCCTGGGCTTTTTGAAAGAGTTTTTCGAGTTCAGGGTCACAGATGATGCCGACTGATGAATCTTCAAGTTTAAAAATCAGAACCGGGGTCACCTTCTGCTCGCTGTCGATCTTAAAATAGAGGTCGATTCTAGACTGGGTCGAAGGAAAAACATTAAAAGGAACTTTAGCGGCTCTGCCTTCCTGGTCGAGGGTGGCGGGGAAACTGTTAAGCAGTTCAAGTTCAAAATCTTTTAAAGGATCAATATTGAAGGTTTTAACCCCGGTGTTCACCATGGTCAGATTGATAAAAACTTCGTCCTGACGCGACTGGCCGCCAAGCCCGGATTGAAAGGGCTGGCGCTTGCATTCATTGACTGTCAGCACAAACCCCGAAGGGTGCAAAACATCCTCGCCCATGAAAAAATTACTGACCGGCACGCCGGCATGGGCGCCCACACAAAGAACAAGCAAAGTAGTGAGCAAAAACAGGAGTTTGAGGCAACGCATAATTTGACTATTTTATCACAACGCCAGGCGCATTTAAAACAGCAGTTTTGAAAATTTAAAGCTTTCAGTTGTGAAACATCAGCAGATAGTCATAAGCGTCACAGGTGCGATCAACGGCCTTGTATGTCAGGCGCGAACTTTTGTAGGCCGCTGAAAAAGCCTGACGCATCGGCCCGATCAGTTCCTGCTCGTAAATCTTCGGGGGCAGATCACGGCCTGACCATGTTAAGGCGGCACTGTCAGCCCCCGCAGCCAGTCTGACAAACAGCGACCAGTCTGAAGATTTTTCAAAGCTGATCAGGTAGTGGCGCAAAATATTGCGAAGGTCGCGTCGGCTTTGTTCAAGATCGGCGTAACCATGAAACCATGCGTGATAAATGATTTGCAGTTCGGTTTCGCTGTTTTCTTCGTCTTCAAAAAGCAACGGGAAAACAATCAGCGGGTTCTTGCCGGCGGCCAGTTCTTCAAGCGGGATGCAGGAAATCTCGACCCGCCCCGAGCGACCACGCACAAAACGCTGGTGCTGATTCAGGTAATAAGCCATTATCTGGTCAGGCTCGTAGATGATTCTGGTACCAGCCTTCTGATTTGCAACCCAATAGGAAATTATCTGATACACCACCGACCAGAAAATTTCGCGCTGCTTCTCATCTTCGATTTCATAGGCTGCTTCGCGCCAGTAAAAGAGATAATCAAGCTGCTGGCTGCCAAAAAATCTGTCTTTCCAGGTGCGGAAAGGGTTTAGGTCGAGCTCAAGGGGCTTTTTGATCACCTGATTGAATTTCTGCAAGTTTCGTTCACCGAAACCGCCGTCACGGCAGTTAATCCAGGCTCTGGCCAGCATCGCCTGACTGTCCACCGGCGAATTCAGATAAAGGGTGATTTCTTTGCGACTCAGCCAGTTTAATGCCGAAAATCGGTGAAAATATGGGAAAAAGAGGGAATCGACACCGGCGTGTTCGGCGGCGGCTTCGAGCAGCCATGACGATTGCAGTCGCAGCATTTCAGATTTTCCTGATCTGGTAGTCCTGGGAAATATTCAGCCATAAAGCAATCAGGTCTGGGTCAAACTGCAGCCCTGACTGCCTCTCAACTTCGGCGTCAATTTCCTTCATATCGGTATAGTTTCTGTGGCGATAGGGCCTGGTGTGACGCATGGCTGAAACCGCATCGGCCAGAGCCAGTATTCTGGCCGCCTTAGGGATTTCTTCGCCCTTGAGATTGTCAGGGTAGCCAAGACCATCCCATCTTTCATGGTGCCATCTTATAATTGCCGGCACTTCGTCAGGCGTTTCAATACGGGTTTTCAGATGCAATTCGCCTAAGATAGGGTGGGTGCGCATGAGATCGACACGCTCATCATCGAGCCTTTCTGAGGTTCTGAGAATGTCTCGCGGCAAAAGCATCTCGCCGATGTCGTGCAACATGGCCGCTGCGCGAAGACTTTGCAATTGCTCTGCGTCAAAACCGGCTGCCGCGCCTATTTTTTCGGCAGTATCAGCCACTTCAGCCGAATGAGCAGCGTCATAGCCCTCAATGCGATCAACAATTGAGGCAACTCCGGCCAAAAACTGTGCGTAACGCCCCTCAACCGGCCCGGTACGTTCGCGCAGCTCGAAATAGCGATAAGCCAGCCAGGTAATGAGAACGATCAGAGCTGCATTAAAAAGGGTTATAAGCATGCTCAGAAACCGAAGTTCGCGCCAACAATATAGCGGTGCCGATCATAAACCCGGCTTGGGGTGTACAAACCGAAATCGAGACTGAGAGCTTCATCGAATGCATGCCGCAAGCCAATGACAAAATCATTGCCGGCATAATCAATAGTAAGTTTTGTATCAACATCAATATTGAGATTGGCACCCATGATGAAAAACACCGGATCGACATCGGCGCCCTTCTGGCTGTAACGGCCAAAAGCTGCTTTCTTTTCATCAGGATTCATGGCGATATTGGTGCCAACTCCAAGCACTACCCGATTACCGGGCATGCCAGAAAGCAGCATAACTGAGTCCTGGTAGCCTTCGTTCGGGTCAAGAACTGCAGCCACCGCCATATTCTCACGCACTTTGTATTTGCCGGCAAACAGAGGTTCAGTCTGCTCAGAGCGACCACGAATTGCAAATCTTTTGACAATCGCAACTTCAGAATCGTCTGAGAAAGCGAAAACCCCTTTAAAAGTGGCTTCATTGAATTCGGTCTCACCGATCATGTGCACCGCAGCCCGTGCTGCACCGGGGGGCAGAACCTCAAGACCCGGAACAATCATCGTGCCGCTCAGACCATGTACAGTCGCATTGGCAAACACCGGGGTCGCTGATGCAAGGAGCATCAGCAAACAGCATGCAACAAAAAAGCCCGAAACCGACCCGTCAGTAACCCTCGATTTCCTGGAGTTTCTGCCGGATATTGTCGGCTTCACTATGATTGGGAAATTTTCGGAGAAATTCCTCATAGGAGGCTCGGGCCTTGTCATATTCTTTCAGTTCCTTTTCATAGAGTTCGCCTTTGCGCAGGAAGGCATCTGCTGATACATCGGCATCGGGGAACTTTTCGGTTACCGAATTATAATAATCAATGGCTTTTTCAACATTCTCGGTACTCTTACGATAGCGAATCTTACCATCGATAACCTGAGTCTTCATTGAGTCCATGTCTTCTTCGTAGATGCGACCCAGGCGATAAACCAGATCTTCGTTACCCTGCGCGTCAGGGTAACGCTGCATCATTTCTTCGAGGGCCTTGGCAGCGCCTTCATAATCTTTTTCTTTTTCTTCGAGCATGCCGATGAGCTTCCGGTAACCAGAGATCGCATCATCTGAATCGGTGCTTCCCTGAATCGCTTTTCGGTAGGCGGCAGCCGCATCCTTGAAGTTGCCGGCCTCAGCCTGCATATCGCCAAGATCCATGTTGGCTTTAACTTCCTGAGTGTTATCAGCATCGGCGGCAATGTTGGCCTGGGCTGCGATTGCGCCTTCCTGGGCAGAGGTGCCAATAGAGAGTTTTTTCATTTTTTCCTGGGCCGCCGGTACGAATGTGCTGTAACCGTAATCGGTAACAATCTTTTTGTAATTGGTAGCGGCCTGGTCGTACATTCCCATGGCTTCCTGGCAGGTGGCCAGGTTGTAATAAACCTTGTCTATGGCCAGAAAAGCCGGGTGCTCTTCAATAATTTTGTTATAGATATCAACGGCCATAACATAATTTTTGATTCTTTCTTCGTAAATTCTTCCAAGGTCATACAGCGTTTTAGGCAATTCGGGGCCGCTCACCCCACCTGCATTGATGCCGTTATTGAGCATATCAGCGGCTTCGCTGAAATGAGCCAGAGAATTACTGAGTTCTGCCTCTGCCTGTTTAATGCGGATTTTACCGATTTCTACCATGGCCGGCGAATGAAACTTGCCGTTGCCAAGCAAAGTTTTAAGCTCTTCAATTGCCTGTTCATAGGCGCCCTGCGCCAGTGATTGCATGGCCTTTTGATATTCTGGAGTTGATTGTATTGGTTGAGCACCAGCTACATTCAACATCAGGGAAAACATAACCAGAACCATGGGAATAATAATACGTTTCATTTTTTCACCTGAATTTTTTCAAGATTTATTGTATGACTATACGATGGCATGATAACATATCTGCAAATTCATGTTGAGTGAGATGGCAAATTTGTAATGATTAAAAACCTGTTAAATCTGCAAAAAGATTCTGCCGATAGTAATATCACGGACTGTAGCGGATCGTGTAACTACCCGGAGATGGAATTCAAACTTCTGCCGCTTGAAAAAGTCTACCCGAACCCGAATCAGCCCCGCAAGATCTTTGAAAAACAGGCATTGGAAGACCTGGCCCAGTCAATACGCGAAAACGGCGTTCTGCAACCAGTTCTGGTCAGGCAGATCGGCGAGCGCTATCAGATCGTTTCAGGTGAAAGACGCTTTCGGGCAAGCAAAATTGCCGGCATGAACAGCATTCCCGCGGTCATTCGCAAACTCGACGAAGAAAAAACGATGCTGGCAGGGCTGATCGAGAATATTCAGCGCCAGGATCTCAACCCGATCGAGGAAGCCCGAACCCTCAGAGACATTCTTCTGAACTTCGGGCTGACACATGACCAGCTCTCAGAAAAGGTTGGCAGAAGCAGATCAGCGCTCACCAACAGGCTCAGGCTGCTGCAACTTCCCCCTGAAGTTCAGCTGATGGTAGCCGATGGGCAAATATCGGCCGGGCACGCCAAAATGCTGGCTGGGCTTAAAGAACCCCATGAAGCGCGGCAATGGGCCAAAAAAATCATCACCGATCAGCTATCGGTATACGAAACCGAAAAACAGATCGCCCGTGAGAAAACCGAAAATTCCAGTGTCTGTCCGAAGAAAGGCAGATTGTTGATGAATTCAGATATGCATGTCAGAGCGGTTGAAGAAAACCTTCAAGAGCTGCTTGGCGCGAAGGTTCGCATTCGTCAGGGCAAAAACAAGGGCCGCATCGAAATTGAATTTTACGACAGAGACGATCTCGAGAGAGTTGTAGAGTCAATGGTTTCGGTGTGCCTGTAACCACAGTCGAAAGGTAACTGGTGTGATCATTAATTTCTGGGGGGTCAGAGGCTCGATTCCTGTCCCTGGCAAAGATACCGTCGAGTTCGGCGGCAACACCACCTGTATCGAAATTCTCACCTCATGCGGGGAGAGACTGATCTTTGACGCCGGCACCGGCATCAGAGTCTTAGGCAACTCCCTGATGAAACAAGAATTCGGCGAAGGAAAAGGCATGGCGCATGTTTTCTTCACCCACTCCCACTGGGATCACATACAGGGCTTCCCCTTTTTCGCACCCGCCTATGTCGGCAAAAAAGACACCAGGGGCACCCGGGTAGAAGATGCCTGCAATGTTTTCAACCTCTACGGGGCGACCGACGTTGGCAACCGCATCGAAACTACATTGCGCGGCCAGATGGATAACGTTTATTTTCCTGTCGATCTGAACTACCTGTCTTCGGTCATTAATTTTAAAACTCTTATCGATAATAAAACCAGAATCGGCAATGCCACGATAACAGCTTTCATGCTGGTGCATCCAAACGGCGTTCTGGGTTACCGCATCGAAGAAGATGGCAAATCAATAGCAATTGCCACTGACTGCGAGCATCCAACCGACGGTTCGATCGATCAGAATCTCTTGAAACTGGCCAGCAATGTCGACATTCTCGTCTATGACGGCCAATACACAAGCGAAGAATATACCCCGCATAAATTCAACCTCCCAGGCCCTGGTCGCCAGGGGTTCGGCCATTCAACCCCCGATGAAGGGATAAGAGCAGCCAAAGCCGCCGGGGCTCGCCGTCTGCTCATCACCCACCACGACCCGCTGCACAATGATGTAAGACTTCGTGAAATGGAAGCCCGGGCAAAGAATCTTTTTTCAGCCACAGATTTTGCCCGCGAAGGCATGTCGATCGAAATTTAAACCTTTTTGTAGTTACGGCCCTGCCGTGTATGCTATGATGTGCACAACATGGCACGGGCTTCCTTCACAACTCCAGTCTATTTCTTTACCTCTATTAGAGCAGGTTCCGGCAAGGCTTCGATTGTTGCGAACCTGTCGATTTTCCTTAACAGCCTATCACAAAAGGTTGCCCTGATTGATCTTGACGGCGAAACACCACTAAAACTCAAGAATACTTTTCCGCAATCAATCAATCTCCAGGCTTACGCAGACCTTGGTCAACTGGCTCGCTCTGACGAGAACCGCTTTCAGAAAAACTTCTATTTTACCGAAACCAGCCAGATTTCTTACTTCCCCGCCCAGAAACTTGCTGACCCTGCTTCCCTGTTCACCGACACCTCGCTGCGCGATTTTTTCATTCAGCTTAAAGCAAGCTTTGACCTGGTTATCATCAATTTTCCTGCGGGCATCCAGCACTGCCAGAAAACTTCCGAACTCCTTTCCAGAAGCCACTTATGGCGTGGCAGTCGCCCGATTTCCCTTATCGTTTCGCAATCTGACGAGAAAAGCCTGGTCACCCTTGATAAAATGCTGCAACAGAACCCGGCATTCTCTTATCAACTCCAGGAAAACACCTGCCTGATTTTTAACAGGGTTCCATCAGCACCTGATGAACAACACCTCGCCGGCACAACCCTCAGCGGGCACGAACTTCGCCAGATTTTTGATCAGCCCAACAGCTATCTGATTCCGGTCTGCGAAGAATTCGTGCTGCAAAGGCATCAAAGCGGAGCAACCGTTTTAAAATCGGATTCTCTGATGCACCAGACCATTTCCGGCCTGAACCGTCTGCTGGTTCACAGTGGCGATAATCCGCTCAAGCAGCTCAGCGCCCGGCCAAACGATTATCAGGCCTGCCTTGACGGCGAACTGCTCGAAAAACTGACGCCATATCTTGAAAGAATACAACTGGCGGCCGCAGCCCGGCTTTATGTTCACCCGTCTGAGCTTCAGGTCTTTCTCGAAGAAGGGCCAGAGAACTTCCGTATCCGACTGAGAATCTCAGGAGTTAACCAACCACTGCTTGGTATCAACACAAGAATCCGCCAGGAACCCCTCTGTCAGCTAGTGCAGCGCAGCTCTCCAGATGCTTTTGCTCAGACGGGTCTGACCGACGAGAATTCACCGGTAATACCTGCCGGACGCGTGACAATCTCAGCTATCAGCATGCGACCGGTTTACAAGTTTCCAGACAATTTCAGCTGCCAGGCAGACCCCAGACTGCACCCACAGCTTGATCTGCTACCCGACAAAGCGCCGAGACCATCGCCAATCCTCTTCAAACAGCAACTTGATCTGCCCGAGGTACCATCGCTTTCGCACATACTCGGTTTTACCCGCCGACAATATCGACAGTTTCAGTTCACCTCGCTTGAAAAGCATCTCACCACCGGCAGTGTTACTCATTTTTTTCTGCCGCCCGAATTCGACCTCAGCTGGTCAGCCACCCCGTTTTTTGACGAAATCTTTGCCTGCAATCTGGCAGCGTGCCAACGCACAACCCTCAATCACCCGATTGTTTTCGCTCTGGCCGATCAATGGCCCGACCTGCGAAACGCTGCGGCACCACTGCTCTTCGATATCTTCGCCCGCCACCAGTCGCTATACGCAGTATCAGCTCACCAGATCAGGGAAACCATACCACCGCCGGCCGACTTCGCCAGCGCCAGTCGTCGCTACACCGGAAGCCTGCTGGAAAGCTCTATTTGGCCAGTGCCATGCCGGTTTCTGGCGCCACAACCTTCGGCATTGCTTCTTAAGAGCGCAGAACTGATAGCCATCATGCCCTTGTGGGTCGCTGAATCAACAAATGAGCCAGAACCGCAAGAAAGCCTGCGGAATCATTTCAGAATGCATGTTTTGCAGGAATACGAACGTTTCAGCCTTGACGTTCCGTTGCCGCGACCTTTTTTTGCCGAACCGAGCGGCAAAGTGCCTTCAATGAGCATGGAATCCTGCGTTTTTTTCTCGCTCCATGCCTGCGAACAAACAGGTGCGCCAGTTGCTCCGACCCTCTGCGAAAATTTCCGCAGAGCCTTGCGCGAATCGCCTTCACAACTAAGCTTTATGCAGCAATGCTTAAACAAAAAAGAAGCATGTATTGCCCCACCTGATGTCAGATTCCCTGAAGCCTTTAAATGGGAAGACCTGCTCATGGAGCACGTTTATCAAGACGTCAAACAAATTGTTACCGGGCGCAGTTTTTTGATCAACCCTGTAAAAGCCCTTTTTTCATTCAAACCCACCCACCCACTCTTCTTCAGGCTCTCATTTAAAGGGTTTCGCCAGGATGTCATCAACAGTGAACTCCCGGTTCCAAAGGCCGAAGTCAAATTGTCTTTCCGCTCCCCCGCCGCCGCGCTAAAAGTTGTGGCCTTTAAATTTTCAGCAGGCCCGGCCAGATTGATTGACGATCTTTTGCCCGTTAAATACCGACACCAGAAAGACCTCGGGCACCGCGATGCCTTAGATCAGTCAGTCTACAAGAGCGACCGGGTAATCGACAGCGCAATAAAAAACCGCAGACTTGCTGCCAGCAAAGGTCGCATGCTGCAGATAAATATTCAGAGCGGTAATCAGCCGGCTTTTTCAGCCAAAACATCGGCACAGAAACTAAAAACAACGACCACGACAATGAAGTTTGCCCCGATGGTTCTATTAAACAAGGCGATAAACGTTGCGAACATCGCCAGAGAATGCCAGCTTGACCACCTGCCATCTGATCTATTCGCCAACTACAAGCCATTGCCGACCATTCAGAACGGCAAAGAATTTTCGGCCGCCCATAACCGGAAAGTCCAGACAAAATCTCTATTCGCTATTGAACCGGTCGAGTTAACCACAATTTCGACAAGAAGAGATACCCAGAGGTTTTTTGCTTTTCCTGGAAAAGGGGTCTCGCTGCTGATCACCTATCTGCCAACCATAGCCAGGAGGACATTCAGATTGCCTTCTATCAACGGAAACCACCCCGAATTTGCTATCAACCACGATCAGATTCAGCTGCCCGCTGCCCTTCCCCTGCGCAATCGCCGGGTCGAGTTTCCTGATCTGAACCGGGCGAACGACAAACAATTTTCCCTCAAAATCCAGTGTGATATGCATGCCATTATTCACAAGACTGGAGCAATGAATGAAAACATCCTGGAACGAGCCAATCGAAGCCAACGCCCGGCCGAACGGATGGCCAAAATGCCAATGCGCTACCCGTTAGCGATATCTGCCCAGCGCTCCCTGCGCAGCCTCCCCCTTAAAAAGTCGACTTTTTTTATCAGGTTTCCTGACATTATCGAGGTATTTTATGAGCATCTGCGCTGGTCTCTACGTGATGAACGAGTCAGCGGGCTTGCTTTTATTGACCATTTCAAGAATCAGAAAGCTGAAGGGAAATTGCCGGCCTTTTTAATCAGACAAACCCTGCGCCTGGCCTGCCATGTTGATTTCCGAGAAAGATTAGCCCTTTTCAACCGTTTCGACAAAACCGCCCGCGAAATTTACCCGATCAGCAATCTCAGATTGCGCGACCTAATGAACCTGGCCAGGCAGACAAACCAGAAATTCAATGAAGTAAACCAGAAGATACGGGCATGACCCTGAAGATTCCTTTCAGATACTTTCTTCCCGTCCTCGATGCTCCGGCAAAAAGACCGGGAAAAAAGGTTTTTGTAACCAGAAGGCCGATAAGCCTTGCCGGCAAGCCTTTGCTGGCCGAGAAACACCTGCCGGTGCAACCATCTTTTTCTCTTGCAGCGCGCAAATGCTACGCCACCACTGTTGCAGCCCTTTTTAAGCAGGCAAAAAGCATTGCGCGAAAAACCAGATTTAAACCAGATTTCAGCTTTATAAAATACGAACCGCTGGTTTTTGAAAATGCCAGGTCAGGTTTTTTTTCTACCCCAGGGTTGCCTGACCCTGAGCGATGGGCCGGGCATATTATCGAACCAGCGACCGGCCTCAAACATTCCGGCCAGTCAGAAAGATTGGCCATCAGCGTTGATACTAATCCGCACCTGGCATTTACCATTGCAGATCATCCTGACCCCGAAAACATCCTGTCTGGCTTTCTTCAACGCTTTTCAGAGCCGGTCATGTTGCCTTCGCCCAACGAAAAAATTGGTCTTTCCGGTCAGGAAACCTTTATTGAACCGGTTACTGCCACGCCTTGCCCGGCCCGGCTCATAAATCTGGCCATTTTTGAATCACGCAAAAAATTTATCTGCCGGCGCCCCAGCCTTAATCAGACTTTTTCGTTTGCCGGGGCTGAGCACAACTTTACTCTTTTCTGGCCAGAAGTCTCTTTCGCACTCGCACCGGCCAATCAAAAGCCGCTCAAAGACCTTACAGAACCGGATTACAGCCTTTTTCGTTCGCAAAAATTCATTGGTTTTGGCTTTTTTCTGAAGCTTGATCGGGCAAAGAATGGCCCTGAACGCGAAATTCTTGCCAATTTTCTTCTCGAAAGCAAGATTGTCTTTTCGCCGGTCTGCGACAACCTCATTCATTCAAGCATTGGAACCCCCCACCAGAGCAGTTGTCTGCAAGATTCACGTGGTAACCTTACCCCGAAATTTAAATCAGAGGCATCCAGCATTCCTTTAAGGGGCCTTCCCAGCTATCTCCCGGCTGACATCAAGATATCTGGAGCCAGAAAGGCCACCATGAGCCTTTGCCTGCCACCGGCACGACCCGCCAATCTT
Source organism: Candidatus Rifleibacterium sp. (assembly GCA_035352635.1). GTDB lineage: Bacteria > Muiribacteriota > Ozemobacteria > Ozemobacterales > Ozemobacteraceae > Rifleibacterium. Next base: position 22,542 of record DAOPYA010000004.1, read on the forward strand.
TGCCGAACCCATGCCCGCCACGGAAACTTTCAGATTGCCGACCATGCGTGCCGTCTAAAACTCAGGCTTAAACTGCGGCGCATGAACCCGTCAGCCCCCGATACCCGCCTGAAAGTGATGGTTCCTGCCGTATCGCTAAGGCCAGCCACCCGGCCCACAGGCTTTTTACAGGCCAGTTACAAAGAAATCCGCTCAAAAAACCCGATCTGCAAAAGTTTTGAGCACTCTGATGCAAGCATTGGCCGACCGCCGGCCAATGATTTTCACCAGAAGCGCAGTCAGTTTTATATTCGCGCCGCAAGGCACGCGCAATATACTCTGCGGCTTCTGAAAAACATATTTACCGCTAATCAGCACCGGGCAAGCAATCAGGTCATGCTGAACCACATGTTAACAGCAATGCCCGAGCTAACATCAACCGCAAAGAAACTTCGCCAGCCCGCTGCTTTCAACCCATTTTCCACAAAGCTTTCTTTGACTGCCAGCCCCGCCAGCAAAATTGTCAGCTCAACCGTTGCCCTTGCAGAAAGAAAACTGCCACTGAGTCTGCTCGCAGGCCGAGCTTGTTTTAATGATATCTGCACTCCTGAACAACCCAAAAAAATTGCCACCGTAACCACTCAAAGCGCCAACCTTCATCATGAAACCCATGCAAAGCGCACCCGAACCCTGCGAATGCTGCGCTTCAAACTGCATCCAGTCAGCACCGCCAACCTCTCATACCGGAATAGCCCGGCACGGTCGATAGGCTGTGCGCGAATTTCGGCAGCGATTATTTCGCGGCGTGCCCAGAAGGTCAATCTGCCGGCCGGCGAAACCATGGCCATTAAATTGCGCGACCGACAACTCCAGGCCAGGCACCGCCTCCGTTTACGCAAGGTCGCCCTAAAAATTGATCTTCCAGGGCAGATTAAACCGAACATGACCCTGCTTCTCGGCATCGAAGGCACAGATGCCCCGACGACCCTCTGCCAGAAACATTTTGTTTACCCCAGCATCTGGAAACGAAAACAGCGATCGTTCAACTGCCGACTTTCTCTGCTTCCCCATCCGTTCGGCTTCCCTGACTTTTGTTTTTCAGAAAATGTATTTTCATGCCTGGTAAAGCCAGTGGCTTTAACTATTCCGCTACCGGCCAGGCAAAAAGCAATGCTGACCGGTAGTTTTGTCATAAAACGCGAAAAGATTTTTTTGCCGCCGCTAAGCATGAAAGCGCCACGCCGCCTGCTCTACAGCCTCAGCATGCCGCATGAGCTTAAAGAGATTTTCCGCGCCCCTCGGCTTATTACAACTACACAGCTGCAGCCCGCACCTGTTATTGGCTCTTTCACACACACCTGGCTGTGCAACCCTAATCCCCGAAAGATTTCTGCAGATACCGGCATGCGTATGACCAGAACCCGGCGGCATAAAAGCAGCAGTTTCGTAATGCCTGATCGAGTAATTAAGAGCCATACCTTTCTGGAAACAGCCGAAGCGCCTTCCTGGCTCGAATTACCTCTGATAAAACGAATGTTGCTACGGGCCAGACGCTTTGCCACAACCCGACAATCAGCAAATTTTTGCCCTGTCAACGGGCCAACCAGTCAGCGGTTTTTGCCAGCCATTGCATTGCCTGCCATTGCCAAACCATTGCAAAGACTCAATCTCGCAGGGTTCAGTCTTTTCACACCGGTGGCCCGACATTTTCTGCATTGCTGGCCGCTTGTTGACCGGCTTCGTTGCCCGGTCGATGACGGTAACCGCATGCGTTTGCGTTCCTATCGATTCCCATGGCATCCCGAAATGCCACCGACAGGGCAACACAGCCTCAGCTTCAGCGACCGGCCGAGCTCCAACCAGACCCACAGCCTTGATTTTGCTGATGAAGTCAGAGCTGCATCATTTTTCTTCCCATGGATTGACCAGATAAGCATAGCAAGTGCCTACCGGAACACTGACTCTGCAAAGGGTTCAAAACCGGTTACCACCGTCTTAAAAGAAGTTAATTCTGCCCAAGCAACGTTTCTTGGCCGCCCGATCGGCATATTTGCCGGCATGCAACTCAATATTCCAAGCTTCAATCAATTCATTGACCCAGCAAATTTCTTCTGCTGCAACGAAAAACCACCGGCACCAATGCAAAAAACACGACGGCACTACAGTTTAAAGCATGCAACCCGGCGAATTCAGCCCGAAAACGTGATACTCAATTACTCAGAATACAGCCTGCAAAGTGCACCCGGTGCAACCTTACCAATGGATCCCCTGCATTGGATAATTCTGATGCGCAGTTTTATCAGTGCCAGGCCACCGGCCCTCGATTACCAGTTTGCGGCCACCTGCGCAACAAAAACTTCTTCGCCAACCCATGGCAAACCCTTTAATACCAGTTTCCCGGCATCTTTTAACCATGTCGGGGATGCCCCCCTTACAGGTCATCTCAATCAGGATGCGCAGCAGACCATGCCTTTGTGCCTTGCCAGCCTGACCGCGAATTTTTATGCCCTGCCGCTAAGATTAACCAGGTCTGAGATTGCAGCACCTGAAATACTTGACGAAAAATTTGCCCAACTGGTTCACAAAGCGGTTTTTTCGGCACACCATGAAACGGGAACTCTTTTTGAATTGCATCGGAAAAGCATGTTGCTGCCGGCAGCCACAGATCATTATACGTTGGCAACGCTCGCATGCGCCACGCACATCCCCGCCTTTAAAATTTCTGCCCGGCGTGCCCCGTTTATTCCAGATGCGCGTCTCAATCTAGCGCCCGCTGGCTACAAACATGCCAGTCTGCCCGACTGGATTGACAGCCACCACGAAAGACCTGGCCTCAATCAATGATGATTTTTCCAAAGGCTCATTGAATATTTTAAAGCAATGCGGCTGACAGGCCGCGCCATCGACAGCAATTCTCGGTGAGTTTTGTAACTCGCATCAAATGCCACTTGTGCTTTACAAGTTGTCTTTTAAAATGGGCAACTTCGGCCTATCAGCCGGGCTGCTTTTGACCGAGAATGACTACGCCTCAAATCGGTGCGAGACACTTGATGCGTTCTTATATAAAATACTTGTTGATTCATCGCCTCATGCGTTGACTTGCATGGTTAAAGGCATTAGAATGCCGTGAGTTGCAAGTGGGAGAAAAGAAATGAGTTTTTATACCCTTAGTGATAAAGGCAAAGTTCGCCCGAACAATGAAGACTATGCCGAGAGTATGTCTTTGATCTTGTGCGGGCCAGCAGGTAACCAGATTGAACTGACGGCCCTGATCCTGGCCGATGGAATGGGTGGCGCAGCGGCCGGTGAATTTGCTTCGATGCTGGCCGTGCAGACAGTCAAAGAGAATCTGGTTCGCAACCTCTTTGAAAAACAGCCCGAAGATCTTTTGAATACAGACAAAACGCTGCTTCTTGAAGAATGGTTTCAGGGCGCCAACCTGGCAATCTTTAAAGAAGCCAGTCGGAATGCCGAAAAAGAAGGCATGGGCACCACAATTGTCGGGGGGATCATCTACCGCAATGGCATGGCCCTCGCTCATGTCGGCGACAGTCGGGGTTACCGGTTTCGCGAAGCGGCCCTGACGCCGATCACCAAAGACCACTCACTGGTCCAGGAATTTATCGACATGGGTCGGATAACCCCCGATGAAGCCTTTGTGCACCCTCAACGCAACGTTATAACCCGCGCCCTCGGGATTGGCGACTCGGTCAAGGTTGACCGCAAGAACCTGCCCCTGGAATACGGCGATCTGATTCTCTTCTGCACTGATGGCCTGTGCGGCTACGTCGAGCATAAAGACCTTGAAGAGATTGTTAACAGCGAGTACAAACCTGATGGCACCGACCTGAAAAAGCTTGCTGAACTCCTGGTTAAAGGGGCCTGTTTGAACGGCGGCGGTGATAACATAAGCGTCTGCCTGTATCAGCACCTTCAGAAGTTTTGAATAAATGAAGCAACAGCTCGACAATTCCGAACCAGGCAGCCTGCCACAAAAACTTGAGGCTGTCAGGGATTACTTGCGTCACCTGCTGAAACTGGCAAGGGTTCTGCCAGAAACAGAAGAAAACAGTCAGTTGCTGAATAGCCTTGCCAGGCTTGGCGAGATTGACTTTGCCACCCTGATCGACGAATCCGAAACTCTGATGCGGGTGGCTTCAAGCCCCTCTGACCTCGAAAAATTCCGCCAGGAAATCGATGTCAGGGAACAAAAAATATATGAATTCAAAATGAGTCTTGCCGACTCAGTTATCGATTTAAAAAATGCCCAGAAGGCTTCAATTACTGCGGGCGAACAAAGTGCTGCCCTGAACGCCCAGGTCACGCAGATGCAGTTGCATACTAAAGAACTTGCCCTGCGCCTGGCCTCAGCCACTTCAAGCCTCGAAAAACGCGAGAGTGAACTCGAAGTCGCCCACCGCGAACTCGATGAACTGCGCAGCCGTTCATACCAGTTAAAAAGTCAGAATGTTGAATACGAGCGCCATCTGAAGTTCTCGGCCGAACAGGTCGAACAGGCTGAAAAAGAGCAGAAATCGGCATTTGCGATGCGCGAAAAGGCCGAAAAAGATCTCGAACATGTAATGACCAGCAACCGCGAAATGAAAAACTCGCTCGAAAACCTCGAAATGCGCGAACGCGAACTGGTAGAAACTATCGATGTTCTGCAAAAAGAGCGCAACCATTTGCAGAACCGCCTGAGCAGCCTTTTAACTGGCTTCAACCGCACGGTTTCGCACAGTCAGTCCACTGGTTATGCCACACAAAACGCTGTGCTCGAACCGGCAATCCTCAACCCTTACCTGCCGTTCTGCTTTCCAGAGCGCTTACCCGCCGCAATTAAATTTCGCCGCGAAATAGATACAAGTTTTCCGGCTTCTTATTCGCGCAGGGTGCCCAAAGCCCCGCCGGTATTTATAAGCCTTGCCAAACCTGCTTACCCTGGCAACGAGGCAATCAGATCGCAAAACCGTCCGCCACGCATCAAGCCGACACCCAAAAAAGAACTTGCCCTGGCGATGTTGCCATCAAGGCCAAGAAGGGTATTGATGCCCTACCAGGCCGCTTACAGCATCGATCAACTTGCCAGAGTTTCTGTTGAGTTTAAACAGGGTCAGCCGGCCAGGGTTGTCGCACTTAAGCAGATCTGGTGGCAGAAGACTGCGAAGCTTTATGGCATGAATATGAAAGCCGCGCATAATCATGCCTTTGCCATCATCAGTAACTCTTTCGATCTCTATTTACAGTTTTTGATTTCTACAATTGTCAGACAGAACGATATCCCCTCTGAATCAAGACTGGAACACATCTTGAACGGGAACAAAAAGAATCGTTCTGTCGAAAAGCTTGATCTGGCAATTAATTTTCAGGAAACACTTGCGTTCAGACACCGGTTGCAACTAAAATCCACTAAGCTTGAAGCACCCGGGGCAACTCTGCAGCAAAGCTTTAAACGCGGCAACAAGCTGAAATCAGTTCTTGAGACGTTCGGCAACAAGATCAGTTCAATAGTGAACCAATTAGAAAGTATCCCGAATTCGCGATCAGACAATGGCGAAAAACAATAAATGAAGACTCTGGAGGCCTTATGAAACGCACTTATCTGCAGGATGAAGCCAATACCCACTATAATCTGGGTATAGCCTATTACACCAAAGGGCAATATGAACAGGCGATCAACGAGTGGGTTCAGTCACTGATCAAAAACCCCCAGAACAGCGAGGCGAGGTTCAAACTCGGCGTCGCCTACTATCAGCTGAATCGCATCGATGAGGCCCTCAAGGAATGGGAAATCGCGGTTTCACTTGATCCGCAGAACTACGAAGTGCTGCATAACCTTGGTATCGCCTATTACAACAAGGGCGAAGACATGCGGGCCATCGACTACTGGGAAAAATGCCTCGAAGTTCGCGGCCACGACCCCGAAATTCATTTCAAGCTCGGCATTGCCTACTATAACCTCGGCAAAGAAGACCAGGCCATCTCACTCTGGGAAAAAGCCGCCAACCTCAACCCCGAAGACTCAGATATATTCTTCAGACTGGGGGTTGCCTATTACAACAAGGGCCTCGACGACAAGTCGGTTATTGCCTTCTCAAAAGCCATTGAACTGAACCCGAAGAATTCAGAATCACATAATAATCTGGCAATCGTTTTTTACCGCCTCGAAATGTATCAGCAGGCCATCGAAGAATGGAAAAAGGCGCTGTCGCTCAACCCCCGCCAGCCCGAAATCTTTAACAACCTTGGAAACGCCTACAGCAAGCTGAACCAGCACCGCGAAGCCATCGAGACCTGGCAAAAAATCCTCGATATCACTCCCGACAGTTCAGAAGTGTATTTCAAGCTCGGATCCGCCTATGGCAAACTCGACGACCTGACCCGGGCCATCAGCAGCTGGGAAAAATGCATTTCTTTGAACCCGAACGATGTTGAAGCACACTTTAACCTCGGTGTGGCTCAGTATAACTCGGGCAATTTTCAGAAGGCGATCACCTACTGGAACACCGTCAGAGAAAAGCGCAGCGAAGACGCTGATATCTGCGAAAAAATCGGTAACGCCTACTGCGGTCTCGAAGACTTTGCCGAAGCCGCCAAGTTCTGGAACCGCGCCATTTCTTACGTCAGCGATGACCCGCAGCTGCACCACAAGCTTGGCATCGCTTATTCGAAGCTCAACAAAACCCAGGAAGCTATTTTCCAGTGGCAGAAAGCCATCGAACTCGACACCGACCATTTCGAAGCCCACCACAACCTGGGTATCGCCTTCTACAATCTGCAGCGCTTCGACGAAGCACTCACCGAGTGGGAAAAATCGAAAAACCTGAACCCGACCGACCCCGATCTGTTTTTTAAGCTCGGCCACGCCTACCGCCAGAAACGCCGCCTCGACAACGCGATCTTCAACTGGAAAAAGGCAATTGAACTTGACCCCAACAACCCAAATACCTATTTCGTGCTTGGCAACGCTTTTGACGAAAAAGGCCTGCTCGATGATGCGATTCTTTCGTGGCGTAAGGTTATCGAACTGGCTCCCAACGATGTTGATGCGCACAACAACCTTGGCATCGCATATTTCCAGAAGAATATGTTCGATCAGGCCATCTCAGAATGGGAAGACGCCATCAGAATCACCCCCGAAAACGGTGAACTCTACAACAAGCTTGGCATCGCATACATCAAGATGGAACTGTTCGACAAGGCTGTAGAATGCTGGGAAAAGGCCCTCAAATACAAACCTGAAGATTCAGATATCCTCTCTAACCTTGCGACTGCCTACCACAACCGCGAAATGTATGACAAGGCCATCGAAATCTGGAAACGCGTCATCAAATACAACCCCCAGGATTCAGAAGCACGCAACAAGCTTGGTATCGCCTATTACAACAAGGGTATGTATGATCAGGCCATTGAACTCTGGAAAAAAGCCATCGAACTCAACCCCAAAGACGCTGCCGCTTATTACAATATCGGCACCGAAGAGTTCGAAAAAGGCCGTATCAACGAAGCAATCACCGCTTACATGAAAGTGCTCGAGATTGACCCGAAGTTCGTGCAGGTCTATTACAATCTGGCGATCATCTATGCTCGCAAACGCCAGTTCAGAGACGCTATCGACACCGCCAGAAGATTTCTGCACACCAACCCGACCGGCGTCGAAGCCGACAACCTCAAAACCCTCATCGAACAGTGCGAAAAAGAAATGGAACAGGAAGCCGAAGTCTGATTCAGAACCATGCCAGAATCGGCATGTTGCCCGTTGTTTAAATAAAAAGCAGGTCTTACCCCCAAACATCTGGGCAAGACCTGCTTTTTTTATGCACCAATGCGAGCGGGCGGCCGATCACAGGCCAACGACCTGCCCGCAAGATTTTTGCAAAATTGACGGAAATTCAACAAATACAGTAGAATAACGATTCAATCCGGGTTTGAAATCAGAGGATTATGATTACCAGCCGATTCGCCAGCAAGCTTTTAAACGACACCAGACGGGGTATTGCCCTGTTTCTGGTGGTCGGAATGGTTTTTATTACCTTTCTGCTCTTCTTTTTCATGTCGCTGTCAACCAGCCAGTTAAACTTCACGGCGCATCAGCACCTTGAAACAGAGCTTGCCACCCAGGCCGGCCGTGCCTTTGCCGATGCCTTCTGGGTTTTTGCCAAAGATGTTTTTCAGAACCGCAAAGGCTGCGAGCGAATCTACCCGCCAACAGGCACTCCCAGCCCGCTTTACCCATTCCGAAAAAATGAACTCGAAAAGATTGAGATCCGCATCACTGATTTTGAAAAGTCGGCAGAGATTCTTAAAGCTTTTAAAGAAATAGAAGAACAGCTGCCCGAGCTTGCCAGAACCACCGCCACCATGCATTTTAAAGTGCGCAGATTCTCTGATAGCTTCGCACACGGCGACCTGTGCCTCAATATCGCTTTCACTCTCAAAAAAATCGATTATTCTTTTGACTATTTTCGTGAGTTCAAGCTGATTCGCTGCCTGGCGCCAGTCGTGTCGAAGTTCAGCCTTTTTCTCAGCAACACCAGCGGCGGCAGTTCATATAACCGCATCTTAAAAAGCTTTCAGGATGAGCAGGGCCAGGAAAAGCCCTTCGTGGTTTTTAACAGTGAGAATTCTTTTGTGGCCGGCAGCACCGATACCTGGAAAAAATCCGGCTGGATATACCTCGGCGGCGCACCGGTCACCCTCAACCTCGACGGCACCCACCCCTGCCGCAAAGAATCAGATTCATTCATATTCTGGCCGGGCCTTTATTCAGACAGTCTCAGCCAGGCGCTTCCCTACGCCTGTTCAAGTTACCTCAGCAATTCAAAGCTTCGGGTGCGATTCACACCCACCGGGGCGATGTCAGACTGGCAGAGCAGTGCCTTGATGAAAGATGTGCTCGGCGGGGTCAGCCTGCCATTTGTCGTTAAATCCAGTGTCATCAGGCTTTTTGGCAATCGCGACAAAATGACTCCCACAAAGGTTTTCGGCAAAGTGCTCACCAGCTATGTAATCTACTCAACCATGATCCTTGACCAGAACAATGATTCGGTTGCCGATTCCATTACCTCAACCCAGGGAATCGAGCAACGTGCCATTTTTCCGCTGCCCCGACTTGGCAGCCCCGACCTTTTTAAACCGCCATGGTTTCCAAGGTTCGTAACCAGCAAGGGCTACGATCTGTTTCTTGATTCGGCCGGCGTCGGCGGCGTCCCTGAAAAAATGTCCGAGCTTTTTGCATCTTACAATGGCGGCAATCCCGACTACGTAGCCTACATGAGCAAACTGCTGCGTGATTTCACGCCCTCCAGCGGCATCGAATCATACAACGCTCTTTACGACCAGATTTTCGAAGGGTCGTCTGAAACCACCGGCAAGAGCTTCCCCGCCCCACATGTGTTCCCCCAGGATGAATACCCCCATGATGGCAGAGACTTTGAAATGCCCCTCGATTATGCACGCCCCGAAAGCCAGTTCAAGGGCGACCTGCAAAAATTTGATCCCGGCAGCTTCTTTGCCGATCTTAATATTTATGGAAGAACTTACGCCGATGCCGATGACTTCTTCGCTAACAGCGATATAAAAGTTGAAACCGACCATTTCATAGTCAATGACCCGATGGTTACAAAAGTTTCGGGGGCGCTTACCTTTGCAAAGCCTTTTATGGCCAATGCCCCAACCATAATCGTCTGCGACAACGACCTGACGGTTGCCGAGGTCAGCAAATCGACAAATGATTCAAAACTGACGCTTGTTTCGCTCAGTGGCAACATCAAAATCACAGGCAAACGACTCGATGGCGTCTGCCTCATCGCTCCCAAAGGCGAAATAATCTGGCAAGCCCCGGTGGAAATTTCCGGCAGTCTCTGCGCGGGCAACATTGCCCCGGCGACCTTTGGGGTTGGCGGCACCCTGACCTGGGACAAAGGCCTTGATATCTCCAGCATTGAAACCGCCGCCAGGTCAGTTGCCATTCTTATCGGGCCTAACATTACTCTGGTCAGAAAAGCGGTTCAGCCATGACCAGGCAAAAAGCGGCACTGTCGATGGTTGAACTGCTGGTGGCAATCGCTGTGCTCGGCGGAGCTCTTTTGCCGATCTGGCACCTGCATTATCAATCATCGAGACGCGTCGTCATTGGCGAAAACCAGACTCTGCTGAAAAACCTTTCGTTTGCTTTTTCAACACAGGTGAGAAGGCTAGACCCCAACCTGTTGCCTATAAACAGAGACTTTCAGCCGATCACACTGAACGAAACCGGTCTTTATCATCTCGGGGCTTCAGTGCTCAATACCGTCACCCTCCCTGACTGGAACCCAGCAACCCTTTCGCTGAAATTTCAAATCAGAAAACTTAAAGCCCTGCCCCGCGAAAATCGCCTGGTGATACTAAAAATAACCTGGACCAGAAAAGATGTCGGCCCGACAGATTTCCTCATTCCAACGCTGGTGTCACATGATTAAACAAAAAAAAGCCGCATTTTCACTGCTTGAAACGATGATTGTCATAACCATCCTCGCATTGCTGCTTTCGGTTACCTATCGACTGCTCGTTTCAAGCCAGAAGGGCGCTCTGCATGGGCAGGAAGCTTCGATGCACCTTCTGGCAGGCGACATTCTCGCACTGGCACTCGAAAGAGACTTTTGCAATGTGCTTCCTTTTCAGATCAATTCAGACAAAGGGAAAGTGGCCGGCCCGATTTCATTTTCGCCCGACAACCTCGCTGCTGATTCGGTGCTTTTCTGGACTCTTGGCGAATCTGGCGTCAAACAGATACGCTACTCATTCGACCAGAAAAAAAAGGTTGTCATACGCGAAGAGGTCGATTCTACAGGCCAGGCAATCCGCAGCGAAAGGTTCGCCGAAGGCCTGGTGACCAATTTTGTCATCAATGATGAATCTAAAATTGCCGAAACCATCAGGGTTAAGGTCGAAATGGAAGGGAAATCAAAGAAAACCATTGTCAACAGAGTGTTCTGCCACGGTCTAATCAACGAACAAGACTGCAAACACTGGATTTTTCATTTTTAAGCCTTATGCAAACACCGCTCCACTTTCGTTACTGCGCTGTCTGATAATGGCATTGTAAGAGAATGTGCAGAAAATACGCCGTAGAAATTCCTATTTAAAAAGAGTGGTATAATTTAGCGAAGATCAGCAAGTATGATTTTTTTCAAGGCAAAGTATCTCAGGTCGAAAGGAGCAGCATCAGCACTGTCGATGCTTCATAAATCATGATACAAGACCCCTGCGCCCGCATCAGATTTTCCAGTGCAGCATTGATCACCTTTGTTCTGCTGCTGACGTGTTCATCTGCGTTGTTGGCGCAACTGCCGCTCCCGCCTTTGCCATTTCCCGATCCTTTTGGCATTTTTGGCAACACCAACGAAGAACAGGATAAAGCAATCGACGGGATCGTCGGCGTTGGCATGACCAGAAACCCCACCGGAACCGCCCCATACGGCACAACTTCTTCTGGTGAACCCTTCTGGCCCGTTCCCGAGCCTGAACCAGCCAAAACCGTGATAGGCGTCGTCGAAACCGGCAAAGCCACCCCGGCTGCGCTCACCAGCCCTGCCACTGCTGGTCAGGTCAGCAACGAAAAGCATAATGCCACCATCAATTGCCTGATCGCCCGAAACAGCTTTGAGGGGGGCAACATCAGCCCATTAGTCAACAAAACCCTGATCGTCGGCGAAAAATCAAATCTGCCGGGCAGGCCGGCCGAAGAGTTCTCAGAAAAAGAGCTCGCCGCCATGCAGTATTCATTTATCTACGACCTGCAGCGCCATGCCAGATTTATCTACGAAGGCAAAAATGCCATGGCCGCTGCCATTACCTGCAAGTGGAAACTGATTGGCAGTCAGCACGCCAATCAGATCGATGAGATCACCTTCAATATCGCGAACAAAAATGGTTTTCCGAAATTCTCTTTGTGGATTGAATCGGTACTTGAACAAGACAGAAAATTCGTAGAGAATCCATAAAGAAATCAAATAATCTGGAGGCAATTTATGAAAAGACCTTTGGCGAACTTGTCTGTGTTTGTGGTTCTTGCCCTTTTGTGCTGCAATGGGGCTTTTTCGCAGACCATTAACAACAATAATACCAACGCCCAGCCGCAACAGCAGCAGGGTTTTGGCGGCTGGGGCGGTTGGATGGCATTTCTACCCTTCCCATTGCCACCGATTCCACTGCCGTTCTTCGGCGGTTTCGGAATGGGTGCAGGGGCCGGCGGCCAACAGGGAGCCAACAATAACCAGAATGTGGTGGTGAACGGCGGCGGCAATCAAGATAACACCCAGATGATGGAAATGATGAAGCAGATTCTGGAACTTCTGCAGAAACGGCAGAACGAAGACAACGCCTCAAACAGCTACCCGGTTGAAAATACCGAAGAAACTGCTTCTGGCACAGCCGTTCAAGATACTACCGAGAACGAATCTCAGACTGGCGAAGGCGCTCTTAACGAGTAATATCAGAGAAAGAGCCATCTCATATTGAGATGGCTCTTTCTTTTTTCAGGCTTTTAAAAATAGCTGCATTTATTTCATGGTTTTCCAGCTCAGGTGCAGGTATTCGCTGCCGGCTTCTTTAACTTCGCCGATCGTGTTGTCGCCTTCCATCCAGACGGTCGAAGTTTTGCCGGCTTCATCAGTGACTGTGTAGAAGCATTTGCACTCAAAAATTTTGCCAAGCGGCATGCTGACACATACTTCGTATTCATCATCGGCAACCGGCAGCATCGGCAGGCTCTTCGCCTGGTTCCAGGCGCCCAGCTCATCAGCGTTACCGGTAACAAATACTTTAGCTTTTTCAGGCAGATAATCGACCTTCAGTTTGAGAACGATATTTTTGCTGCCCCAGCTCTTCTCATGATGAAAACGCTTCTGCCAGTGTCTGAAAGTTTTTTCGTAAAAGCCCGGTTCTGATTGTGGCAGATAAACTGCAAAACTTCTGGCCGGCAGATAGGTTTCAAACCTGCCATCGCGCAGAATAGCCCGGTTAGAGCCAAGCGATGCGTCGAGAATTTTACGATTTCCAAAAATGTTGAACGGCAAGGCACATTCGATCTGCCTTGGCTGCGCATCGTTATTTATGGCAACCAGAGCCAGGGAATCAGGGGTAAGACGCCCATAAACGCAGGCTGTGCTATCAGCGAAGACGTGACACTGCAACCCACGCCTGAGTGCTTCACTGCTGCGCCGCAAAGCGATCAACTGCCTGGTCAGGTCAAACAGGTCACTGCCTGTGTCGAACTGCATCGAACGGCGGTTTTCGGGCAATTTGCCGTGAGCGCCCTCGAGACCGTTCTCGTCACCATAACAGAGCACCGGAATGCCCCTTGAGGTCAGCAGAAACGCCAGGGCCAGCGCATATTTTTGCCGGTCGCCGCCGCACGAGGTGATAAAACGGTCAAGATCATGGTTGTCGAGAAAGGTTGCCAGCAGCCCGGCGTCAGGGTAGTTTCGATCAAAATAGAGTCGTGAAGCCAGTTGGCGACAATCGCCGCCTTCGGCGAACACTGATTTCATAGTGTAATAGAGAGGAAAATCGAAAAGGCTGTTAAATCCACCGTCGTTCCATATCTGGTTAACTTCGGCCGGGTCACCGTTCAGATACTCACCAAGCAGCAAAAAGTCTTTGCCCCCCAGGCGGGTCGCATTGGCATTAAAATCACGCCAGAAATCGGCCGGCACATGCTTTACGGCGTCGAGCCTGAAGCCATCGGGGCGTAGACGGTCGATCCAGTGGCGGGCCACGAGTCTAAAAAAGGTTTTTACAACTGATTTCTGTGAGGCAAAATCGGGCAGACCAAAGATACATCTGTTCAACAATTCATTTTTATCGTTCCAGTTTTTTATCTCTTCAGAAGGGTTAAACCAGTCAGGGTTTGCCTTGATAAATGGCGCATCGTAACCCATGTGGTTCACCACCATGTCGAGCAGCAGTTTTTTATGACGGCGAGTCAGTTCACCCCGCAGTGCCACCAGTTCTGCTTCGCTGCCGAACCGTTGATCTACTGACCAGAAATCATGCGGCCAGTAGCCATGATAAGCACCCTGTTTAAAAAATCTGTCAGGGCGGTTACTGAAAAAAGGGCTTAACCAGACGCCGGTCACGCCAAGCTTATCAAGGTAATCGAGCTTCGTAATCAACCCGGCAATATCACCACCGTGAAAACTCTCAAGATCGTTTTGGTCAGTATCGCGATCATTGCTCTGGTCGCCATTGGCAAAGCGGTCGAGCAGCACGAAATAAAGTATCTGATCTTTCCAGCTGTCAAGATCGGCTGAATTATCAGCCCCAGATGCTGCCAAGAAGGGCAAAAGATTGAAAATCAACAATAAGGCGCAAAGTTTTTTCATAAAAAGCTCAACCTTCCGTATTTCGGTCGCCAGCAGGCTTTTTGCCGCGATCACTGACTGCATAAATATGGCAACCCGGCTGATAGCCCGGGGGCCATTGATCAATTCAACTTTGTTTTCAGAACTTCATGTATTGCCAGCATTATACCAATTACAAATTCAGAAAAATTGATAAATTTGCTGATTTTGCATAGAATAACGCAAATTAATGCCTCAGAAAGAATCAAATGCAAACAGTTCAGCTGACTCTGAAAAAAAATAAAGAATTCTCTTTGATCAAAGGTCATCCATGGGCCTACGCCGAAGCTTTTCGCGAAATCCCGCCCGGCATTAAAACCGGCGATTGTATCGAAGTTTTTTCGCATCGCCAGCAGTATCTCGGTCTCGGCTACGCCGATATTGACTCAAAAATTCTGGTGAGAATGCTGCCCATCAGCCGCGATGAAAAGCTTGAAGCCGGGGTTATCAGGCTGGTCAAACAGGCCGTCGCCCACCGTCTTGAGTTTTTCAACAATTCAGACACTAACGCTTTCAGGCTGATTAACGGCGAAGGTGATGGCCTGCCCGGTCTGATCGCTGATCGCTATGCCGGAGCAATTTCTTTGCAGATTTATTCGCTTGGTCTTGAACAATTTGTTGGCCCTGTTTTAAAAGCCATGTGCTCTTCGATTGACGGCATCAAATGGGTCTGGCGGCGCAACCAGATCAGGCTGGCAAAAACAGCCGCTGCCGAATTAATCTTTGGTAGCAAAATGCCAGAAAAGATCGAGTTCAGAGAGAATGGCCTCAAATTCACTACCGATCTGGTCAACGGCCAGAAGACCGGTTTTTTTCTTGACCAGCGTGATAATCGCCAGTTGATCAGAACCGTGGCCCGAAATCGCTCTTTTCTTAACCTCTGCGGCTACACCGGCGCCTTCACCGTTGCAGCGATTGCGGGCGGCGCCCGCGAAACCGTTACGGTTGATCTGGCAAAACCGGCGCTGCTTGAGGCTGAACAGATTCTTAAATTGAACGGCTATCTCAACAACAACCACAAAATGGTGGCCGCCGACATGTATGATTATCTTAAATCCTGCCGGCCAGGCAGTTTCGATCTGGTAGTTATCGACCCGCCATCAATGGCCAAGAGCCGCAAAGACTCCGAAAAGGCCATTCGTGCCTACCGGCGTTTGAATCTTGATGGCGTAAAGGTTGTCAAGCCAGGTGGCATGCTCTTTACCGCTTCATGCACCAGTCAGGTGTCACGCAGCGAGTTTCTCGAAGCAGTGCGTGATGCCGTCGCCTCAGCCGGGCGGCGTGCCCAGATCATTCACGAATCTTTCCATGCCCCCGACCATCCGATCGCCTTGGCACACCCTGAAGGCCAGTATCTTAAAGGCCTGCTGCTAAAGATTTATTAATATGCAATCCCCAAAAACCATAGATGTGGCAGCGGCTGTTCTGATTCATAACCACAAAGTTCTGCTCGCGAAGCGCCGGGGCGGCTACCTCGACAACCTGTGGGAATTTCCGGGCGGCAAGCTCGAAAAAAATGAATCAGCCGAACATGCCGCCCGCCGCGAACTGCACGAAGAACTCGACATAAGCATTGTCCCCGAAAACACTCTACTGGTGCTTGAGCATGCCTACCCTGATATTACGGTGCGCCTGCATTTTGTCAAATGCCGACTGACTGAAAAGCCAGAAGCCTGCATTCATAAAACAGCCTCTAACCCAGAAGTTGGCTGGTTCACCCCTGAACAATTCCCGCTCGAACAGTTCTGCCCGGCCGACCGTATAGCCGCGCAGCAACTTCAATGGCCACAAATAGTAATTCGCGAGGAAAGAAATGACTGAAAAACCCCTTATTCTGGTTATTAACCCCGGCTCAACTTCAACCAAGGTCGCACTATTTAAAGGCGAAGAAGAGCTGAAAGAGCTGGACATATCACATTCTACGGCTGATCTGGCCGGTTTCCACAGTAGTCTTGAGCAGCTCGACTTTCGCTTTCGCGCCGTTGAAGAAGCTCTCAAAAACTGGGGATGCCAGCCGGCAGACCTAAAAGCGGTCATCGGGCGCGGCGGCCCGCTTAAACCGCTGGCCGGCGGCGTCTATCACGTTGGTGAATCGCTGAATGCCGACCTGCGGTCGGGCAAGCTTGTCGATCACGTTTCAGTGCTCGGCGGCCTGATCGCCTGCAAAATAGCCGATGAAGCAAAAATTCCCGCATATATAGCCGATCCAATTTCTACCGATGAATTCACAGAAGTCGCCAGAATCAGCGGTTCGCCAGAACTGCCACGCATCTCACTGGTGCATGCCCTCAATATCAAAGCCGTAGCCGCAGAAGTCGCCAGCGAAGAAGGGCACAAAATCGAAGATGTGAATTATATCATCGCTCATCTTGGCGGCGGGTTCTCTATTTCGCCATATCAAAAAGGCAAACTGATTGATGCCAACAACGCCAACGATGCCGGCCCGATGTCGCCAGAACGCTGCGGAACCGTGCCGTTGCAGGGTTTATTGAAACTCTGCTTCAGTGGTAAATATCAATACGCCGAACTGAGAAAAAAGCTGCTCGGTCGGGGCGGTTTGTTCGCACACCTGGGCACATCTGACTGCCGCGATATCTCGAAAATGATTGAAGCAGGAGACGAAAAAGCCAAACTGGTGCTTGAAGCTATGGCTTATCAGATCGCCAAAGAAATTGGCGCCATGGCCACCGTTCTCAAGGGCAAGGTCGATGCCATAGTTCTGACCGGTGGGGTGGCTAATAACCCTTACGTGGTAAAATGGGTCACCGAAAGAGTTTCGTTCATTGCTCCGGTCAAGGTTAAACCTGGCCAGAAAGAACTCAAGGCGCTGGCGATCCACGCCACCCGCGCCCTCGCTGAGCCTTCAATTGTCAAAGAATATTAATCCTTATCAGAAAAGCACAAGCAAGGAGAGAATATGAATTTTGCTGATGTCGATAAAATTTTAGGCGCACGCCGTGTGCCACTCGCCGTATGCATGCCCGAAGAAGTCGATACGGTTGCCGCCGCCTATGAAGCCAGCAATATGGGCTTTGTCGATTGTCTTTTCGTCGGCAACCCTGAAGTCATCAAGGCTATCATCGATAAGGTGGCGCCAGGCTTCAAACCCGAAATAATACCGGCCACCACCCCTGAAGAAGCGGCTTTCAAATCGGTTGAACTGGTTCGCAACAACAAGGCCAGTGCGCTGATGAAGGGTAATATCTCAACGCCAACCCTTCTCAAGGCGATATTGAATTCAGAGACCGGCATAAAAAAGTCTGATGTTCTCTCGCACGTTCTGGTGTTCGAATGGGAAAACAGTCTGCGCTTTCTCACCGATGGCGGGATGATCCCCCACCCGACTCTCGAAGAAAAAATCGAACTGATCAACAATGCCAAAGCTCTGGCAAAAAAGCTTGGCTGCGAAATCCCGAGAGTCGCAGTTCTTTCATCAGTTGAGAAAGTGAACCCCAAGATTCAGTCTACTCTTGACGCCGCTATACTCGCCAAAATGGGCGAACGCGGCCAGTTTGGCAAAGACTGCATCGTCGATGGCCCGCTCGCTCTTGATAACGCCATTTCCCTTGAATCGGCCCACCACAAAGGTCTGTTCAATGAAGTTGTAGGAAAGGCTGATATTTTAATAGCTCCCGACATCGATACCGGCAATATCCTCGGAAAAACCCTGCTCTATTTTGGCAATGTTCAGGCCGGCGGCATGATCATCGGGGCGAGGTGCCCGGTAGTGCTGCTTTCAAGATCTGATGACCGGCAGACTCGCATAAACTCTATCAAACTTGCCCTGGCAGCCGGAAAAATGTAAGCAATCTGGTAATACAGATAATTGCCGCCCGGCTCAGCTTCAAAACCAGGCTGCCGGGTGGCAATTCAGCAAGCACCGGCCCGATGCGCCTATATAATCTGATAAAAACCCGCCCTGGCAGATAGTTGCGCAGACGCTCATCACGCCAGTTTCGCAGCAAAACAGTATTTGGGTGCAATTCCCCGAAGACCCTGGTGGCCACGAAACATAGTTCACTCTTGCCGTCGTTTTCGTTCTTGTCTTTGAATATTGAATAAATATCAAAACTTGAGTCGATCTCGCGGATACGTGCCATTGTCTTTTGGGCTTTAAGCGGTTCGCAGGCGCGGATATGGCAACGGTACACCCCTGCCAGAGCCGTCAGGTTATTACCGTCAAAACTTAAAGCATCGAGAAACCTTCCAAGGGCCTGTTCGACTCTTGCCAGCTGAGTGGGGCTGCCCGGCTTTTCCATTTCGGCGCGGTTCAACTGGTCTAAGCCTTCGCGCAGATTCAGGTCAAAAATCTGCCCTTCAAGAGATTTTTTAAGGCGGTGCGCCCGAGAATTGGCCGGGTGATTTTTGATAACTGCCACGACACAGGCCTGCGATTCTTTGAGATGTTTCAGTTTTTGCAAGGCTTCAGCTTTTGACATCAGCAGGTCAGGGTTCAGCGGGTCGGTTTCGAGGCCGAGGTTAACGACCTCGATTACGGAATCATAATGGGCGCTCTCCTCATGTTTTTTGGCGGCGGCTATAATCGCATCAGATCTTTTGGCGACCTCAGATGACCAGTGTTTTTTGGCTTCTTTGGCACGGTCTTGAAAAAAGCTCTGATGCTCAGCGTTTTTTAGCTCGGTATAACACTGTATCAGCGCAGTAATCGATGACAGGTCATTGGGTTCAACCTCAAGAATACTCATAAACGCAGCGGCCAGATTGCCAAGCTCTTCATTGTGGCTCTGCCAGAAAGATTTGGCGTATGGGGTCGCACTCTCGCGGTCGTGAGCATCAGGATTCTCTTCTATGAACCGAGAAGTTTTGGCGATCAGCTGGTTCCAGAGGGCGCGGCATTTATTCAGAGCCGCTTCAACGCATTCCTGGCGTAGTCTCTCAAAATCATATTTATCATGCATGAAAACCGGCCATTCAAAATACAGTTTCTTGAAAATGGCGTAGGCTTCCTTTTTTTTGCCCTGCTTTTCATTGAGTCTCGCGAGACGGTAAAAATATGTTGCGGTTTCGCCGAGTTGCTTTTTAAGGTCTTCAAGCTGAGCATTTGCAGCATCAAACCTTTCAAGCAGAAGCGCATCCTCGAATGCCGAATTGAAATCTTTTTGCGCATCAGTAAAGAACGCTCCGTCATCACCTTGTCCAACCGTAACTTTTGATTTTCCAGACATTTGTATCCTCAGCTTTTACTACTTTAATTTATTGCTCTCATGATACTATAATTAATCGACATAAACAATTAAGTGACTGAGTATCAATCAATGTTTTCTAAAATTTCTGCCGCGACAATTAACGGGTTCGAGGCTTTGCCTGTTGCTGTAGAAGCCGACATTACCGGTGGGTTGCCCGGCTTCGATCTCGTCGGTCTGCCAGATACTTCAGTCTCTGAATCAAGGCAACGCATACGCACTGCCATGAAGAATTCAGGTTGCCCGTTGCCACCCGCCAGAATTGTCGTAAACCTTGCCCCCGCCGACCAACGCAAAGAAGGGTCAGGCCTTGACCTGCCAATCGCTGTTTCGATGTTGGTGGCATTGAACCGCATCCCAGGTGAAGCAGTACAGAACTACCTGTTTGTGGGTGAGCTGAGCCTTAATGGCGACATCAGACACACCCGGGCTGTTCTACCAGTGGCATTGCTGGCATTGCAATATGGCTGTCGAGGCATTGTCATTCCGCGCGAAAACATCAAAGAAGCGCTGGTGGTGCCAGAGCTTGAAGTGCTGGCCTATTCGACTCTGGCTGAACTTCTCGAAGCCTTTAACGGAACCCTGAAGCCCGAGCAGCGCCCCCCGGACATTGCAGATCAACATGTAGAACATAACAATTTGATCGATATGTCGTCAATTAAAGGGCAGGCAATGGCACGCCGGGCGCTTGAAATCGCAGCCGCCGGGGGCCACAATATTATTTTTTCTGGGCCGCCAGGCTCGGGCAAGACTTTGCTGGCCCGGGCGCTGCCCTCGATCATGCCGCCACTTGAATTTGTCGAAGCCCTTGATGTGACACGCATTTACAGCATCAAGGGCCTGCTGCAGGCCGGGGCAGGTCTGATCAGACAACGCCCCTTTCGCGACCCGCACCATACGATTTCAGATGTTGCTCTGGTAGGTGGCGGGCGGGTGCCTTCACCAGGCGAGGTTTCTCTGGCGCATCACGGGGTTCTTTTTCTCGATGAGTTGCCCGAATTTCGCAAGACGGTTCTCGAAGTCTTACGCGAACCACTAACCTCAGGCACAGTTTCTATTTCAAGAGCCGCGCAGACCTGCCAGTTCCCAGCGATGTTCTTGTTTGCCGCCGCTATGAACCCATGCCCGTGCGGGTTTTCAACCGACCCTGACCGCGAATGTATCTGCAGCAGCGGGCAATTGGCCAAATACCGTCAAAAACTTTCGGGGCCCCTGCTTGACCGAATAGACCTGCAGATACAGGTTCCACGACTCAAACCTGAAGAACTGGTGACTAAATCTGCCGGCGAAAGCTCAGCCTGCATTAGAGAGCGGGTAGTTGCAGCTCGTCAACTTCAGAAACAACGCAACACCTATGGCGGCAGTTACCTGAATGCTCAAATTCCCGGGAAAATGCTGCATGAAGTCTGCAATCTGGCAAGTGAATCGCAGACCCTGCTGGTCAATGCTGCGAGAAAATTTGCCATGTCAGCCCGTGGTTATGATAAAGTGATTCGTATCGCCCGTACAATTGCCGACCTTGAACGCGCAGCGGATATTCGAACACCTCATATAGCCGAAGCGCTGCAATACCGGACACAAGACCCGTTTCAGACTGGCTGACCTCAGCCAGACACCGTTTAAACTCTGGTTCGTAGATATAAATAGAGGAGTGACCATGGTTCAGACCGATTTTCTCAAGGCAGTTTCTCTTTTTTCAGAGCTTTCAGATGATGAACTTCGCAATGTCAGCCAGCAGGCTGAAGTCGTTAACTTTGTTCGCGATGCCTTTATCTGCAAAGAAGGGCAGCAGGCTGATTCTATGTTTATCATCAAATCCGGCATCGTTCAGATTTTCTGTGACGATGGCAAAAGTGGCCGCAAAATTCTGACCCATCTTAAGCTGGGCGAATATTTTGGAGAAATGGCTCTGCTCACCGAAGAACCGCGAACTGCCTCGGCGGTAGCGCTTGCTGAAACTGAAGTAATCAGACTGAAAAAAGACAGTTTTCACAATCTGCTCAAAACAACTCCCGGTGTCTCTTTGAGCATCATCAGAACCCTCTGCAATCGCCTGTCAAAAACCAACATTGGCTCGGCGCAAACGAAGATGCACAATGTCTATGCGGTTCTTGGCCCCGACACTGCCTCAGGCAAAAGCCTTTTTGCCCGCAACCTGGCAATGGCGATGCAGAAGGAACTTGGCTGCGACGTTTTTCTTTATGACCCGAACCTGCGCGACGACCGGGTCGCCAGAAGCCTTGGCGTTGAACAGCATTCGCGAATAATTGACGAACTTCTCGACCGCGAAAAGATTACCGACCTGAAAAAATATGTAGTTAAAACCGCTTGCGGTCTGCTGACCTTATTGCCACAAGAAAACGGTCTAACCGATGTGCGCCTGAAGGAATTTCATACCTTTTCACTGATGCAATCAGTAATGGAACATTACGAATATGTAGTAGTCGATTCAAGCTCGATGTTCACCAAGGTTACCAAAGAAATTGTGCAGAATTGTGACAAAATTGTCTATCTCATTTCGAGCAAAAACGTTTCAATTGCCGGTCTTATGGATCATTTCGACGAAACGCGACGCGGCTGGAAAGTGGCGCCTGAAAAAATAGTTTTCGGGGTAAACCACATGACCGATGATCGCACCCAGGAAAGCCTGATCACCGAGAAAGACCATGAGCGCATCAGCTTCGAAATCCCATTCAGCAAAGAACTAAAAGGCAAAAGAGATCCCGAGCACGAGTTGCTGATTCAAAAAGATCCCGGTCACCCGATGAGCAAGATCTGCAGCCAGCAATCTCTGAAGATTCTCTTCGATCAGACCATAGGGCTGTTTCTGCCAACTTTTGATGATGAACCGGCCAGGGCTGGTCTGGCAAAACGCTGGCTCGAAAGCGGCGTTGCCGAGTTTTCCCAGACCCTCAAAAAAGTTGAAGTTCTTGGCCCGGTTACCCGCCAGGGCAGACTTTATCATATTCTCACCGGTCATACCTCAAAGTGGAGCCTGAACGAGCAGGTCGTAAAAATTGTTGATTTTTCGAACCGCTTTAAAAAGGAATTCGATGTCAGCAGCCTGATTCTCTCGCTGAACACCCAGGAAAGCATCATCTGAGGCTATTACAAAAACCCGCAGCCTTGGTCAAACCGGGTTGCGGGTTTTTTCTTACCTGCTTTTGTTTTCAATTGGTTCATACTGTTCGGCTGCCTTGATTCTCTCAATGGCCGGCGGGTGTGAATAAAGCCAGAAAACCCGGAGCGGGTGCGGAAGCAGGTCAGAACGATTATCACGGGCCAACCTGACCTGGGCATCCTGATAGACGCTGCGTAATCCGGTCAGTTCAAGGGAAACGCGGTCGGCTTGCCGTTCCATTATCTGACTGATCTGGCTTTCAAATGGAACCGTAAAAAGTTGCAATATGGTTGCCATGAGCAGCAGAAACGGCAGGTTTTGCGCGGCGCTGACATCACCAAGACCAAACCAGCTCACAGCGGCAAACCCAGGAAACAGGCGTTGATAAAGCAACCCGGCCAGCAGCATGCCTGATACTCCCAGAGCCAAGCCCCAGGCAACATGATTGTATTGCCAGTGACCGGCCTCATGAGCGAAGATCAGGGCCGCCTCGTCAGGCGTATGACTCTTAATGAGATTATCATAAAGAACAATTCTTCTGAAGCGGCCAACCCCGGTAAAATAGGCATTTGTATGCTTTGAATACCGGCTCTCATCAATAACATATATTTCATTAACCGCCATTCCGGCTCGGGCAGCCATTTCGAGCAGACGCTCGCGAAAAGGCCCGGCTTCAAGCGGTTTTTGCTCATAAAAAAGCGGTGTGATAATCATTGGCGCCAAAAGTGTGATCGCCAGGGCAAACCCGCCCATCGCCAGAGGCAACAGCAGTGGCCAACGCTCCGGCAGCCAGCGCATAACCGTAAGCAGCAGCAGAAACCCCGCTGTTTCAAAACCAACGCCAATCACCAGGCTTTTAAGATATTTCAAAAACCAGCCGCCGAACCCTACGGTTGAAAACCCGGATTCAGTTTCGCGCCAATGACCAAAATACAGGTCAGACGGAAAAGACAACAGTTGCACGATCAGCAGAAAAACGATGATAAAAGCAAGATCAGCACGCAGAATTCCGGGGCCGCAAATAAGACTGACTCTCTGCCATAAGGTATTTGCCAGGCCTGATTTAACCAGAACAACCAGAATGGCGACAAAAACAACTCCATAAATAGCCCTGAACCAGAAACCTTTGAGGGCATACGCACGGCCCGCGTCAATATCAGTCTGAGTAAAAAATTTTAATAATTCCCCGGTGGCCGCCGGGTCAGCATTGCCGATATATTGACAACCAAGCAGCAGACTGCGCAATAAAAACCATGAGAACAAAGCAAGCCAGAACAATTTTTCAATTTTTTCAGGTGTCATATTTTCAATCTATTTTCTGTTTAACTGTTAGTCAAGAAATGTTAAATTCATCATTATGAAAAAACTGGACTCCATGACCAAAAAACTGGTAACCAGAACTCTGAACGCTCAGGGGGCGAACCTTCAGAACCGCCTGCCACCTTTGCAGCGCCCTGGTGCCAAGCCCGGTGAACCGGCACGCATTAACTGCCATGAGTGCCAGTTCTTTTATATCACCTGGCAACCCTCGACACCCTATGGCTGCAAGGGGCACGGTTTCAAGTCGGCCCAAATCCCCTCTATGGTGGTCTTTTCAACCTCCGGAGAGCATTGCCTGCTGTTTCGCCACAAAGCCTGAACCCATTATTTAATTGCATCGCAGCCGAGAATATGTTATTCTTACGGCCGGTTTTTGCAAACAACCTTCATTCCAGAAGCATTGCAACTGTCTGATTTTTTCTCTAAACCATCGGGGGCACACAGCCGATAGCTAATGAGAAAAGTTCCTGCAATAGTCAGGCAATTTGCAAGGAGGCGCAGAATAAAGCAGATGACACGTCGTAACAGGATTCACTTCATTGGCATCGGCGGCGTTGGAATGAGCGGTCTTGCCAGCATCTACCTCAACAAGGGCTACAAGATTTCAGGTTCCGACCTCAACGGCAACGACCGTACAGAAGAACTCAAAAGCAAAGGGGCACGTATTTTTACTGGCCACAATGCACGAAACATACCATCAGATGTCGGCAGAGTAGTTGTCTCAACAGCTATCTCCAGCGACAACCCTGAATTAATGGCAGCTCACAAACGTGGCTTGCCGACCATTCATCGTTCTGACCTGCTGGCAGAGCTTTTCCTTGACTCAACTTGCGGCATAGCCGTTGCCGGCTGCCACGGCAAGACTACAGTCAGTTCGATGATCGCAACCATTTTAAAAACCGCCGGAAAAGATCCGACCTGCGTTGTCGGCGGTCATGTTGCTGCCCTCGGCGGCAACGCCTGCGCCGGCGCTTCGAATCTCTTTGTTGCCGAAGCCGACGAAAGCGACGCAACTTTCCTGAAATATTTCCCGCAGTTTGGCGTCATTACCAACATTGATAATGACCACATGGATCACTATTCAAGCATCGAGGCCATAATCAAAGCATTCGAACTTTTCGCCAGCCACATCTCACCCGAAGGGGCGCTGTTCATTTGCGCTGACGACCCGATCGCCCGCAACCTGAATATTCCAGAAAAGCTGCGCACCATCACCTATGGCATCACTACTGCTGCCGACCTGATGGCCGACAATATCGACCTGCACCCGTATGGCTCGTGTTTCGATCTTATGATTGGCGGCCAGAATTATGGCCGGTTCAATCTTGAAGTGCCCGGTCGACACAATATTCTGAACGCCCTGCCGGTTATTGGTTTCTGCCTTGAAGTCGGCATGGCGCTTGAGGCTATTCAAAAAGGGTTCGACATATTTCACGGTGCCGGCCGCCGCTTCGAAATCAAGGGGCAGTTTGAAGGCATCACTGTCATTGATGACTACGGCCATCATCCGAATGAAATCAAAGCAACCCTTGAAGCCGCAACCTCTCTTGGCGCACGCCGGGTCGTGGTGGTTTTCCAGCCGCACCGTTATTCAAGAACCCTGTTTCTCTCGCAAGAATTCGGCCGCTGTTTCGACAACTGCGACAAACTGTTTATCACTGATATTTATGCCGCCTCAGAAAAGCCGATTCCCGGCGTTACCAGCAAAGTTATTCTCGATCACATGCCGGTAGCTAACCGCCGCAAAGTCAAAATGGTTAAGAACGTCGAAGACGTTAAATATCATCTGTTGAACTTTGTCGAACCCGGCGATGTCGTCTTTACCATTGGCGCCGGCAGCATTACCCAGGTCGGCCCCGAAATACTTGAGTCGATGAGAGTCCGCAGTCTCAGTTATCACGCTCTGCCCGTCAGTGCAGTTGTTTAAGCACTATGACCATAATTACCACCCTGTTTCTCTTCAGCGTCGCTGTTGTTTTAACCCGCGCCACCGTCGCACTGGGCTTTAAAATTCTCGATGTAATAAAAGCCAGATACGGTTCCTGAAAACCCGAGCCATTAAAAAGCCCGGCGACCGACTCTCTCGTGAGTCAATCGCCGGGCTTTTTTTCAGTTTGCATCAGGGGGCTGTTATAGCCACTGCATAAGAACCACTGGCCAGCATATACTGTCTGGCCGCCTGCGTTACCAGTTCTGGGGTAGCTGAAGCCAGTATCTGCGGGTAGCGCCGATAAAAATCAAAACCCCTGCCCAGCAGCTCATCTGAAGCGAAGTTTTCAGCCAAAGACTGATTGTCAGCAAGCGAAAGCGCATATTGCCCAACCAGAAATTTCCTCGCCAGCTCAAATTCTTCGGCGCTGAAACCGTTTTTGAAAGCTTCAACCTCAGCAAGCAATTTGGCAGATGCCTCAGACGCCCTGGCAGGTGAAGTTACCGCCGTTGCAAGAAAATAGCCGGTATTGGCCATGCCGGTATTGAAGGCCCAGCTTGAAAAAGCCACCGCATCGCGGTCGCGCAGATTTCTGATTAACCTTGAATTGCTGCCGCCCGAAAGAATGGTCTGGGCAATTTCGAGAGCGGCGCAGCGTTCATCCGAAATCGGCAGGGTGCGGCTCACATAAACAATCTGAGCCTGCTCAATGTTCTTCTTCACGGCAACCTCAATGGGGCCCTTGACCTCTTTCAGTTCAAAATTTCCGGTTTCACGGGGCTGTTTCGATGAAAACCTGGCAAAATTGCGCAGCAGCCATTCCCGGGTTTCTTTGGAATAAAAATCACCTACAATGGCCACCACAATGTTACCACCAACATAATTCTCTGAATGAAAATCAACGAGATCCTGACGCTTGATGCGCCGCACATCATCAAGGCGGCCATAATTTGAGTAACTGATCGGCGTTTCAGGAAAAATAGCCATCAAAGCCTGCTGGGTGGTATGCTTATAGACATCTTCTTCTTCAAGGCGTATCTGCTCTTCGATCTGGGTTTTCATGTTATCGAGCCCGGACGACGGAAAATCTGGATTTTCGAGAATGTCGAGAAACAGTTCGAGGGAGCTGTTAAAATTTTCAGAAAGCGTCTGAAGACTGAAAGTGACAAAGCTCTTGCTGGTCTGCGATGAATACTTTGAGCCCATGGAAGCAAGTGCTGATGCCAGTTCGCTGCCACTCATTTTTTTGGTGCCCCTGATCAGCATCTCGGCCGTCAGATTAGCCAAACCGCCTTCGCGTTTATCTTCAAGCATTCCACCAGCGGCAACCTTGGCGACGACTGCCACCACCGGCGAACTATGGTTTTCTTTTAAAATGATCTTGACGCCGTTATCGAGAGTCAACATTTCGGGCAAAGCGTCGTCAGCAGCAGCCTTTGGTTCGAGCCGGGCAATCGTCAGATTGTTGTCGTTAAGGTATTCTGAAGCAACCCGCCTGATGTCTTCAAGGTTTACGGCGCGAATATTGTCGGCAAATGATTCAGAATCACGGATATCAGAGAGCATGGCAAAGTGCCCGAAATTGGCAGCCTGGTTTTCTGCGGTTTCACGGCCAAAATAGTCGTCGGCAATGATCTGCTGGCGGGCTTTTTCAATCTCTTCGTTACTTATTTCTCCATCAAGCAGGCGATAAACAATGCTGCGGGCCGCATCAACAAACTGTTTGGCTTTCCCTGGCGTTGTGACGCCACCAACCTGAAAGAGCATCGGATACTGACTTGAATAATACCCAGCACCTGCCGACAGGGCAATCTGGCGATCATCAACAAGTTCCTTCCAGAGCCAGCTCGAAGTGCCCCCGCCAATCATTCTGGCAATCAGGTAGAGCGGAAACCGGTCAACACTCTCAACCCCCGGGACCCGCCAGCCAATTCTGATGTAAGTATTGGTGATATCAGCAGTCTCGACCTTGACGCGCATACCCTTCTGCGGGGGTTCCTGAAGAGGTTTCTGCAAAGGGGCCTCAGCTCTTGGAACCTGGCCGGCGAACTTCTTAACCAGTTCGATGGTCAATGCCGAATCAACATCGCCGGTGACAATTAACCACATATTTGCAGGAACATAGAATTTTTTATAGAAGTTAACCAGCTTCTCGCGGGTCACCTGTTCGATTATCTGACGGTAGCCAATGATCGGGTGACGATAAGGATGAACTTTAAAGGCTTCTTCCATCAGAAGTTGCACAACCCGATTGTTGGGATTACCTGATGAAACAATTGTTTCTTCAAGAATGGCCCTGGTTTCGGCAACCAGATCGCCGGCTTCAAGGGCGCTGTTAAAAACGGCATCCACAAGAATCTCAAGCATCTTTTCCTGATAAACCGAAGCACCGGTCAGCGAAAAACTGGTGTAATCATTGGCTGTGAATGAAGAATGACGCGACCCGGTCATTCTGATCTCATTCTCGAGGGCAGCGGCCGGAAAACGCCCTGAACCCTTGAAAATCAGCCTTTCAAGCAGATGCGCGTAGCCTTCTTCACCGGGTTGTTCGTTCACTGAACCGGCCTTAACCCACAAATTAACCGCTACGACAGGCGAAGCCCGCATTGGCCTGATAAAAACATTCAGGCCATTTTCAAGAGTGAAAACCTGCCCGGCATCAATCTGAGCAAAACTGCACTGTGCCAGAAGCACAAAAGCAAGCATTAATCTGATAATAAGTTTCATTCATGCACTCTCCTCGGTAATCTGGGCAACATTCTACCACCAGCATCGCCGATAGCCAACTTATTGATAACCGTGCAAATGAAAACTCCTGCGGCTGACATGCCGGGCCGTTGAACAGACTCAACTTTGTTTTTGCACAACTCACTAATTCAAGTGCGTGGCAGCAAAATGCAATAAAAACAAGGCACACCTCAATGAAACGAACATTGATGCCGATGAGTTCACTAAAGATATAAATTCTGGAGCGCAAACTGATGTTAAAAAGTAACCGCTGTTTTCTTCTAGGTGTAATAACCGCATCTTTTCTGCTGACCATATTTGCCGGCAACCACCTCTTTCAGATGGTAATTGCCGGTGATAACGGCAGTCTTCCAAGAGAATTGCGCCTGGGCGCTGAACTTGGGTTGATCGGCCAGACCCAGTTAACCAGAGCGCGACTCAACCGTTCTGTCAGCCAGCTGGACTTTGGCGAAAAACTGTCAATGTCATTAGAACTGCTTGGTTTCGAGCACACCGGCATTAAAAATCTTATCAGCCATGGTTTGCTGCCGGCCAGAGGCCTGCAAAATCAGATGACTCGCAAAGATGCGCTTGAAACCCTGGCAAGAACCTGCGCCGCGCTCAAAGACGCTGGCCTGATAAATCTGGCAGACAACGATGCCCGCAATTACAGCGATTACCGCATTCCCGAAAAATATCGCCACGCCGTGACTTATCTGCAGAAAAAATACGTGGTTCGAGGTTTTCCAGATGGCTCAATGGGCAGCAGTCGAAAGCTTTCGCTGCGCGAAGCAGTATTCTTCGTCTACAGGTTTTATGAAGCAGTGGCCGCCGATCTTATGGGCAGCCGTGAGAATCAGGGAATCAGCTTCGTCGATATGCCGCTGAGCCACCCGGTAATGGGCGCTGTAAAGAATCTCACCGCCGCCGGCGCCTTCGATAAAATCATTCTTCGACCAAGCTTTGATGGTGAATCGTTCATAACCGTCACCGATTTGACCGAAATTCTCAACGGAATTTTCGCCAAAGCCGGCAAAGAAAGCGACCAGATCCGACTGAAAACAATCTTTGCAGATACTAATGCTTCATCCTTTGGCCAGCGCCGCCAACTCGCACTGGTTCTTGAATACCTTCTCGATACCTTTGCCAAAGACCGTTTGAATGCCAGCAAGATCAATTATAAGGATGTCAGCATTGAACAGCCCGAATTCGAATCTCTGGTAAAACTCGCTGGCTGCGGTCTTACCATGGGTTACGGTGACGGCAGATTTGCCGGAACTGAAAGCCTGACATGGTTTGAGACCGTCAACCTTCTTGATGCAGTAATCAAATATTCAGCCATCGTCGCCGAACCCCCAACCAGAAAAAATCGCCTCGCGGTTAAGTCTGACATTGAAAACCTCAAAACCCTCTTGCGTGCCAAACGCGAAAAAATAAGACAGATTCTTCGGGTCGAAAAGTCTGCCGCAAGCACTGAAGAAAAAACTGCCGGGCAGTAGGTATTGCACGGCAACTCTCAAATCTGGCTGAAAATGAGCCTTTCATTGGTCATGCAACTAATGACCAGCTCTCGGCGGCAGGCCAGCGAAATTGATTCAGCAACATACTTAGCCTCTGAAGGGTTTATTGAGGCAAATAATTTCTCAACCACGAATCCGTGGCTTTGCCTGACATAAACCTTAACCACCCAGAGACTGGTGCTCTTGGCAAACAAGCACTCTGAATCACGTGTCAGTTCAACGTTAGTTATGTCATCAAAATGGTAAACGGTGATTCTGGCCCCAAGAAAACTGGTTTCATCAAGTCGAATCACCTTTTGCATGCGATCAAGCGATACCGATTTGCCATAAGTCACCAGAATCAACCCGGCCAGCAAAAACCCGCCGGCGACCATCAGGCAGAACAGGCAAAAGGCAAAAAGGGTAAAAAACAGTTTGCCCGCCAGGAGTTTATAGAGAATACTGCTGCCAGCAATGATGAACCCAATGCCCAGCACCGAACAGGCGCGGGTGGTTCTGAAGGTAACTATGTCCTGATCAAGGTCGCGAACATTCATCACCTTAAAACTGCTCAATAATCCCATCTCTTGAATTCCCTGAACGACATAATTGGTAGTTTTTTTTAGGATGTTGCCGATAATAGCAAATGTAGCGGGCATGGTCAACGAATATTAACGCGCAAATTGGCGTACACCGCGGATTTAAGAGCCATGCCCCGTTGGCGGCGAAAAATTTTCCGACTGTACATCAAGATCGGGCCGCGTCGCATGTTAAGAAACGAAAATTTTCGTAAATTTTTGTAAAAATCAATGGCAGGCGAGAACCGGGCGCCCGGGGTACAGGCCTAAAACAAGCGCTCGACGCTCATCGCGCACTAACAAGTCGCCATCAGACTGTACCTCGCAAAAACTCAATCAGATCCTGCTCGTCAAGCACCTTAAAACCATTGTCAAGCAGCAGACGGGCCGTAACCCCGGAGCCAACAATAAGTTTGCCCGAAAAAGTGCCGTCATAAACCGATTTTAGGCCACACGAAGGGCTGCGAGTTTTCAGAACCACCAGCTCAACGGCAAAAAGTCTGGCCAGACGCAAGACTTCGCCTGCGCCCCTGATAAAACAATCAGTCACATCGCGGCCGTCTTTGGCCAGCACCCGCCCCCGGCCGGCCAGAACTTCTTTGGCCGACGACACAAGCTCTGATGGAATGCGCGGTGTCGGCATGCCGCCGAGTTGTTCTGGGCACACTGGCACCAGTTCAAAATCTTGCTGTAATAACAACGGCCCCTGCAGAAAATCTGCTGAGGCCGTTGCTTTATAACTACACTGTATACCTAGAAGACAGGCGCTGATCATCAGGCGCCGTGGTTTCTCGGAACGGTTCACTGGTTGTCGAGAGGAACAACCGGCAAAGGCGCCGAAGTCGAAGCAATAGTCTGAACCGGAGACTCACCAGTCTTTATAATCTGCAGAGGCTGCTGGCCGGTTGTCTTGCCGGCAGGAGCAACCAGCAGCGATGCGCCGGCTGGTTTGCCCGCTGGCTTTTTACCAAGCATACCTTCCTGGAGGTTCGCGTTGCCCGGCCGAACTTCTTTCGAAGCCGAAATTTTGGGCATATTTTCGCTGACCTGCAGAATCGCCGGCCCAATAAGAATGACTGAAATACTTGGGAAAATAAAGAAAACCAACGGAATCAGAAGCTTAACCGGAAGCTTGTTAACCCGTTCTTCGGCTAGAATCATTCGCTGATAACGCATCTGCTCAGCCTGGGCACGCAAAGTCGGCCCAATTTCGGCGCCAAGGCGCTGTGCCTGAATCAACGAACTTACAAACGAGAAAAAAGACAGCACCCTGACCCGTTCAGCCATATCGGCAAGCGCCTCTTCAAGGCTTTTGCCAACCTTGGTGTCAGCGATGAACATCTTGAATTCAACCACGATATCAGTATTTCTTGACTTCTCAACAACCTTGGCGATGCCACCGGTGAGATCAAGGCCTGATTCGATGGCAAGAGAAAGCAGATCGATAACATAGGGCAGTTCAAACTCAATGTTTTTCTGGCGCTTTTTGATCAGGTGAGCCAGATAGATTCTCGGCAGACGATAGCCGATCGGAATCATCATTATCAGTGCAATCCAGCCAACAATTCCGATAAAAATCGGGTTGACAAACAGGGCAACCAGCACTGCAAAAAACAAAGCTGACAGCTGCATAATCGCCATATATTCTTCGGGCGTGAACTCAATCGCCTTGTTAGAAGCTTCAAGCAGGAATTTAACCTCGCTTTTCTGCTTCGCCAGCCAACCGGAGGGCAGAATCTGGTCAAAGGCCACTACCGGTTTAAGCAGAACGCGCAGCAACTGCCAGCGCTCGCGAGCCTTGGCCCGGGCTTCATTCTTCATGATTACGGCTTCTTCTGCATCTGGAAGAATAGAAGTGGTCATACGGTTGATAATCATCATCCCGATAAGGGACATCGAAATCGTTGCAATCAGAACGATCTGACCATAAGGATTTTCGAGCATCGGCAACAGGTATTTCGGATCAAAGATGATTACAACTGCTGAAAGAAAAATTGGAATAGAGCCAACAAGATTGCCCGACAACCTTGCATGAGCGGTTCCGGCAACTACCTTGCCCATGATCTTCTTGCGTTCGGCAACCGTCAGAACGATCTGGCGATAAAGATCTTCGAGGTTACCACCGGTTTCCTGCTGAAAAATAGTAGCATTGACAGCAAGGCGGAGATCCTGGCTCGGCACCCGGCTGACCAGGTTGCTGAGCGCTTCAACCATCGGAACACCAAGTCTGCGTTCTTGAACCAGGGTTCTAAATTCGTTACAGATCGGCGGCGGTGTCGAAACAGCGACCAGTTCAAATGCCTGGTCAAGGTTTCGACCGGCTTTCAAGCTTGAACTGATCATCAACAATACTTCGATGAGCTGATCTTCAAGGCTGGCGCCGGTTATGCTTTGCAGATACTTTGAACGCCCACCGGGGGTGTCTTTGCCCTTGTTTGGATCAATACTTAGATCCATTTGTTCTTCGAGGAAAAAGTAAACCCCGATTATTACCCCCAGAACTGCCAATATCTTGATTGCGGGAATTATCATCATGACTTATCTTTCCTCCTCAGCTTTTGAGACCGCCAGTGTTTCCTTGAACAGGTGGGCGTTCTCTTCGAGAAAAGCCCCGGGTACTGCCTTCATAAAGTTTGGTAATACACCTGTGGGTACAATTTCTCCCACAACTTTACCCGCAGCGTCAATCCATTTTTTTTCAAACTTGAAAATTGTCTGCGTCTGAATGATATTTTCTTCCAGACCGCAAATCTCAACTACTTCGAGCAAGCGACGACGACCATCGGCCAGACGACCGTTCTGCACCACGATATTAACCGAACTGGCGATCTGTTCGCGAATTGCCCGCAACGGCAGATCTACACCCGCCATCAGCACCATGGTTTCGAGCCTGGCCAGAGCATCTCTTGGCGAATTGGCATGCAACGTGGTGAGAGAACCGTCATGACCGGTATTCATTGCCTGAAGCATATCTACAGCCTCTGCACCACGGCACTCACCGACAATAATACGATCTGGTCGCATTCTCAAAGCATTTCTCACCAGATCTCTTATGGTTATCTGGGTTTTCGCTTCGGTGCCCTGCTGGCGGGCCTCAAGACGCCCAAGGTTAAGCTGGGTAAGGCGCAATTCTGCTGAATCTTCGATACAGATAACCCGTTCAGTAGGCAGAATATAGTTTGAAAGAACATTAAGCAAGGTGGTTTTTCCGGAACTGGCACCGCCGGAAACGACAATATTCTTTTTGAAATGCACGCAAAGCCTGAGAAATTCTGCCACCGACGGCGTGATGCTTTTAAAGCGGTAAACCAGGTCTTCCATGGTTAACGGGATTTTAGAAAATTTGCGAATAGTGATCATCGGCCCGGTCAAAGAAAGAGGCGGAATAATGGCATGCACGCGTGAACCATCAAGCAAACGGGCATCGACATAGGGGGTACGCTCGTTAACCGTTCGCCCGGCCGGCATGAGAATCCTCTCGATAACGGTTTTAACGTGGTCAGCATTATTGAAACGTCTGTCGGTCAAAATCAGCCGGCCACCCTTTTCAACGAATATTCGGTCTGGGCCGTTAACCATAATCTCATCGATTTCGGCGTCGCGCATAAAGTCTTCAAGAGGACCAAGCCCGAGAATTTCATCGACAAGGTATTTTCTGATTTCAGAAACGGCGTTGTGCCCGGGTATGGCTGGCGGAGAACTGCGCCGCATTGCCTCGTCAATCTTGACTTCAACAACTTCACGCAACTCATGGTCCGAGATCCCAAAGCGTTTTTCAAGGTCGCCAACGATTTCCTGGCGTACCTTGCGCGAGTATTCGACAATATCTTCGGAAATGGTTTCGATTCTTTCTTCTTCGCTGCCCGGGTTGAAGCCAAGGGCCGGCCTGGCCATCAGCTTTTCGATCAGCTCAGTCAGACTGCTTTGCACTGGCTGGCTCAACCCTGAATCAGAAACATCTTCGCTGAGCGGAAACGTCTGTTCAGGATCATAGAGAACACTCTCGACCGCCCCTTCTTCAACATGGTTTCTCACCCAGAGAAGTTTTTGCCGAAGGCCGTCATGGGCACAGACCTCGTCAAAGAACTTCTGGGCAAAAGACGGTGATGGCGGCTGCGACGAATAGACATACATAAGAACATCGGCACGAAAAAGCAGATGAAACGGCAGGGGCGACAGCTGAAACATTCCGTCAATGACAACGTAGCCTTGTAATTCTTCAAAAATCTTCAGCAGATGATTCAAAGAATCGACCATATCATCTTCGCTTAGATGAAATCGAGGTTTAAGGGTTTCTTTTGGTCTGATGCCACAGAAAGGAATGTAATAAACACCATTGTGGCATGAAAAATATTTATTGAGCGTCTGGGCATTCAGTGCCGCCCAGTTGCCCATGTAGTATTCGAGGAGACTATTTTTGATGACAAACCCGTCAGAGAAGCTTTCAACAATGCTTGAAGGCTTGAGAAAATTCAACTCAAGGTAGGCAACCGGCCGGCCGGTTTTTTTTTGCAGCTCACTGGCAAGGCCTGCAGCCACGAATGATTTTCCTATACCACCTTGAAAACTTGTAACCAAAAAAACGCGTGCTGTTTTTTGTTCTGTTTTCATTGCCCCTCTTTTCTTTGCCCAATTCAACCACAAATGCATTTGAACTGTCAATCTGTTACAATTATGGCGAATTTATGTTATCAAGGAAAATCATGGAACCTTTTGCAATAAATGTCTGTGAATTAAAAAAACTCTATGGCACCCAGGAAGTAGTTAAATCAATCTCCTTCGCAGTCAACAAGGGTGAAGTTTTTGGTTTTCTCGGCCCGAACGGCGCCGGCAAAACCACCAGCATCCGTATGATCATCGGCGAAATACCAGCCTCAGCTGGAAAAATCGAAGTGCTCGGCAGAGCTGTACCAGCAGAACTGCCCGAAATCAAAAAACTCACAGGTATAGTACCAGACTACCAGAATCTTTACGACCGTTTGACGGTCAGACAAAACCTTGAATTCTTTGCAGCGCTTAACAATGTAACCCCTGACCAGATAGATATTGTTCTTGAAGAAGTTTTTCTTGCAGAACACCAGGGCAAAGCCTGCAAAGATCTGAGCCGGGGCCTGCGACAAAGGGCTCTCATTGCCCGCGGCCTGCTGCACCGGCCCGAAGTTTTTTTTCTCGACGAACCCACCTCAGCCCTGGACCCTCACTCGGCCAAACTGATCAGAGAACTGGTTCTCAAGCTCAAATGCGCTGGCACCACAGTATTTCTGACAACCCACTACATGGAAGAAGCCGATATGCTTTGTGACCGAATCGCAATCATGAACCGCGGCACCATTGTTGCCTGCGGCAGCCCCGAAAACCTGAAGAAGCAGTTCGGCCGCCGCTCAGCCCGGGTCGAAATACTGCGTGACAACAAACCCGAAACCCATGAATTTTCAATAGATGACCCCAGCCAAAAGGCCGAAATGGCATCTATGCTGAATTCTTCAACCATCCTGAGAATCCACACCCAGGAAGCCAAGCTCGAAGAAGTATTCATGCACGTGACTGGTGACGAATGGAAACCTGAAAGCGAGGATGCCAGATGAATATCCCCGCGATTCGCGCCATTTTTCGCAAAGACCTGCTCGACGGCGTAAGAAATTATCACGTCATCCTCATGGTGCTCACACCGATCATCCTGTCCCTGCTCTTCAGCAACATGGTTTCAGACAGCAAATCCGCAGCGGCTATGCCCGAGATCGGCATGATTACCAGCCCACAACAGCCGATGATTGAAAGACTTACCAGTAAAGGCCTTGGCAAAAAAATCACCTTTTTCCAGAATCGCGACCAGCTCGAAACGGCAATCCTGCAAGGTGACGTGCGCTTCGGCATCATTCTGCCAGAATTAATTACTACCAAAACTACTTTTAAGAAATCCCAGTCAGTCGTCATTCTCTACCCGCCGCACATGCCAGAATTCGGCATCGATACCCTAAAAAGCGTATTCGAAGCAGAGATAAGACACCAGCTGAATCTTGAACCCCCTGCCCTGCCCTTCGAACTCAAAGCCGAAGCAGTAGCCGGCGCGACCGGAAACGCCACCAATGTCTCTGACAGCATGTTTCCAATGCTGATTGTTATGGCCCTGGGCATGGTAGGATTTCTGGCACTGCCGATGGCAATCGTTGAAGAGCGCGAAAAAGGCACTCTGAACGCGATTTTTCTCACATCAATAACTCCGGGCGAGTTCATTCTCGGCAAATCCCTGTTCAGTTTTTTTCTGGCGATGCTGACTATAATTGTAATGCTGACCATCAATGGCAAATGGGGAAACAACTACCATTACCTGCTGCTGATTTCGGTGCTTGGCGCCATGATGACAATCTTCACCGGCCTGATCATCGCCAATTTTGCCCAGACTCAGGGTTCAGTCAACGCCATCGGCACAACCCTGTTTCTTTTCTTTCAGATGATCCCGAGCCTTGAACATACCAGCGAAATGGCAAGAAGGGTCGCGCCATTTTTCCCTTCAACCTATATTTTTGCAGGTCTGCGTAAAGCCATGTTTCTTGACCTAACGAGAGTCAGTATTCGTGACGATATAAACATAGTATTGGCAATTACCATGACCGTTTATCTGGCTGCCTGGATGGTTTACAAGCTCAAAAAAGCTGATAAATAATACTTGCCTGAACAGGGCGGTTAAAGTAATCTCAAAAATAACCTTCAAAAAAAGCGGTAAGATCAATTGAAATACCTGGCATTCGATGACATAGTAAGAAATCTGCTTGTCTTTTTAAAAGGGCAGGTGCCGGCACTCAGCGCCAAAGAGAGCCGCGAAGAAGTTCTTAAACAGATTCAGAGTATGACCTTCACTCTGCGATCAACGATTGTTCAGCTTGAAGGCGCGGCATTTCACGACCCGCGCAACACAGAAGATTACCAGAACCTCGACAAAGAACTTCAGGCAATCAAACAGACCAACGCCAAACTTGAAGAGTCTCTGTTCCTTGAAATGAATAAGACCGCTGAACTCCGCGAAAAAGAAAGCGAGTTCAACCGACTTTTTGAATCAGAAAAACTCAGGTCGCTGAGCCATGAAAAAACCATCGCCGCGCTCCGCGAAGAACTTGAAAAGATTAAAAACCTGCCCCCAAGTGCAACGCCCGCTGAAAAATTCATCGACAACGAAGCCATAGATGAATTCAAGGCTGAGATTTCCCGCCTCGAAATCGCCCTCGCCAGGGCCAACGAAACCAGCCAACACCTGAAACAAGTGCTCCAGAACAAAGACATCGAGCTGACGCGCAGCAAAGAAGCCCTGATGGAAGCGATGAATCTCGACAAATCCGAGATTTCCACTCTCAAAGGCCAGCTTAATAACGTTGAGCTGATGAAAAACGAAAATTCCGGCCTGAAAAAGAAAATAGCCGAACTTGAAAAAGAACTCTCTGTGCTTCCTTCCAGCGAAGTTTTTCGCAACAACATCGCCGCCGCCGATGCCAAAATTAAATTTCTCGAAGCCGCGTTGCAAAACTCCCAGACCGAACTGAAAACCCTGCGCGAGAACCAGCTGGCAACAGCTCCAGACGCCATAATTCGCGACAAAGAACAGCTCGAACAACGCGTTATCGATCTTGAAGCTACCCTGAAAAGCGTCATCAAATCAAGAGACACCCACTCCGGCAAAGTGAACGACAAGTTTGCTTTCTCCCCCGAAGAATGTGTTTTTCTTTTTGAAACCCTTTCAACCACGGCAAACCGACTGGCCAGCAGTCTTGAAAATCGTGACGTGTTTATGCGCTCCAAAGAGTCGATCAGCATACTCGAAAAATCCAACGCCATTCAGAAGGTCTTCACCGTCGGGCAACTTTTCGACGGCAAAATTCACAAGGCCGCCCGATCATTCAAGAGTGATTTTCTGCCTGACGGCATAATCATTCACGAAGAATCGCCAGGGTTCGTATCGGCAAACCGTCTGGTTCAAAAGGCCATGGTCTGGGTAGCAAAATCACTCTTTACCTGCGGCGAATGCAACAGTACCTGCCGGCCCCACGAGTATTTCTGCCCCAAATGCGGCCTTGAATTGACCGCCCCCGACGGCACCAGCAAACGCGAACTCCCTCCATACCCTGCAAAAATAGACATTAATATTCCGCTGCTCGATGAATTAATAAAACAGGGTAATCTAAAAGCTGCTAACGCCTTATCAATGCTTATTTCCCGCGAAAACCCCGGGCACCAGGAATTACAAAAGCGACAAAACCTTCTGCAACGTGCCGAGAATCCGCTTGGGCCGGCAGGTGAATCATGACCGACCAGCAGAACCAACCCCATAGCACCGAACCTGCCAATCTGGCCAGTTATCTTGAGAACCTCTTCGACTGGAACCTTATCGCCATAGTATCAGTGTGGATTTTTCTGCTATCTACATTTTTTCTGATTCTGTGACGGCCGCAGCCTGACAGGCAATAACTGCAAGCCTGTCAAATTATTATCACCACCAGATTAAATCCTGAGCCGTGATAGTTGGCGCTCTGCACGGTCAGGGTCTGTAATCGAAAAGCCACAAATCTAAGGCCTGCTGGCCATTCTGCAGATTGAAGACCGTCGTTGTTTCGCCGGTTGAAGTCTTCACAATACCGCGCACCCCATCGGCGGCCAGGCTGATAGTTTGCTCTGAGCGTGCCTCGACCGGAACAAAACCAGGCAATGTTATACTATTATGAGTTCCGGAAAGGTTCAGGCCCGAAAACCCGTAATCAGAAGCATTGTCTGAAGAATATCGATTCAGATAGAGGCTGAGTGCCCAACGAGCCAAGGTCAGTTCAAAAGCCTCACCGGTAACGGCTACCACGTTTGCCTTCCCCGTCAGGCTGCTGTCAACAAGTTTGCGGGTAACATCGCGGTAAGTTGTTCCGAATCTGTTTTCCTGGGCCAGAAAACGCACAAACAAATACGACAGACCGTAACTGTTAATGCCTGAAAAATTGGTCAGCGACAGATTTTTAAAGTTTTCCTGGCTAAGCTTGATAAGCGAAGCAGTATTGGCGTCGCCATTGAGAATGCCGTAGCCGCAAACGTCTTCTGCGTATTTCGACATTCCTTCATTGAGCCA
This sequence comes from Candidatus Rifleibacterium sp., assembly GCA_035352635.1. GTDB lineage: Bacteria > Muiribacteriota > Ozemobacteria > Ozemobacterales > Ozemobacteraceae > Rifleibacterium. The sequence goes on from DAOPYA010000004.1 coordinate 62,384, forward strand.
GACAGACTCGAAGGTGCCCGTGCCGCCCAGACGCTGCTTCTGATAATAATTTACCATGTGCTGAAATTCATGAGCAATAGTACCAAACCTTGTTATGGTGCTGGTTAGAGAGTATTTCACATAAATCATTTTGCGTTCATTGCTCTCTCGCAGCTGTACCCCAGATTCATCACGGTTGTATAAATCAATACCGTAGAAAATACCGGCAATACCCTGGCTCATCGAATCAGTCAGCAAAATTGTCAGCCGCCCCTCGCCATCTGGCCCCATATCAGGCTCTTGACCAAAAACGTCATTAATGCGCGGCTTGATCAGTTCTTCAAAACGCAGCCTGAGATCAGCAATCAGCGAACTGGAAGGCGTGATTATAGCGTTATCGGCATAAATAATCACTTCGGAGCCAATCGCAACACAGCGTGCCGCGATGCGGTTCTGAGGGTACGGCGTACTGGTAGCGACCTGCCCATAAACCGGAATAAAAAATTCTTCACTCTCACCCAGAGCTGCAGCCGCAACATTCTGCCGACGGGCCCGCAAGCTGTTTTTGCCTGGCAAAACCATAGATGGCAGTCTGGCGCTAACTTCGCTTTCAAAAAATCTGAAGGCAGAACGCGGGTCAACAGTCGCAGGAATGGACTGCCTCACGCTACTGCGCACCGTGAAGGTTGCCGGTTCGGGCGAAGCCACTGCCACGGCAAAAGATTTTGCCCCGGCAATCAAACCCGGAACCGACAAAGCCAGACTCTCTGCTGCTGCCAGTCGAACCGGGAACGCCAGAGACCGGCAACCTGACGGCACCGGAATTACCGAGTTAACCGTGAAAGAATAGGCCGCCCCACGGCTCATAATATTGTTATTCAGGTCTTTGACCTGGTTGTCAGCTATGGTCAGTCTGTTGAAACTGCCCGGCAACCACGAGTTTCTTGGCCAGAACCTCAGAGTCGCAGCGTTATCCCATGACCAGGCGCCATTGACCGCTGGCACAAAGCTTAAAGCGGCCAGAGCTGAAGTTTTATCGACCGGTTCGCTGAATGTAACTACCAGAGGGTCTTCCACCGCAACGTTGATCGTTCCATTCACTGGAATTACCGACAATATGGTTGGCGGAGCAGTATCGTTCTCGCTGTCGGCAAGAATCGTGCATGAAAAAACCGCTGAAGAAGTGGTGTTTCCAGATGGGTCGCGGGCTATTACCTGCCAGTAATATTTTCGGCCGGCGAGCAGGTCAAGCTGAGGATTCCAGGTAGTTTCGGTCAAGTTTTCAGCAATTTTCACGGCAGGCGGCGCCATCGTATCGAGCAACAGGTCATAAAAAACCTTGGTGTCATCAGGGTCGCCACCGGCCCATGCGAATACCGGCCGCACCGGAACCCGGATACTGCCACTGGCCGGCGAAATCGCCAACGGCTGGTTGGGAGCCTGACTGGCAAGGGCTGCGGTCGAAAATGACCATACCGGCGAATTGGGGTTGCTCAGGCCTCGGGCATCTTTTACTACTACCTGCCAATAATACAGGGCGCCCGGTCGCAAGGTTTCAGAGGGCAGATAAACCTGCGCGGCTGTGCTTTCGACCACTCGTGGCAACGGAAAGCTGTTACCAAGGAAAACGGTGCTGGTAATTGAGTCCCCGTCGGGGTCTTGAGAAGACCAGCGCAACTGAGCGTTAACAGCGATACCCTCTGAACCGCTCGCCGGGTAGACAGCCACCGGATCAGCCGGAGCCTGATTATTCGGCGCATGCACCGTAAATCGCCACACCGGGCCGGCAGTTTCCTTGCCACGATTATCGGCCGCCAGAATTTGCCAGTAATAGGTTTTGCCAAGCACAAGAGAATTCAGCTGCATGCTGGTTTGTCGGGTTTTAGACTCGAGCAGCAGAGTCTTCTGATCGGTACCCAGAAGAAAAGAATAGGTGATAATGTCATCAGCATCGGGGTCTCCACCGCTCCAGGTGCAGAGTGTCGCTGGCAGTTGATTTACAGATAAATCTTCGGGTACCGGCAAGGCCGGCTGATAAGGCGCAAAATTGCTTAAATCACCGGTCTTGAACTGCCAGATCGGTGAAACAGTCACGGCTTCATAAATATCACGGCTTATTATTTGCCAGAAATAGACCTTATATGGCAACAGACCACTCACCTTAAAACCGCTTGCAGTTTGCCGGGTTGCCACCACCTTCATCTCACTGCCCTGCGCCGCGAATAACACATCAAAATTGATTGCATCGTTATCAGGGTCGCTGCCAGCCCAGCGCAGCACGATGCCATCGCTCTGGTTTTCGCTCAAATTGCCGGGAACCGGGTCATAAGCTGCCAGGGGTGGCCGATTGTGCGGGTTCACCCCGATAGAACTGCCCTGCTCAACCACCAGGCGCAATACCGCCCGCCCCTCAGCCTGGTCGGCATCTTTGCCGGTCAGGGTTATATCAACGACCCCCGAGGCCGCCGGAGCCGTAAAAACAGTAGAGGCACCAGTCAGATTGGAAAATTTACCCAAGTCAGCTGACCAAAGCCAGCTGATCGCATCACCGTCTGCATCGACCCCGGAAGCGCTCAGACTGATGGGTTCATTTGTTTTAACCGAGATAGCCTGATGTTCAATTTCGACGAAAGGCGCTCGATTGCCAGAAGTCGAGGTGGTTGGTGTCAGCCTGACATAGAGGTGCGCCTGCTTCTTGTCACTGAATCCAGCCAGAAATGTTGCGGGAATATAGCCGATCGCCTCAACCCGGACTTCTTTACTTTGCAGACCTCCGGGAAAAGGGCCAATATCAGCATTGCCATTCAGAGCGGGGAACGCGAACCCCCAGACTCTCACTTCGGCGTTAAGCAAAGCACCCGTATTGACATCACTGACTGTAATTTTCAGGTTGTAGGGCGCGTGTTCGAGCACAATAGGCGCTGCAACTACCTGAGTTTCATAAGCACCAGTGAGATTCACCACATCAGATCGCTGCCGGTATGGGGTGGTGCCTGAAACCTTGTGAGCCACAAGCCTGATCGGGCCGGCCGGTACATTGCGAATAATAAAATCACCGTTGGCATCAGCGTTGGCAAACAACTCGGGGCGGTCTTCGACAAATACCAGTGCACCTTCGGTCGACAGCAAAGAAAACGCGCCGCGAATCGAGCCAGGCGATGAGGGTGGCAGAACCTTGCCTTTAACGTTGGCAAAGACTTTGATGGTCGCGGGCTTCTGCCAGTCGGCAATACCGCCGTCAGTGCTGCCGCAGCCAATTGCCAGAAGCAGTGTCAACCCAAATAAAAATACGGCAAACCGGCTGCTGACAGAACGCATGGCACCCCTTCCGAATAGACAGGTTAATTGGTAGCTTTAACCTTTTGAATCAATTCAACATTATCTTCGGAAGTATCACGCATTTCTATTACATTCAATTTTGCCTTACCCTGACTTATCAGTGATTTTGCCGCATTATAAATACCGACATCATCGGGTTCCTTGTTAAATTCACCCATCCAGCTGAGGTCTATTGAATCATAAGCACTCTTCAGTTCTGCTGTGCTGCGCGAACTACCCGAAGTGCCTGAAATTGTGACCTGTTTTCCATCTTCGTCTTCGTAGGTCTTCGAACCTTCACCTTCGGCGGCACCGGTAACAATATCGATAACTTTTACCGGCTTGTCAGGAGGGGTTTTGCCGTCTTTTTCGGCTTGTTCGACCTGTACATTGTGGCTGCCTTCGATAGCGCGATCCTGGAGTTTCATTTCGTAGGCTTCTTTATAAAGATCTTTTTGAGCAGCAGACATTGAAGAATAGCCGGGCACAGACTTGCCAAGAAAAGATTCTTCCTTGTCTTTGGTGTATTCGCCAAGATTATCGAGAACTTTCTTAACGTCTGCCTGTGAGTCAGCTTTTTCGAGGTCTGAGCGCATGCCGCGCACCTTTTCACCTTCGTTGGTATCCCAGAAGGCAACTCCGTTCCAGAATTTGCTCCAGCCGCTTTCGCCGGTATCAGTATCATCGATGCTCTCGTTCATATCATCTATTGAATCTTTTGCCTGCTGTATGAGACCTTTCTGGGTTGATTCAAGGCCATTCAACTGGTCATCATTCAGGCTGCGCAATTGTTCTTCATTCATGGCGCCGCCTGGCCCGAAACTGGCATCCTGCGTGGCGTCTTTTTCAACGATCTCGTCTTTATTGAGCTTGGCAAGATCAAAATTCGACATGAAATTCTTGTTGGTTTTTTTGTAATATTCGTCACGCATGACCACTGAAGTGCGCTCTACATGATACATTTCATCGCGGGTACCGGTGATGATCTTGCGGCCGACAATATTGATATCCAGTTTTGCCTCGCGACCGGCGCGGAAATCTTCATCGGTCGATTCGAGGTCACCGGCGCCAATACCTGCGGCATCAACCGACTTGGCGATCTGCATGCTTTCGACATGAACAGAAAGAATTTTGACATCGCTGGGGCTGGTGCGGGTCAATAACCCGTCGCTGAGACGATATTCAACCTTTTCGGTGGTATCCTGGGCTATTTTTCCGTCTTCGGTTTCTTTAAAACGCTCGAACCTGACGTTCAGAGAGGTGCCGTCGGCAGCCTGGCCGCCGGGGGCCTCAAAGGAACCTTCCCTGATCGACTTGAGGTCTTTCTGCAAACTGTTTGCAGCAGCACGCAACTCGCTCTGCAAGGTCTGGCGGGTATTCGATCTGGCGATTTCCCGTTGGACTCGTATCCAGACGCCGTAAATTGCGGTAAGCAAAATTGTCGAAAGAAAAATAGCGACCATAACCTCAGCCAGCGTAAAGCCCCGGTTTCTGTGACTTTTCATGGCTCCCCTCCCTTAAATCGCCTCAGAGTTGTAATAGGCATTTCCGGCCCGTACCACCCGGAGTCCAAAACGTTCGTCTTCCTTTTTGCCCTTATCACGCCAGAAAATCTCAACCTCAAACCAGACTTCGACAATCTGGTCGAGATCATTCTTTTTAGCTTTGAGAGTTGCTTTGCAGCCATAATCTTTCAACGAGTCCTTGCTTTCTTCAAAAAAGCTTTCGATGCTTTTGGCAGTTTCTTTATAAAACTGCGGATGCACATCAAAAGAATTACCACTTGCCAGATCGCTGTAGTGCTTCTGATAGACCTTAAAAGGAACATGCTTGCATTCTTCGATCAGTTCCTGGGCCAGGCGGGTGGCCTTGCCGTAGTGGCCGATCTTGGCAGTAGAAACCGACCCGAAATCAACCAGACGCAGAATCGGAATAAACGCGATTGCCAGAATCGATGCAGATATAACGATTTCAAGAAGGGTCAAACCTCGTTTAAGCTTGGTTACCACGGTTAATATGCCCTCCAGGAAGCCCATAACGGGCTGAAAGATACATGGTAGCGCTTCGGGTCAAACTTGCCGCGCACCGGATGCAGGCTGCCAAGTGAAGTTCTCACCCGCGAAGAAACATAATTGATGGAAACTGTTCCACCCATGGCTGCCTTGTTGAACTGATTGGTCACCCAGTTGCCCTGAATTTTGATGCTTGAATCTGCGTGGCAATAAATACCTTTATCTGTGTACAGCGAGCCTTCGACTTCATATTGTTTGCCGCCAGCAAGGGCCAACAACCCGCCATTGCGAATAATAAGCGAAAAAACCGTCAGTTCGTCTTCGCCTCGATCGAGAACCTTGATGTTCGACCCAAGAAAGAAGTTGCCGCTGCAGACAATCATACCCTTGCCAAGCACATAAAAATCGCCCTCAGCACCATTAAATGGACTTGAGGCGCTACCAAGCGAACCCGAAATATAGGTGACGCCATTCAGAATAAATACCTTTTTGCCATTAACCGTAGTCATGCGATTAGGCAGGTCTTCAACAAAAGCTTCGGCGCTTTCGTAGTAGTAGGTAGCCTTTTTGGCATACTGTTCACTGGTATAGAGGTTGGGCGGCATATTCTGCAGCAGTGAAGGATCATATTCATAAGTCTTGTAGTCGGCATTGCCCGATTCAGAATTTGCCTTCAGGGGTTCAAGGTTGTAATCATATTTGGTCAAAATTTCCTGGGCTTTCCAGATGGGGATTACAAGGGGGGGCGGGGGCAGATAAACAGGAGGAAATGGCAAGAGGGGCAAACGGTCAGTCGGACTCAACCCGACGATACACATCTGCCACTGCCGTGATCTTTTCAGAACATTGCCTTCGACCTCTCGGGTCAGGGTTGGGTGCATGCCACCCGAACCGAAAAATCTTGTTTTGTTTGCGCCGGTTCCGGTGGTGGGAATCGTGTAGAAAGAGTTGCCAGTGCCCATGAAAGGCATTTCCCATTTCTGAAAGCAGTCTGGAATTGAAACAATACCTTTGGCAAGCGGCGCAGCATCTACCATTGGCTTAAGAGCGAGGGTTACGGCCAGTGCCAGAACGTTGGTGCTCATTTTGCCAACGTCAGGAACCAGGTTGATGCTGCCAGGGGCAACCAGTTTTTTGAGATAATCGGTGGTTTTGGTCAGCGCCATGCCGTCATTCTTGGTTGCAAACTCGACGCCATATTTGCCTGGCGTAAGCACCGGCGCGTCAGAGGTGCTGGGGTTGGCATTACCTGCCAGTTTGACCGGAACCGCGATGTTAGTTTCGGGGTCTTTTTTGGTAATTTCGGCGTTGATATTATATTTACCGCCAGCCACCGCCATTTTAGTCTTGGTATTAAGAATCATCAGCGCTTCGATGCCCTCAAAAACATTTTTAACCGCTCCGGAATTATCACCGGCCACGGGAGGAGCACCCCAGTCGCCCATCAGGGCAACATTGCAGATGAGGGGTTTAGTGCCATCAGAGCTTTTGTCTGAATAGTTGACCCTTATAAGTCCAGGAAATTCACGTTTCTTGAGTTCTTCTTCAGAAACTTCTTTGGGGCCGGTAAACAGCTCTTTAATCTTCGAGAAGGTGCCAGAATAATCAAAATTATTAACAACGAAAGTGCCGCCATAATTATTGAAAGACAGAAACTCGTTGTTAAGATTGGCAATAAAAAAGCTGTACATGGGCGCGGGCGGCTCACAGTCGGCAGTTTTAAAGTCTTTTATCGCCGAGACCCGACGTGTTGCCTTGTAGTTATCCTGGTAAGTGATTGATGCTTCGCACTCAAGCTTGATCTGGCCATACTTTTCAAGATATTGCCCCTGGTCAAGGGTCGGCGTGATGTTGACGCCGGCCGGCCAGAGAGCCGACACGTCTTTGGGCATCGGAATGCTGTCAAAATTGATCGATATCGGATACTTCTTCTGACCACCGCACAATAACTGGTTAACCAGCATGTCGGCGAAAAAATCGAGGCTGGTAAGCTCTTTAAAGCTGCGATCTTTACCGGCAACGTTAATTTTCGGCATCAGCTTATCGACAACACCGGTAAGGTTGATGTTAACGAGGGTAATCGGGCCGATTTTAATGGGAATAGAAAAATCCAGCCACGACATGTCTTTAGGAAACCCTATTTCAAGGGGCGAATAGCCACTGCCGTCAAGAAAGCTCTTCACATCGGGGCGCAGATTCCACGAAATATCGACGCCGGGAACCTTGAAATCGCTGTAATCATTGCCTGGAGAGACCCGAAATGCTTTGTCTATTTTTACGGTGACTTTAACATCATATTCTTTGGCGCCTTCAGAGGTCATGTAGGCAACCATGGCATCAAGTTCTTTGTTGTCAACGCCCTCTTGCAGGTCATCTTTGCTGAGAATAATTTCCTCGGTGGTTGCCGTTTCGAGGTCGAGTTGCTCATCAGAACCCAGATTACTGGCAAGACCAAGAGTGACCCCTGATTTTGCCTTGGCCGGCAGTCGCAGTTTGATGGCCATGTCTTTGGCGGTGACTTTGCTTGGATCGACCTCGTTAACCGAATCGGCAAGCATGCGCATCGCACGTTCGAGTGCTGCTTCAGCAAGGCTGGTGGCATGCAGGCCACGCACTGAAATTGAGGTCTGCCGGCCTTCTTCGACAGTTGAACTCATGAACATGGTGGAGGCAAAAAGAATTACCCCGAGAACCCCGATAACAATGACAAATGCACTGCCTTTACGGTACGATTTTCTCATAATTCCTCCCCCGCCCTATTCAAATTTGGCCGGAAAATTATAGAGACTTTTCCGGAGACCCTGGGAAACTTTGCCCCCCTGGATCGCCCCCTGTTTAATCGCTTCAACATCAGCAAGACCCATAGAAACCTTTGCCGGGTCGGCACTATCTTGAAGTTGCTTCAAAGCCATGTAGGCGTTGCGCACTGAAGCCGCGAGGTCACCGCCGCCGTATTCAGGGGGCAACTTGCCCACCAGATCCATGAACTGCTTAAACGCGCCTTCAAGTTTTTTGCGATCTTGAGTCAGTTCGTATAATTCGCAAAGGGCACCCACCGTATAAACCTGCTGAAAAACGTTGCCAGCCGATTCTTCTAAGGCTTTGAGCAACAGGGTTTCTGCCAGAGCAAAATTTCCCTTCTCAATTTCGCCTTTGCCTTCTACCAGAAGTGGGTAATGTTCTGCCCGGTAGGCATCCTTTTGTTCTTCATTGGTACCGGGAGGAAATCTTTCGCTTGCCCGGCTGCGCTTAACGAGTTTCATGGCTTCTTCGAGTTCTAAAGTCACATGTTTTTCGGGGGAAGACGAGGCGAACCAGCCAGAACTTGTGCCTTTGCCGCGGCCGCCGCCAGATGAACCGGCCGCGCCCGATTGTGAAGACCCGAAATTAAAAACATTCTTGCGGGCTACCATTGTCTTCATTTTTTCCTGGCTGATCTTTTTGGTATTGCCGCTGCTCGAAAAATAAATCAGAACAAGCAGAGGTACAACGAGCAATACAACCCCGGCGACAAGCAAACGCACGTCGCTCATATCGATCTTCTTCAATAATTTTTTTGGTTCCTGGTTATCGGACATTTATAGGAGAACTCCTCTGACGACCCTTTTAATGATTATGTTACCCCAGGGGAGAAGGCAGCGCAAGATAAAGAAACCGGAAACAGACAAGAACACAACTGCAATACAACTGCCAGATTCAGAATTTTGCCGACTGCGAGGCCTGACAGTGTGTTGAATTACAAATCTCTTCAATGGTTACATTTATATAATACGCCACCTGCCACCAAAAAGTTGCGCTTTTTTTCACGTGCTCAGCCAACAACGCCAGAAAGAGCACAAACGACTGCATAATCAAAGATTTTTAGAGCAATAGCGCTTTTTCGTTCAATAAATCTCTAATTTTAGAACCAATCACCGGATTTTGATGTTTTTCAGGCTTTATAGTCAACGCAACTTTGATTATATATTGTTAGCACTCAACCGATTCGAGTGCTAACAGGAAATTGTATCCTGTTCTAAATACCACAAGGAGGACATCATGAACCTCACCCCGATGGGTAACCGTATCGTCATCAAAGTGACCGAAGCCGAGAAGAAAACTGCCACAGGCATTATTATTCCCGATACAGCTTCGAAGGCCCGCCCCAAAAACGGCAAAGTCGTGTTTGTTGGCCGCGGTCTTACCGACAACAAGGGCAAAGTAATTCCAATGCAGGTTAAAAAAGGCGACAGCGTCATTTTTACCGAATGGGCCGGCACCGAAATCATGATCGAAGGCGAAAAACACCTGATCATGAAAGAAGATGAAATTCTGGCTGTTGAATAATTAAATTCTGCAACCTTTACAAACGTTCAAAATCAATCCAAGGAGATTTAAAAAATGGCCGCAAAACAACTGAAATATGGTGAAAACGCAAGAAGAGCCCTGGAAAAAGGCGTCGATACCGTCGCTAACGCCGTTCGCTCAACCCTGGGTCCTAAAGGCTGTTACGCCATCCTCAACAAAAGCTTTGGCAGTCCGACCGTTACCAATGATGGCGTAATGATCGCCAAAGAAATTGAAGTCGAAGATCGCTTTGAAAATATGGGCGCTCAGCTCGTTAAAGAAGTCGCCAGCAAGACCAACGACATCGCAGGCGATGGCACTACCACTGCTACCGTACTCGCCCAGGCAATCGTTCACGAAGGTTTTAAAAATACTGCCGCCGGCGCCACCCCGATTTATATCAAACGTGGCATCGAAAAGGCCGTTAATGCCGTAGTAGCAAAGCTCAAAGAACAGTCAAAGCGAATTGACGACAATAAAGACAGCGTCGCACAGGTTGCCACCATTTCGGCCCGTGACACTGAAATCGGCAAAGTTATTGCCGAAGCCATGGACAAGGTCGGCAAAGACGGCGTTATCACCGTAGAAGAAGCCAAAAGCTTCGACACTACCCTTGATTTCGTCGAAGGTATGGAATTTGACAAGGGTTACGTCAGCCCTTACATGGTTACCGATTCTGAAAGAATGGAAGCCGTTCTTGATAATCCGTACATTCTGATCACCGACAGCAAAATCAACAACATCAAAGACATTCTGCCAGTTCTTGAAAGCATCGTACAGACCAAGAAACCTCTGCTGATCATCGCCGAAGACATCGAAGGCGAAGCTCTGGCAACCCTCGTAGTCAACAAACTGCGCGGCACCTTCAACTGCGTCGCCGTCAAGGCCCCGGCTTTTGGTGATCGCCGCAAAGCCATGCTCGAAGACATCGCCGTCATGACCAAAGGTCAGAAGATCAGCGAAGAAATCGGCCTCAAGCTTGAAAATGCAACCCTTGAACATCTTGGCCATGCCAAAAAGGTTGTTATCAGCAAAGAAACTACCACTATCATCGAAGGCGCCGGCGCTCCCAAAGACATTCAGGCCCGCATCGGCCAGATCAAGGCTGAAATCGATAGAAGCACCAGTTCCTATGATAAAGAAAAACTTCAGGAACGCCTGGCCAAGCTTTCTGGTGGCGTTGCCGTCATCAAAGTTGGCGCCGCGACTGAAACAGCCATGAAAGAACGCAAGACCCGCGTTGAAGACGCACTGAGCGCCACTCGCGCTGCGGTTGAAGAAGGTGTTGTCGCCGGCGGCGGCGTGGCCCTTTTGAATGCTGTTAAAGCCCTTGATACTCTCGAATTCAGCGGCGACGAAAAAATCGGCGTAGAAATCGTCAGAAGAGCCTTGCAGAAACCGATTCACTTCATTCTTGCCAATGCCGGCCTCGAACCTGCGGTCATCATCGAAAGAATCAAACAGGAAAACAAGCCCGGTTACGGCTACAACGTTCTTACCAACGAATACATCGACATGTTCAAAGCCGGCATCATCGATCCGGCCAAAGTTACCAGATCAGCTCTGCAGAATGCCGCTTCAATCGCTGCCATTCTCATGACCACTGAAGTTCTGGTTGCCGACCTCCCCGAAGAAAACAAGGGCGCCCCTGCAATGGGCGGTATGGGCGGAATGGGCGGAATGGGCGGCATGGGCGGTATGGGTGGCATGGGCGGCATGGGCATGCCCGGCATGATGTAATTAAACCCGGCGGGGGTGGTTTTAAGCTTCCCCCGCCACACCAGTTCAATAATTTCATAAGAAAATCAGGAGCGTTCTATGAATCTCAAACCATTAAATGACCGCGTAATCGTAAAACCCAAGGATGCAGTTGAAAAATCCAAAGGTGGCGTTATTCTTCCCGAAACTGCCAGCAAAGAAAAACCGATCGAAGGCACTGTAATTGCAGCTGGACCCGGCAAAATGACCGATGAAGGCAAACGCAGCCCTCTCGAAGTCAAAGCCAACGACCAGATTATCTTCTCAAAATATGCCGGCACTGAAATCAAGTTAGGCGAAGAAAGCTATCTGATCCTGCGCGAAGAAGACATTCTCGCCATCATCAACTGAAAACCTGGAGAAAAAAATGACCGCTAAACAGCTTAAATATTGGGGCGAAGCCCGCAAGTCTCTCGAAACCGGTGTTGACATTGTTGCCAACGCAGTCCGCGCCACCCTTGGCCCGAAAGGCTGCTATGCAATTCTCGACAAGAAATTTGGCAGCCCGACCGTTACCAACGACGGCGTAACCATTGCCAAAGAAATCGAAGTTTCTGACAAATTTGAAAATATGGGCGCTCAGCTCGTAAAAGAAGTTGCCAGCAAAACCAACGATGTTGCCGGTGATGGCACTACTACCGCTACGGTTCTGGCTCAGGCTATAGTTCACGAAGGTTTCAAGAATGTCGCCGCCGGCGCCAATCCTGCTTACCTGAAGCTTGGCATCGAAAAAGCCGTTAACGAGATTGTCAAAGAAATCAAAAACCTTTCCAAAAAGGTTGATGACAACAAAGACAGCATCGCTCAGGTCGCCACGATCTCGGCTCGTGACAATGAAGTTGGCCACATCATCGCTGAAGCCATGGACAAAGTTGGCAAAGACGGTGTTATCACCGTTGAAGAAGCCCAGAGCTTCGATACCACCCTCGATTTCGTCGAAGGCATGGAATTCGACAAGGGTTACATCAGCCCATACATGGTCACCAACCAGGAAAGAATGGAAGCAGTTCTCGAAAATCCTTACATTCTTATTACCGAAAGCAAGATCAACAATCTCAAAGAGATTCTGCCTCTGCTCGAAAAGATCGTTCAGGCCAACAAACCTCTGCTGATCATTGCCGATGACATCGAAGGCGAAGCCCTCGCAACCCTCGTAGTCAACAAACTGCGCGGCACCTTTAACTGCGTAGCCGTTAAAGCTCCGGGCTTTGGTGATCGCAAAAAAGCCATGCTTGAAGATATCGCAGTGCTCACCGGCGGCCAGAAAATCAGCGAAGACCTTGGCATGAAGCTTGAAGCAGCCACAGTCAACCAGCTTGGCCAGGCCAAGAAGGTAATCGTTGCCAAAGACATGACCACCATTGTCGAAGGCAGCGGTGACACCAAGGCTCTCAAGAATCGTATCAACCAGATCAAGGCCGAAATCGAACACAGCACCAGCTCATACGACAAAGAAAAACTGCAAGAACGTCTCGCCAAACTGGCCGGCGGCGTTGCAGTCATCAAAGTCGGTGCTGCCACCGAAACCGAAATGAAAGAACGCAAAACCCGCGTTGAAGATGCCCTGAGCGCTACCCGCGCTGCTGTAGAAGAAGGCGTCGTCGCCGGCGGTGGCGTCACTTATCTGAATGCTCTTCCGGTTCTTGACAAGCTCGAAAAGAACGCTAACGATGACGAAAAAATCGGCATCAATATCGTTCGCCGCGCTCTCTATGCACCGATGCGCATGATTCTCACCAATGCTGGTCTTGAACCCTCGGTCATCATCGAAAACGTCAGAAAGCACAGCGAAAAAGGCTATGGCTATGATGTCGTTGCCGATGACTATGCCAATATGTTCAAAGCCGGTATCATTGATCCGGCCAAAGTTACCAGATCAGCCCTGCAGAATGCCTCGTCAATCGCTTCGATCCTTCTGACCACTGAAGTACTTGTGGCTGAAGCTCCCGAAAAGAAAGACAAAGCCGCTCCCGCCCCCGACATGGACATGGATTACTGATTCAGCTGACATCCCGGCCCTTCGGGGCCGGGATGTCCTGAACCTTCAGGTTGTAAAATGAACGCCAATACCCTTCTTCAGACCGAGGTCGCTGTTGCTGATAACAGCCAGACCCTCAATGATCGCCAGAAAACCGTTCTGCGCGAAGTCTGCGATGCCTTTATTTCCACGGGCATCCCGGTCGGGTCAAGAACACTATCGAAGTCAAGCCGCCTCGCATGCTCGCCTGCCACCATCAGAAATGAAATGGCTGACCTTGAACTGATGGGCTATCTCTCTTCGCCTCACACCTCGGCGGGCCGCGTGCCAACCGAAAAAGGCTACAAATTTTATGTTAATTTTCTGATTGAATTTGAACGGATCAGCCAGCTTGAAGAATCACTGATTGGCAAGCTCGCCGAAATTTCACGCGAGACCCACCTTCGCCAGCAGGATATCTTGAAATCAGCAGTTCAGTATGCATGTCAGCAGACACGATTGGCCGGTGTTCTGATCGCACCTCAGCAGGAACACAGCAATCTTCGCTCAATCAGGCTGTTTCGGATTCTTGAAAACAAAGCCATGCTGGTTACAGTTGATGACTCAGGCAACATCAACGATCAGGTGGTAAACATCCCCTCCGAAACCTCTGATGAAGTGCTGCAAAAACTTTCCATTCTTTTGAATGCCCAGTTATGCCACCAGCAATATCATAACTACGAACAGAATTTCATTGAAAACACAAGACAGATTCTTTCCCGCTACAACAGTCTGCTTTCGCAACTCGTCAAACAGGTGCAGAGCGCAGTCAATGACTCTGATACCAACTCGATTTTTCTCGAAGGCTTTTTGAACTTTTTCGATCAGCCTGAGTTCAATGAACCCGAGAAACTTAGACAGATGGTATGCCTGCTTGACCAGAAAGAAAATTTACTACATCTTCTTGCCAGATCACTTGAAAGCAAGCAGGAAATTGTGGTAAACATAGGCTCCGATTCGGGTCTGGCCATCAAAGACATGTCTTTTGTTACTGCCCGCTACCGTGGCCCCAACCGCACCTTTGGCAAAATCGGCCTGATTGGACCCCTGAGAATGGATTACAGCAGGGTTGTTGCAACTCTGTCCAGGTTGTCGAATACTCTAAGCCAGCTGTTGATGGGTGACAAAACTTTTTCTGACTGAAATTAATCATTAGGGTGAATCCAGAATATGACGCAAAACGACAAAACCGCCGAAAATCCTGAAGTGAATGAAGCGCCTGAATCCGGCGATAAAGCCGCGATACCACCACAGCAGGAACCCAGCCAGGCCGCTGCCGATTCGCAAGCCAGGGATGTAGCAAAAGAACTCGACGAAATGAAAAACCGCTATTACCGTGCGCTGGCAGATTACCAGAACATTGTGAAGCGCAGTGCCAAAGAACAGCTCGAGGCAAGGGGTCGGGGCGTTGAAGATTTTCTCAAGCGCCTGCTTCCGGTTCTCGACACCCTCGACAAGGCAATGGAACAGATTGGTAAATGCAACGTAGATAAAAAGGTCATGGATGGCCTTGAAATGTTCTCGATCCAGTTCAGCGATGTACTTGAAAAAGAAGGTTTAAAAACCATCACCGCCCATGGCAGCAAATTCGACCCGAATTTTCACGAGGCTCTATGCAAACGCACCGTTGAAGACAAAGACGACGAAATTGTACTGAATGTTTTTGAGAAGGGTTACACCTTCAAAGAACGCTTGTTACGCACCGCAAAAGTTGAAATCAACCAGAAATAATCTCTCAGGAGGAATTAAATGTCCAGAGTAATAGGTATAGATTTAGGCACTTCCAATTCAGCCGCAGCCGTTATTGAAGGCGGCAAACCGGTTATCATTCCGAGCGCCGAAGGTAATTCCATTGGCGGGAAGGCATTTCCCAGCGTTGTGGCTTTTACCAAAGATGGTCAGCGCCTGATAGGTGAACCGGCCAGACGTCAGGCCACCACTAACCCAGACCGCACCATTATTGCCGCCAAACGCAAAATGGGCACCAAAGACAAATACAAGGTCGATAACAAAGATTACACCCCCCAGGAAATATCAGCCTGCATCCTTCAGAAGATCAAAACCGATGCCGAAGCCTTTTTGAACGACAAGGTTACCGGCGCGGTCATTACTGTTCCGGCTTATTTTGATGACGCACAGCGCCAGGCGACCAAAGACGCCGGGGCCATCGCGGGTATTGAAGTGAAGCGCATCATCAACGAACCAACCGCAGCGGCTCTTGCTTACGGTCTCGACAAAGAAGGCGAACGCAAGATTCTGGTATTCGACCTTGGCGGCGGCACCCTCGACGTTACCATTCTCGAACTTGGCAACGGTGTCTTCGAAGTGCTTTCTACCAATGGCGACACCAAGCTTGGCGGCACCGACATGGACAGCCTGATCATCTCTTACATTGAAGGCGAATTTAAAAAAGCCGAAGGCATCGACCTTTCAAAAGATTCAATGGCACATCAGCGCGTCAGAGAAGCTGCCGAAAGAGCCAAAATTGAACTTTCCACTACCAATTCAACAGATATCAACCTGCCATTCATCACCGCAACCCAGGATGGCCCGAAACACCTGGTAATGACAATTGCCAGATCACAGCTTGAAAAGCTGGTCGACAGCATCGTTGAACGCTGCAAGGCCCCGATCGACAACGCCCTCAATGATGCCGGCCTCAAGCGCAACCAGATTGACCATATCATCATGGTTGGCGGCCCGACCCGCATGCCGATCATTCAAAATCTTCTCAAAGCCCATTTTGGCAAAGACCCCGAACGCGGCGTTGACCCGATGGAATGCGTGGCGATGGGCGCAGCCATTCAGGCCGGGATTCTCGGCGGCGAAGTCAAAGACGTGCTGCTGCTTGATGTTACCCCGCTCTCACTTGGCATCGAAACCCTCGGCGGCGTCATGACTGCGCTGATCCAGAGAAACACGACTATTCCGACCAAGAAAAGTCAGGTGTTCTCAACCGCATCTGACAGTCAACCTGCGGTGTCTGTGCATGTTCTTCAGGGCGAAAGACCAATGGCCTCTGACAACAAAACCCTCGGGCGCTTCGATCTTGTTGGCATTCCGCCGGCACCCCGCGGTGTACCACAGATTGAAGTTACCTTCGATATCGATGCCAACGGTATCGTTAATGTCTCGGCCAAAGACCTCGGCACCGGCAAAGAACAGGCAATCACTATTACCAATAGTTCTGGCCTGAAGAAGGACGAAATCGACCGCATGGTCAAAGACGCAGAAAAGTATGCCCAGGAAGACGCCAAACAGCGCGAGAGCGTTGAAACGATCAACATGGGCGAAAGTCTTGTGTTTCAGACCGAGAAGACTCTCAAGGAACTTGGCGACAAGGTGCCTGCCGAACTCAAAAACGAAGTTGAAGGCAAAGTTACAGAGCTGAAAAAAGCTCTCGAAACCAAAGATGTCGAGCAGGTCAAAGCCAAAATCGAACAATTGCAGACTACCGCCCAGAAGCTTGGAGAAATGCTCTACAAAAATGCTCAGGCATCTCAGGCCTCCCAGGCTGCAGGTGGCGCCGGTGCAGGCCCCAATGGCCCAACCGGTCATGGTGGCCAGCAGGCTCCCGGCGGTGAAGACGAAAACGTCGTCGATGCCGAATTCAAAAAAGCCGATTAACCACAACCGGCCGCCGAAACCAGCATTGCTGGTCTCGGCGGCCTGCCTTTCAACCAGACCAGTTATTGATCTTCTCTAGCTAAACCTGAAGCTTCAGTCAGAGAAACAGACACCCTCGAGGGAGAATTTAATGGCCAAGCGTGATTATTACGAAGTCCTGGGGATACCCAAAAACGCTGATGAGGGCGAAATCAAGAAAGCTTTCCGCAATCTTGCCCGCCAGTATCACCCTGACGTTAATAAAACAGACGGAGCGATCGAAAAATTCAAAGAATTGAACGAGGCCTACCAGATTCTCTCTGAACCGCAAAAACGTGCAGCCTACGACCAGTTTGGCCATGCCGGCATTGACTCAAGCGGCTTCAATTATCAGGACATGGGTGGCTTCAGCGGCTTCGGCGATATCTTTGGTGATATTCTTTCAGATTTTTTCGGGGGCAGCAATTCCCAGCGTCGTGGCCCACGGCGCGGCAATGACCTGCGTTACGACCTCGAAATCACCTTTGAAGAAGCTGTTTTTGGCTGCGATAAAAACATCAACATCCAGAAGTCAACAGGCTGTACCGCGTGCGCAGGCAGCGGGGCAGAAGCGGGCAGCACCCGCAAACAATGCCCGGTCTGTAAGGGGCGTGGCACTATTTCCCTTGCCCAGGGCTTTTTCTCGATTCAGAAAACCTGTCACCAGTGCCAGGGCGAAGGCGAAATCATCGACAAGCCCTGTAACACATGCAAAGGGTCAGGTCGCCTCAAACATTCACAGAAAATCGACGTAAAAATCCCCCCCGGAGTTGAAACCGGCAGCAAGCTCAAGCTTTCGGGTGAGGGTGAACCGGGCGAAAAAGGCGGCCCGAGCGGCAGCCTGTATATATTCATTTCGGTCGGCAAACACGACTTTTTTGAACGGGTCGGTGATGACATTATCTGTGAAAAAAATATCACCTTCCCGCTGGCGGCTCTGGGCGGCGAAATCGAAGTACCCACCCTCAAAGGGGTAGTCAAAATCAAGATACCCGAAGGGACCCAGACCGGCAAAGTCTTCAGGCTGCGCAGCTACGGCGTTAAATCGTTGCGGGGCGGCCAGGGCGATCAGCTGGTTAAAATTTTCGTGCGCACCCCTACCGAAATGACCGCGAAACAACGCGAACTGCTCACGCAACTCGCCGATGAAGACCCAGAATCAAAAGCCACCGGAATCGGCTCAGGAAAATCATTTTTCGACAAGGTTAAGCAAGCACTGGGCGGCTGAACAGCCCTCAACAAATCATCTTCTCCGGAGTCGCCCAGCGGCTCCGGTTTTATTTTGCCCGGCTGACACCAGGTAAAAAAACCAACCTGGTGGTTCGCCCGGTACAATACTCATTATGGTTGTTGAAGTTAAGGTCGGTATGCCTTAAAATATAAATAAGCATAAAAGAGACTGATTGTGACAGACTACGGCAATTCAGCCGTGAGAACTTTGAGCAGAGGCAAACAGATGATCACTTTTTTTGAGAGTACTGGCACCTTGTCTGCATTAAAAGAAGCATGGAACAACCACGCAAAAAACCCGGCAATCAAAAGCCTGATGATTCTGGCCTGCGATGCCAACAACTGGGAAGCCCCCCAGATTGATCCATGGCTTAAAGCGTTGCCAATCCCGGTTTTTGGTGGCATTTTCCCGCAGGTTATTTATGACCGCAAAAACTTTGCCACCGGCACATTGCTAATCGGTCTTGAAGTGGTTCCTGAGATAATATGCGTCAAAGGGCTCAGCGACCCTGAAAGCGTTTTTGACGAGCAGTTGATTCCATTTGCCGACCGCTGGGAAGACCCTGAAACCCCTGGTGGCGAAACTTTTGTCGTCTTCGTCGATGGCTTGAGCAAAAGAATCGCAGCGCTTATTCAGTCAATGTTTTTCTGTTTCGGACTGCATCGAAATTTTATCGGTGGTGGCGCGGGTTCCCTCTCTTTTCAACAAAAACCATGCCTGATCACCCCCGAAGGTCTGTTGGAAAACGCAGCGGTGGTGGCTAAATTACCGATAGCCTGTGGTACGGGCGTTGCCCATGGCTGGCAAGCGATCAGCAACGGCATGAAAGTCACCGAGGCCGAAGGCAATGTGCTTAAAACACTCGACTGGCAACCTGCATTTCAGGTTTATCGCGAACTGGTAGAGTTGCACAGCGGCCAGACCTTCACTGACAACAACTTTTTCGAAATTGCCAGAAGCTACCCTTTCGGAATCACCAGACTGGATACTGAAGTAATTGTCAGAGACCCTTTGATGAAAAATGCTTCAGACGGCCTGGTTTGCGTCGGTGAGGTTCCGGCCGGATGCTTTGTCAGACTTCTCAATGGCAACCCTGAAACCTTGATCGCCGCTGCCAGTTACGCACGCGAACTTGCCGAAAAAACCGGCCCATGCCGCAGTGGGTCAGCGAACGCTTTCATTATTGACTGCGTTTCCCGGGTTCTCTTTCTTGGCGGCAGAATTTCAGAAGAACTTGAGGCCGCTGCCGGGCAGCACCGGTTATTTGGCGCCCTAACCCTCGGAGAAATAGCCAACAACGGGCGTGATTATCTCGAATTCTTCAATAAAACCACCGTAGTAGGTATCTTTTCTGAAACACTCATGATTTGATCTGAAACCAACCAACCCGAAAGCATTATGAGCAACCTTCACGAAACCGAAATCCTCTATCAGATCTCTCTGGCAATCGGCAACACACTTAAGCTGACACCGATGCTGCGCGAGGTTTTGACAACCGTGATGGGGGCCCTTAATTGCTCGGCCTCTGAAGTTTGGCGCATGGTTGCGACCAACCATGGCAACCCGGCGCGGCCCGACCACTATGAACAGGCGCTTGCCTGGGGCAAACCGATTAGCATTCCCAGATCATCCATTGGCATAGCCTTTGCAGGTGATTTCAGCCTGCCGCAGAATGAACAGCAGCTTAAAACTTTCGCCTCCTCCACCCCTTTTACAAGGTCAGCCGATGGCACAAATCATATCTTCTTTAACCTGCCTGGTTTTGGCATGCTTATTCTGCAAAAAAACGGTGCAAGTCTCACCGAAAGTCTTTGCCGGTCGCTGCAACTGCTGATGAATAAATTGGCTATTTCAGCATTGGCATGCATCGACAACGAAAAAACCGAAAATCAGCTCTCGAGTTCGCAAAAAATGCTTGAACTCGTTATGAACAGCATTCCGCAGCAGATTTTCTGGAAAGATGCCAATTCAGTCTATCTCGGTTGCAATGAAAACGGGGCAAAATACTACGGCTTCAGGCACCCTGGCGAAATAACGGGCAAATCCGACCGCGATATTCCCTGCAACCGCCAGGAAGCCGATTTTCTCAAAGCCTGCGATCTCAGGGTTATGAGTACCGGCACGCCTGAAATCCACGTTGTTGACCGGAAGCAGGATCAAAATGGTAAAACTGTCTGGGTTGATACAACAAGAATTCCTCTTTCAGATGCCCAAGGCAAAATCACCGGCATACTCATCGCCCTCGAGGACATCACAGAACGAAAGCTCGTCGAAGAAGAACTGCAGGCAGCCAAAGATACGGCTGAAGACGCCAGTCGTGCCAAGAGCGAATTTCTCGCCAACATGAGCCACGAGATACGTACCCCGCTCAATGGCGTGATTGGCTTTACTGAATTGCTCAAAACGACTCAACTGAGCCAGATTCAAGAACAATATGTCAGAAATGCCAATATTTCAGGGCACACCCTCCTTGGAATCATCAACGATATTCTTGATTTTTCGAAGATTGAATCGGGCATGATGAGCCTTGAGATGATCAGAACCGACATGGTTGAGCTTCTTGAAGCCAGTATCGATCTTATCAAACTGACGGCAGGTGAAAAAGACCTTGAAGTCCTGCTTTCAATTGAACCAGACATGCCACGTTATGCTATCGTAGACCCGGTAAGGCTTAAGCAGATACTCGCGAACCTTCTGAGCAATGCGGTTAAATTTACCGATCATGGCGAAGTCGAGCTGAAAGCAACTTATGTAGGCGCCGGCCCAGCGCGAGGGACTTTTCACTTTTCGGTAAGAGACACCGGAATCGGCATCTCAAGCGAGCAACAGCGCAAGCTGTTTAAGGCCTTCTCGCAGGCAGATGGTTCAACGACCCGCAAATATGGCGGCACCGGCCTGGGTCTGATAATTTCTGAACTGATTGCCAATCAGATGAACAGCAGCATAAAGATAGTAAGTCAGCCCGACCATGGTTCTACCTTCAGCTTTTCTTTGCTTACAAGCGTCGAAGCAGGTGAAAAATACGATATATCAAAGCTTGCGGCGGTAAAAAAATGCCTGGTCATCGATGATAACAGCAATAATAGAATCATACTTGAGCATCTGCTCGTCAACTGGGGCATAACCTGCGTCAGTTGCCCAAATGGCACCGAGGCAGTTGCAGTTCTCGAGCATTCAGGCTCGTTTGATCTTATTATTTGCGATTTTCACATGCCGATTCTTGATGGACTGGCCACGATCGAACTATTGCGCCGCAATCCCCGCATGCAGCAAGGCAGGATACCGGTTATACTGCTGCATTCATCGTCAGACACAGCGCAATTGCACCAGAGGTGCGAAGAGCTTGGCGTGATGTTCCGCCTGTGCAAACCGGTTAAAAGCGATGATCTATACCGATATATCATCGGAGCGGTGGCCAATTCTCATGAAAATTTAGCGCTGCCGCGGATGATTGCCCAGCCATTAACCGTCAGCTCATCGACTTGCAGTAATGTTTCAATATTGATCGCAGAAGACATTGAAATGAACATGATTTTGCTCGCATCAATTCTGAAAAAGTTAGTACCCGCCGCCAGATTGATGATTGCGCGTAATGGCAGGCAGGCCAGTCGAATCTGGCAGAACGAGAAACCAGACCTGATTTTCATGGATCTTCAGATGCCGGAAGTCGATGGTCTTGAAGCTACCAGGCAAATACGGGAAAGCGAAAAATCCTCTGGCAGCCGCACACCGATCATTGCACTGACTGCAGGTGCAACCCTTGAAGAACAGGAGCGTTGCAAATCAGCCGGCATGGATGATTTTGTCACCAAACCAATCGTCATCGACAAAATCAACGAAGTCGTGACCCGTTTTCTTGCAAAATAGTCGTTTAATGCAATCATGGCTGATCGGCGAAGTTCAACTCTGCCTTTTCATCAGCTTTGCCAGTCGAAGTGCCCGGGCAGTATGCAAACCCGAAATTTTCTGCTAGAGTTTTAAAAGAGGTAGAAGAATGCTGAAACGAACTCTGACTTTGCTGATTCTGATTTTTTGCACAGCCTTGCTGCATGGTCAGGTAATGCTGTTCACAGATATTCTCAACCCTGAATCAGCTGATCTGGTCAAAGAGCTGGCTCTTATCGGCACCGCAGACAAAGCTCTTGATAACCGTATCGAAGAACTGCGCAAAATTGCCAGGCAACCGTCGGCAAGCTTGCAGAGCAAAACCGATCTGGCGGCTTTTATTCTGCGCAAAATCACACTGCAACGCGAGCAGGGTTACGAAGCCCTTGAAGATCTGCTTCTCGAAGTTTCTGATCTTTTGCCTGGTAATTTCTACGTTGAATCAACCTGGGGCGACCTGCTTTATTTCGCCGGCGATTACGAAAAGGCGCTGAGTCACTATGAAAACGCTCTGTTCAAACGCCCGGATGACGTTAAGTTGCACGGTCGTATCGGGGTTTCCGCCATGCAACAGATGCTATACGAAAAAGCAATCAGCCATTTCGAAAAGGTGCTGGCCGACCAGCCCGATTCATTTTTTATGCTCTATGTTATGGGTCGGTGCCACTTTGAGCTCAAACATCTTGAAGAAGCCATAGAATTCTGGGAAAAAGCACTTAAGCTGGCCAAGGATGACCGCGAAAAAAAATCTATCGAAGCCGCCTTGAATCAGGCCCGCGAATTGTTGGCTTCTACCAGTGATGCCACCCGCGAAGAAGACCAGAGATTTGTCATTCATTTTGCCGGCAACTCTCAACAGGATCTCGGTGACATAACCTTTGAAATGCTTGAAGAAATCTTTTTTCAGGTCACTGACTCGTTGAACTATCAACCAGAAGTTAAGATCAATATTATTTTCTTTCTGACTGAAGAATACTATAAAGTCAGCCGCGAATGGTCAGCAGGCTCCGCCCAGGGCATTCAGATCATGGTACCTTTAAAATCCGGCTACAAAAGCCCTGACTATGTTAAAGGTCTGCTCGCCCACGAGTTTACCCACACGATTATTCATTTAAAAACCAGCAACCGCTGCCCACTCTGGCTTAACGAAGGTCTGGCGCAGTATTACGAATTTAGCGCGTCCTACGGGTCCCCCGAAACCATCCGCCCCGACTATGAACCCCTGATGCAGAAAGAATTCGTTGACAAACGCAATTTTGTGGATCTGAACAATGTGCCATCACTGATTGGCGGCTCATCGCACTATGATATTGCCCGCGGTTATGTTGCTTCTTATCTGGCTGTGCGCTGCATGGCCGAGTTTTACGGCGAGCAGAGCTTCGACAGCCTTCTTTCGAGCCTTGGGCGCGGCAAAAGCCAGGATGAAGC
>DAOPYA010000005.1:0-52994 GCA_035352635.1 Candidatus Rifleibacterium sp.
TCGCCCGCGTTTTGCCCTCCAGGCAAAACGTCCGGTCTTAGCGGCATCGTTTGCAGGGAACTATGGGGTGCTCGACAAGCGTCGCTTATGCAATCGCCTGACCTGCCGAAACTTGCATCAAGAGATACTTAAGTAAGCGTTTGCCCTTGGGCAAAATAAAAGTTCTATAAAGAAACCTGAAGATGTTTCCGATAGCAGAAGGGATAAAATCAGAAATTCTGTGAGGCAGACAAATTATGGAACAAACGAGTTCGCGCTGGTTCTTCATTTTTCTGGCAATGAGCCTGATCAGTATCATTCTCTTTCCCCAGAATGCTTACGCAGACTCCAACTGGCTCAAATATTTCCGCAAAGATTCGCTGCTGAACACATATAAGACCAGTTATGCCGTTCTTGACGAGACAATCTGGACAGGCACCTTCGGCGATGGGTTGAACGTCTATGACGGCAAAACCACCACAAATTTCACCAACCGCAACACCCGCACCAGCCCATCGACTAATGACGGTCTCGTTTCTGATTACATTACCTGCATCAGCATCGACGAGAAGAAAGGCCGCGTCTGGCTTGGCACCAATGAAGGGCTGGCAAGTTGTGACCTTGAAGGAAAAGAATGGGCGCGTTATACTACCAAAGACGGTCTGCCAAACGACGTGATCAGAGACCTGGCCCTCGACAGCTACGGTAATCTCTGGGTTGGCACCCCATCAGGGATTGCACACTTTGACGGCGAAAGCTGGAAAGTTTTTGACGAACGCAACGGTCTTGAGCAGAGCAGCGTTCATTCGATCAAGATCAAGGGTGATACTATCTGGGTGGGCAGCGTTGGCGGCACAGTCAGCAGATATAAAGACGGAGAATGGAAAACCATTATAACCCTCTGAATGCTTCAGCCTTCACATCGCGGTATCTACGAATTTTTATGGTCTGAGCACAAATACCCGGTCATGGCGGTTTCCCTGAAGGCTTTTCAGGGAATGGCGGCCCGGCTTGGTCGGCGACCGCAGTTGCTGGCATTGTTGCGCAAGATCGCCGAATACACTTACGCCGAGCGCACCGAGAATTACAATGCCCTGTTGAATGCTTACCTGCACATAAAGCCCCTTATAAGCCGGGCCAGGCGTCACGAAATTATCGAAACCCTTCTAAGTGATGAGGCCAGGGCCGCAGGCTACATTTATGCAGATGCCCTGAAGAACCACGACACCAGTCTTTCGGGCTGCCGGCTTTTTTTTGCGCCTGAGCACGCCATCTACAAATTCTGGGACGCCCAGGACCGACCAGGTCTCTGGCTATGTTTCGGGCCTGTTCAACTGCATCTCACGCCACAGCAGGTATTCAACCGCATCTGCCACGAGGCTTTCATTGCCCCAGGCGAACTGCTCAAAAAATTGCACCAGCTGCGTGGCGGCATTGATATTGGAGAATTTTCAAGCTGGGATAGACGCCTTCAGACTGTATTACAGCAGAATAACCTGGTAGCTGTGCCTGGTGGTGGCAGTGTCTGGCTGCACCCGCGCCTGCCGTTTGACAGCATTGCAGCGGTCAACGAGATTTATGACAGTGATTTTTTAACAGCCGCACTTTTTAGCATCGAAAAAATCTGGGATGCCGCCGAATACCCGCCGGAACTGATCGGTCAGTTACCCGATTATGCCCTTTTCTCTGAGGCATACCATGGCAAAAATCACCCGGCAATCATCTGGAAACCTGAGTTCAGCTGTGACGAAGCTTTTGAATTCGTCGGGCATCTATTCTGGCAGCAGTGGTGCAAAGACAATGGTCAGGCAGGCAAAGACGAGCCTGAAGCCGGCTCAGCCGCCAGCATAGGAATGGAGACTGCTGATCAGGAGATTGACCCCGAAGAGGGTGAACATGGTGACGATGAAACCGGCGACTGAAAGGCAGGCGGTCCAGGTGCCGTTCCAGCCCCGCCCAAGTCTGACATGCAGATAGATTGAATAAACCAGAAAAGTGATCAGCGCCCAGGTTTCTTTTGGGTCCCAGCCCCAGTAACGCCCCCAGGCCTTATTGGCCCAGATCATGCCAAAAATAAGCCCACCAACAGTAAACAGGGGGTAGCCAAGAGCAATCGCCCGATAAATAAGGTTATCGAGCACATCGTTTTCAGGGAGCCATCGTTCAGCACCGCGGCCAAGCGCCCCTCTGAACAGCCAGGCCAGAATAACAACCCCGACCGTCGAGACACACGACGGAATGATTACCCAGAAAACAATGTTCTGCCAGCGGTCGGCATACATCGGGTGCTGGCTCAGGTGGCGGGCCAGCATGATCATGCCGGCAATAAAAACCACCGGCAGACCGGCAACAACGGCGTAGCAGGCCAGTTTTTCACGACGGTCAACCAGTTCGGTATGCCCTGATGCATCACCCAGAATGCGGCGCAGGCAAAAAAGATAGCTGAGAATGAAAGCGACAGCAAAACAGGCTTCGCCAACAAATGCCAGCGAAACATGCAAGTGAAGCCAATAAGACTGCAGGGCCGGAATCAGGGGTTGCGTTTCTGAAGAAAAAACCGAGGCCACGCCGATCATCACGACGGCACCGACACTCGCGCCGGCTTCCAGCACTGGAATTGGCTTTCCGGATGTGAAAATCAGGCACACCAGCACGATGAAGGTCGAAAGAGTGACCAGCGATTCATACATATTCGAAAGTGGCGGGTGCCCTGCGCTTTGCCAGCGCATGCCCAGGGCGATGAATGCTGCGATTACGCCGAGCCAGTTGAGACCGCGGCCATAGAGCTGCAATTTTTGTCGGTCAAGGCTCAAAGAAGCGCTGTTAAAGGCAAAAGCAGCCAGATAGCAAACCATTGATACTGTAAAAATATTGGTTTCATTCATGATGTGGGTTCCTGTTGATTGTTAGTAAGGCTCTTTTGCAGAGTATCGAGGTCAGGTGCCAGCATGGCGGCCGGGCGGTTGCCGGCAATGGCAATGCGCAGCTGGCCATCAGGAAACACAAGCACCCAGCGTTCGCGATAGCTGACATAGAAACTCATGATCATGCCAAGGGTGAAGAGCAGGCAGCCGGCCCAGACCACGGGTTTGCCGGGGTCATAAGCCATCTGCAGAGTGCTTTCAAACTCTGGGTGGGCAGCAATAAATGTAAAAAGGAATGGGAGGTTTGAAACGTGACTGGCGAGCATTGTGCGGTCTTCAGGAAAAGCCCAGGCGCGTCCGACGACTTTTTCGGCATCGTCATAGGCAACGATCATGGCCGCCGGATTGTTCAATTCATGCGACACGCTGACGAAACGGCCGTCAATGACCCGGAAGTCAGGCATAAAGTCTTGCATTACCAGAGTAAAAGAAGCCCAGTCGGGCCGGTAAGGCTGGTTGACGGTCAGATCAATAGTCTGCGGGAAACTGCCGACCGGCTGATAACCCGGCCAGTCAGGCTGGCCCTCGATGGTGGTGACCTGCATTGTGACGTGGGGGTAATACTTGTTCCAGCTTGCCTGGTAAAAAGTGAAATCCTGGTGGGAAATCGGCTGGTTAACCATGATCACGGCGGGTTCAGACGATTTATCGTTTTCAAGGAACCTGACTTTGGAGTTCCAGCTCTTGACGCCCTGCTGCTGGTCGTTTTCACCCTGATAGTAATCTACCCAGAGTTCGTCAAAAGTGATCGAAAAGGCGGGGCTTGCCATGCCGAGAGCATACTGTTTATGGAGTTCTTCGACACGGGTGCGCATCTGTTCGAGAACCGCGTCATTGGGTGAAAAAGTTCTGATATTTCGGGCGGTGCGACTCATGCGGTCGGCATCACGCGCGGCCCGGAGCGCTTCAAGGGGTGGAACAATAACATTCTCACCGCGACGGCCGCTGATCGACATTTCGACGCCAAAAAACACGCCCAGCAGGCCCCCGGCGAGCACAGCCAGCAGACCGATATGAATGAACATTCCGCCGAGCAGCGAAAGGCGCCCTGAGGCTTTCAGCCCGATCAGAACGCCGTCTTCATCGGTGCGGTAATCAGAAAAATTCTTCTGCCAGTCGGCTGGCAGGTCAGCGGCAAAGGTTCTGCCGACTTCAAAGGCCTTGATCTCTGCAACCGAAGCGTTTTCGAGGCGATGAAAGAACCGGCGCGACGTGCTTTTCCAGCGGGTCATAATGCAGACCAGCGTTGAGAGAGAGAGAAACCACAGACAGCTCTGAAAAATAACGCTGCGATACATGTCGTCGAAGCCAAGGGCAAGAATCCAGTGACCGAGCGACGGGTAACGCTGCATATAGACCGATGCTTCAAGATTCTGGGGCAGCAGGGTGCCGATCATTGACAGCAGGGTCAGAAAGGAGATCAGAGCAACAGCAGATTTTAATGAAACCAGGAGTTTGAGTATTGTTCTCATGACGGCTGATTATAGGCTGAACAGTTGCCCAAAAGCAATACCCGACCGTCATTTCGCTGACAATCGCTGCTTATAATGGGTTACGGCGAAAATCGAGCAGGGCAATGGTAACGTCATCACCCCATGGAACTGCACCTGAAAATTCTCGAACCGCTGAATAAATGCCCGCAAAAAAAGTTTCGCGACTGCAATGGCAGCCAAGTTCGCCCACCAGTGCTTCGAGACGCGGGTAACCAAATGGCTCGCCGGCGGCGTTCAGTGCCTCAACCACACCGTCGCTGAAGAGCATCAACCGGCAGACATCGGGCAGCTGCCTTGTTTCTGATTTGAACGCCTTGCGCCGGGCTGAACCAAGCGGGTAACCAATCATTGACAGGGTTTCAACCCTGCCGGCGTCGCTGATGATCAGGGGAAAAGTCTGGCCGGCGTTACTGCACGTCAACCGGCCATCTGCGCCAATGTGGCCCGCAAAACAGGTCATCATTTTTACGCGGCGCAGATGCTCAAGCATCAAGTGGTTAAAAGCGGCAAAAATTTCATGCGGCAGCTTTAAGCCGCTGTCAACAAGAGCGGCAAAGCCAGCCCGGGCCATAGAAACGACCAGAGCCGCAGAAACAGAATGCCCCGAAACGTCGCCCATGACGAAAGTCATTTCGCCCGGGGCCGGAACAAAGGCGTCAAAGTAGTCGCCACCGACGTCGTCGGCTGGCACAGTGCGCCCGGCAAAGGTTGCCGGCCCCGAAACAATGTCGGACTGGGGAAGAATGCAGGTCTGAACGAAATGCGCCACTTCGAGTTCCTTCATGCTTTCGAGCGAACTGTTGAACGTCTCGGCAAGTTGCTGCCACTCATCATTGGTACTGATACTGACTTTATGCGAGTGATCGCGACTCTCGATTGCCCTGACGCCCTGCATGATCTGGCGGGCCGGAACGATGATTCCAAGGTTAAGCCTTACCAGAACAAAAACAAGAGTAGCGGCAAGCAGCAGAGCCGCGAGCAGCATCTTTTGTCGCAACCCGTCAAGCTGGGCATCAATGTTCTTCAGGGGTATGGCAGCGACAAGAATGTAGCCATGGCACTGACGCGCAACATAGGAACACAGCAGGTGCGGCTGGTTATCGATCATGACTTCCTGAACATGGGTATTGCGCGGCGGCTGCATGAGCGCCATGAGCCAGCTACAGCGTTTCCAGAGGTCAAGTACCGGGTAGTTAGAGCCAAAAAGACGGTCGGTTATGGCAAAATACCTAACGCCGGCGGGCCAACGACTTTCATTGGTAAAGACATGGTCGAAATAGCGATTTGAGTAATTATATTTTCCGGAAAACAGAATCATGCAATAGTTGGCCCGACCAGCTGCATCAGTGATCAGATCAACGTAATTGACCGACTGATTGATACCGAAACCGAAGTCGAAGTAAGAGCCAAGACTCTGGTAAATTCGCGCCACCGGGTTCTCGTCTTCGTCGGCGATAAACGAAGACATGAGCATCGAAGAAACCCCATCTTTGAGATTATCGCTGTTGCCGGCGAACCTGCTGTTGTGAAGGCGAATGATATCTTTAGCCGTAAAGCTGGCAAATGAAGTGTAGGCAGTTTTGCCCTGCGAGGGCATCAGGGAAATGAATTGCATGACATCGACGTTTTCAGTTGGCGTCTCGAGTGCATAGGCGGCTTCGAGGTCAAATGGAACCCAGCCCCAGGCGAAATACTGGTCAAATACTTTTTCTCGATAGGCGCGGTTATAAAAAACAAGCTTTCTGACGCCAAACGTCGAGCCGGCCGAGGGCCTGACGAATTGCCCTTCGGGGTTGATCAGCATACAGGTATCATACATGCCAGCCAGTTCGAGCTGAACCGAGCGGTCGATAAACTTCTGCAGGTTTTCTGGTTTGCCGTTCATCAGTGCGGTCAACTGCTGGTATTGCAACTGGCTGTCGCGGAAGACCTGCTGAAAGCCTGCGTCAAGCTGAACCAGGTGGTTTTGCATCTGATCTGCCGCAGAAATTTTAAGTGACTCACGACGGGATTCGAGAAAAATATTCCAGTAAAAGGCGGTGGCGGCAGCCGGCAAGGCCATGCTGATCGCGACGACAAAAACCAGAAGAACAGGCAGCGAAAGTTTGAACTTTCCGGCACTGCAAACAAAGGCATTCAACCAGACTGGAAGCCAGAAAAAGAAGAGGGCCAGGCACCAGAATGGGATTGGAACAGTTACCTGTCGTTCGCGGGCCACAAAAATATGGCCATCCGGGCTCAGCATCACCAGGTAATTTTTGCCTTCGACTGTGAGTCGCACGGGGCCATTGCGGGCATCAACCGAGTCGATGGCAGTTTTGAAACGGAAAGGATCGACATCTTTTGGCAGCAGTGAATCTTCGCTGTCGAAAAGATTCAAATAGCCGTAGTCTTCGGGGTTAACCCGCATTGACTCAAACAAAGCTTTGGCCAGCAGTTTTCTGCTGATGCGTGAACTATGACTGATGGCAAGCATTCCGTCAGCGGCGCCCCTCTCTCTCTGCGGGTCATCGAACCACACACCAAAGGTTCGCCTGTCGTTGATGTTGATGCGACGAAGTTGCCCGGGCTTGCCTTCAAGTCGTTCAAAACCGACTGCGCCGTTGAGAAATCTGACGATGCGATTTTTGTCAGTCCCGGAAATTCTGAATTTGCGAAACCGGCCAGAGTTGATCTGAGTGAAGAGAAATTTCCACTCGGCCCGTTGGTCGGGCGGGGAATTCAATGGCTCGAAGCCTTTAAAGAAAATAATTTCGCAGCCGGCATCGGCGAGTCCGGAGTTTTTTTGCCAGTCTGTTATCAGGCCAGGCAGTTCTTCAGTATTAAGCGACTCAGAGCGGGCAAATAAATCAGCAAATCTGCTTAAATAAACCTTTTCGAATGAAAAGGAAGATTTCAGCCTGCTCAGGAGCTTTTTCTGGCTATCAGCAGCTGCTACCTGCGCCTGCCGGCTGGTTCGGTTCCAGAAGAAGAAAAGCAGAGCGAGATTTGCAGCAAAACCTAGCAGCAGCAGAATTATATATACCCTGCGGGCATCTGAAGATTTCATGCCCTGCCTCCCGGGTCGATATCGCGATGAAGTACAATTACTGTCTGGTCGTCAATCTGCTCGCCCCAGGCAGCAGCAGCCGCAAAAATATGTTCAACCATTTCACCGGCAGGCAGATGGGCCGCCTGTGAACACATCGCTGAAAAGCCATCGAAACCAATTATTCTCTTCTGGGCATCGGCGGTTTCGACAATCCCGTCGGTATAGAGAACCAGGCTGCTGCCGGGCGAAAGAACCCGTTGATCAGAGCCAATGCTTGGTTTTTCTTTAACCCCCAGAGGCATTCCGGGTAGCTTAAGTGTTTCAACGTCGCCGTTCTGGCTGACAATAATCGGGTAAGGGTGCCCGGCCGAGGCAAATTCAAGCAGACCGGTCGTGGGGGTGTAATAAGCAAGCCAGCAGGTCATATAAAGTTTGCGTGCGCCAAACAAAAAGTGCAGTCTGGCGATTTTTTGCAGAAGTTCGACGGCATCACGGCATTTTTCAGCGTTCAATGCCAGCCAGACCTTAATCGAAGCCTGAATCATGGCTGGGGCAATGCCGTGACCGGTAACATCGCCGGCAGTTAACAGGACTCGGCCATCGGCAAGTCGAAACCAGTCAAAATGATCGCCGCCCAGCTCGGTTGCGGTCAGGCAGCGGCCGCACAGTTGCCAGTCATCGCCAAGCAGTGATGCTTCCGGCCACAGGGTTTCCTGAACGGTGCGGGCTACCTGCAATTCCTGAAAGTTTTCCATGGTTCGGCCGAGACTGCCAAGCATCGCGTCAAACTCAACCATTGTGGCCCCTGGAAGCCTGACGCGGAAGTTTCCAGCCAGAACTGCTTCGAGAGCGCCACGCAAAACGCCCACCGGCTGCAAAAGAAGAGAGGAGGTAACTGCCGCCGCGAACAGAGCAAGAATAACAACGAGCACGGCAAGAATCTGCAAGTTTCTTCTGAGAATGGCTATTTTCTGGTCAATGACCTCATAAGGCCGGGCCAGAATAAGAATGTAACCACTGAGATTGCTGCCACGCATGGCGCTGATCAGGTAGCGCCCGCCGGCGACTGTTGCGGTGATATGAGCCGGGATACCGCTTTTGAGAACCTGGTCAGCAAGACTTCTGAGTTCATTCTGCCTGGCGGTAGAGCGCTTGGGAAATGCAGGCCAGAAAGGCGACATTGAAACCGGAATCGCTGCCAGGCGAGGCTGCAAGGGCTGAAACCTCTGTTCAGACGCCCGGCAGGCTTTTAACAGATACGACCGCTGCAAAGCGCTCTGCGAGAGAAAGGCGAACAGCATGCCCCGGGCGCGATTTGTCGAGTCAACAACAAAGTCAATGTAGGTCGGCATAACGCTGGCCAACAGGTTAAGAATGCCGACTTTGCCTGAGTTCAGAATCAGTGAACGCGCCAGCCAGCCGCCCATACTGTTAACCACCGACGAGAGGTCAGCGGATTTTCGTTCAGTTTCGTCATAAGTGCCGTTAAGAACTTCGAGCAGCATTTCTCCGTAGATAACCATGGATTCTTTTTTTGTGGATTTTCGGCCATCAGGAGTTTCGCGGCTGAATGAATATGAGTCGCCGAAACTGACAAGAAGAACCTGGTGCATAACATCACTGAAACCGAGCAACTTGCCGGTCTGCTTGAAGGCGGTCTTGAATTCGGGTTCAGGCAGATTACGAATTTTGCTGATATGTGCTTTATAAAGACTTTCGATCTTGCGATAATCGTATAACAAACCTTCGTCAAGCAGAGTGAGCTCTTCAATATTACGTTTCTGCAAGCTGTCGACCAGAACGACTTCTTGTTCAGCGCGGTCTGCCAGGCCGGTAAAAACGAGTAATACCAGCGGTATGCCGGCACCGAAAAGCAGCAATGCTGAAATTCTCAGCTTCAAACCAGGGTATAATCTTGTTACACCGATAAAAAGCGGGGTAAGCACCAGAAATGCGATCAGAGAAGCAATATTGATGGCAAAACTGACACCACGGTGGAATTGCCCGGTCTCAACCGGGTAAACAGTGCGGGCGACAACCACGGCGCCATCGTCGGTGTAGAGTTTTACGCCGGGGCGGCCTTCGCATACGAAATCGTTTTCGCCAATTGGCGCGGCATTAAGCAACGCGGTGGTCTGTGAGGCAAAACCATGGCCCGCTGGCAGAAGAACCGATGGCTGTGCCGGGTCCTGCCAGGCAAACAGGTAGTTACGCCCATACAGGCGGCGGGCCTGCAGAATCGAGTTATCAAGAAGGCTGCCCGGTGCCATGGCGCTCTTTCTGATAAAGACAAGCAGATGGCCGCTTGCGGCACCGTTTTTATCATGCAGCGCAAACCAGCCACCCCACTGGCGATCATGTGAAGAGCCTATTCTTACGATGGCTTCGGGGCTTTGGTTGATGATTTTATGGGCAGCGCGGTAACCCGAAAACTGAATTACGAAACGTTGGTATTTATCTGCCAGCGCCGGTTGTCTGACACATTCAAAAAAGCGGCGGGCCACAAATTTTGCCGGAGCCGGCAAAAACGGCAAGGTCAGACAATCGCCGGCCGGATCATAAACGTGGATTTCGAGAGCACCTGGGTGAGCCTTGATGATCTGTTGCAGGCGTTGCGAAAAAACGGCCGACGGAAATGGAATTGCGGCTATGTTCTTGAATTCGGCGTCAAAACGCTGAAGGGGTTCAGCCCGTGCTGCCACTGCCCCAAGCAGACTGGTCATGCGGTTTCGTTCGAATGCAAGACGCTCTGCCGCGTCAGCTGCGGCAAAATACTGATTAAGGCCCTGAAAGAGCATCCAGGGCAAAAAAATGATTATCAGGGCCTTCAAGGCGGCCTGCAAAGAGGTCGCCAGCGGCTGCCGGCGCACAACCTCCGGCAACCTTGAAAGCCACATCATCAGCAGTCTGCCCCTTTGTCAATAGAATTGAAGGTTAAGCGGCGGGTCATAGTTGATTTTGGTTATGGTAATTTCAGAGGCTTCGATGACCGGCTGGCGGCGCGAACTGAAGGTGCCTGAATTATTGTTTTTGATCTTGTCGACGCGAAGAATTCGCCCTTTAACCGTAACTGTGGCCCTGACAGCAATGCGCGGATCATTGGGAAGATCTTTTGGAAACTCGATTTCGAAAGAATAATCCATGTTCGCATAGGCATTAACCGAAGGCTGGCTGTTAACGAACAGGTATTTGCGGCCTTTGCGGGTTGAGACGAATTCGATGGTGCCACGCCATTCAACGGCCCGGCCAATATAGGGAATAGCATTGCGGCTGACATCGTAAACATCGAAGCTTCGGCCGATATTAGCCTCATTACTGGTCTGCCGGCGTTCGGTATTAACTTTTTCCTGGGCTTTATTTTTGTTGATCCAGAAGCGGCAGGTGTTGATCATTTCATCAGACTGACGAATCTGATCGCCGGTAAGACTGCCATAAGTGCGGGCCATCGAAAGCAGGGGTTCGGCCTTGTCGTATTCACCGCGCTGGTAATAGTAAGAACCACGACTGAAATAGTTATAGCTTTGCCGGCCGGCAAGGTATGAGAGTTTGCCTTCGGCTTCTTTGAGCTTCGGGTTCATTTCGAGGCATTTGCGGAACTGGAAAACTGCGTCTTCGAGGCGTTCCTGGGCTTCGTAAGCTTCTCCGAGTGCGAAATGGGCTTTAATCATGTCGTTTTGCAGCCTGATTGACTGATTAAAGAAAGTTTCTGCCTTCTGGGGCATGCTGGTTTTCATGTAAATCAGGCCGATGGCATAGGGAATCTCTGCATCGTTAGGGGCGTT
This sequence comes from Candidatus Rifleibacterium sp., assembly GCA_035352635.1. Lineage (GTDB taxonomy): Bacteria > Muiribacteriota > Ozemobacteria > Ozemobacterales > Ozemobacteraceae > Rifleibacterium. The sequence continues at coordinate 11,210 of DAOPYA010000005.1, forward strand.
AGCCTGGGCTTTAAGGTAACGTGACAGCGCATCGCTGTAGCTGTTCTGCTTAAAATAAAGGAAACCCGCCAGTTTGTTGAGGGATGAGTCGTTTGGGCGGTCGCGCAGCGCGAGATCGAAATATTTCAGGGCTTCATCGGTGCGCCCCTGGGTCAGGAGCTGGCGAGCGCGTTTTTCGGCTTCATCAGAAGACATGGTGCTGAATTCGGTCTGTTGCACGGTCTCTTTGCCCTGGAGTTTAAGCTGGGCACTGACGTCATCGGCCAGAGTATTTTTGAGGGCATCGAGTTCGCGGCGGGCTGCGAGATAATCAGGGCGCAGCTGCACAGCAATCTGAAACTCGATCAGGGCTTCTTTAATAAAGCCCTGGGCCTTGTAGACCCGGCCGAGATTGTAATGGGCTTCGGGGTAACGCTGATCGAGTTCAAGAGCAGCCTTGAACTCGCGATAAGCTTCAAGGTAGCGGTTCTTGTAAAAATGGTTCAAGCCGACATCGACATGAAACTTTGGTGTTGATGCTTCAAGATAGCCGGCAAGCAAAAGCATGGCGGCGATCGCCAGCATGATAGCCGGCAGGTTTCTTGTTCTGGCCATTAAAAACCCCTTATTTTAAATCGGAACCTGCCCTATAACCAGGCCCGTGCTTATCTGACAGTAATGAGTGCTGAGGTGTCAGCGAATATTATTCAGATCTTCAAGACGCTTTGCCGATTCTTCCTGGGCATCGATAACCTTGTTAAGGTCTTCTTTGATCGCTTTGCCATCATAACCCACCAGGCTGGCGGCTTCAGCGAACTTTGCCTTTTCTCTTAATGCATCGGATTTGCTCAGCGGAGCTTTGGTGGTGTTTTCTGCAACCGGGGCCGGTGTTTTTGGGGCCTCGGGCGCACCACCGCAACCACAGAGCAGGCTGGCAGAAGCGAACAGCAGAAAAGCATATTTTTTCATTTCTTAACCTCGTCGTTCAGATCGTCATTTTTCAGGTTAATACTTTTCGGTGGCATGCACAAGCTCAGGCATTGACTATTTGAGGCATTTTGTCTTAAAGTTGATCATTATGAGCAAAAACCAGAAGGGCGGGCTTGTCTACTCGAGTGAATGGGGTCGAATGTGCCCCGACTGCGAGCAACCGGTCGAACAATGTCGCTGCCGCAAGCAGGCGGCGCAAACAGCGGGGCCCGCGACGGGCAGACCGGCCGACGGCATTGTCAGGGTCAGCCGTGAAACGAAGGGCCGCAAAGGCAGTGGTGTTACCCTTATCAGTGGCCTGCCGGGCGGCGAAGAAGGCCTCAAAAAACTCGCCGCTGAACTGAAAAAAAAGTGCGGCGCGGGCGGTGCCATAAAAGATGGGGTCATCGAAATTCAAGGCGATCACCGAGATCGCCTGATCGACGAACTGCAGAAGCTTGGCTACAAAGTCAAGAGATGCGGCGGCTGAAACCCCGCAAAAAACCATTTATATAAGAGCACATCGAGCATTTCTCACCGATTCGACGGCGTGGCCCATCAGCCGTCTTCTCTCCACGCCTTGCATTGAAATATTCAATGAGCTTTTGTATAGACAGTGACGACAGGGCGCTCTCAGCGCCAGATATTTTCGGTCAGCTCACCGGGTCTTTCTGGGCGGCAATCATGGCGGCAGTGACTTGCGGGTGGTGATAGCGACGACGACCCTCGCTCCACCAGAACATTTGAATTGCTTCAACCGGGCAGAATTGCAGGCAGGCCATGCACTGCTCGCATTTTTTCTGCCAGACGGGGCGACTGGCACTGTTCAACCTGATATTGCCGGCCGGGCAAACCTGCTGACAGATGCCACAACCAGTACAGTTCTGCAAAGACCTGAAATACCGGTCTGACCGGCCCACCCATTTAGAAAAACCGCGCCACATCAACTCAACTGGCATCGACAGAGGCTGGGGCAAGGTTTCGATCTCACAGGAACGGCGGTCGCGAATCAGTTCAGCGAGCCGGGCCAGTCGAGTTTCGGCTGCCGCCAGCATAGCCGCATTGCGACGTTCTGAGTAAGCGCCATACAACGGGGTATAATTTCCGGGCATAATCAATTGCCAGCCCGCAGAAAGCTCAACATGACAGTTTTCTTCGAGAGTAGCAGCAAAAATGCCCGCAGCCGAGCCGGCTGCCCCACCACAGGTGGCAATGGCCGCAACATAGGGTCTGCCGGTAAACTTCAGACATTGCAGAGCGTTGCTGACCAGCATGGGAATGCCGCAAGCATAAACAGGAAAAACGAAAACAACCGTTTCACTGTCGATGGTCAGGGGAGCGCTTTTCTGAAGACCTGCCAGAGCGATCAAACGCGCATCTCCAAGTTGGGCCGCCAGGGAACGGGCGGTCATCAGAGAATTTCCGGTTCCGGAAAAATATAGCACCGTAGCACTCATGCTTAAAGCCTCCGTTACGAATGAAAATCACCGACTGGCAGAAAAGGGCTTCGCCAGGTCACAACAACCCGCTAATTTCAGTTTTGCGATGCAGAGCCAGGCAGTTTGCCGAAGGCAAGTCGTTAAAGCAGCATTTCCGTGCAAACCAGCAACATTGCAGACACTTCTATGGCGGGGAAGAAATTGCAAAATATACTGTTACCCTGCAAAGTTACCCCATTTTGTGTAGTAAATCAAATTCGCCCCGAATTGTGGTAAGAGATTTTCAAAAAGGGCATATTCGCACAAAAAATTACCACAATTTTTGGGGCAAAACAAAAATGGTGCAGGCAGGTTAACCAAATCTGCAAACATGAAAAAACCCGCTTTGGCAGCGGGCTTGTTAGATAAAATTTTATAATATTCGAGCAAAAAAAAATGGAGCATGGCGGATTTGAACCGACGACCCACTGATTAAGAGTCAGTTGCTCTACCAGCTGAGCTAATGCTCCATGGGGTCTGCCAAGGCAAACCCCGTCTTAAGTGAGCCGCGTTGGATTTGAACCAACGACCCCCTGATTAAAAGTCAGATGCTCTACCCCTGAGCTAGCGGCCCGAAAAATACAAATAACCAACGCGCCTGGAAGGATTCGAACCCTCAACCTACGGATCCGAAGTCCGTTGCTCTATCCAATTGAGCTACAGGCGCTCAACAGGGACGAAGACGGGACTCGAACCCGCAACGACAAGATCCACAATCTTGGGCACTACCATTGTGCTACTTCGTCCATGAAGTTATGAACAGGAACAGCCCGCAACGCGCCAGAGAGGACTCGAACCCCTGGCCCGCAGCTTAGAAGGCTGCTGCTCTATCCACCTGAGCTACTGGCGCAACCAAAGATAAAAAAAGCGGGAAACGGGACTTGAACCCGCGACATCCACCTTGGCAAGGTGGCGCTCTACCAACTGAGCTATTCCCGCAAATCTGCAACCGATCGGGGCGACTGGACTCGAACCAGCGGCCCTCTGGTCCCAAACCAGATGCGCTACCAACTGCGCCACGCCCCGGGACGCTGCGACCTTGCGTTGCAACGAAAGGTATATTAACAGAGTTCTTTTTTACAGTCAAGCATTTTTTGTTTATTTTTTTTAAAAAAGGCAAAACATTGTGTACAACGGCGTTGCATCAGACATATCGATAAACAGCCATGAAGAAACCAGTGAAATTTAACCTGGAACACACAGCGCCCAAAAATCTGTTACGCCGCACAACAACTCATCGACTTATTCTCTTAAACCAATACACCTTGATTTTACGCCATTATTGAATCCTGCAAATATAAAACCAACTGACTTCACCGGCGCGGCCATCAGTCGGGCGGCACCTGCCGCACTCCCGGCGCAATAATCCCGCCTTCTGCCCACGCCTGGACTATTCTTCGTAAGGAGTCAGTAACACCGGCTTTAATTCTGCAGTTATCAATAAATAATAATGCGAACCTGACTTCTCTTGAATTGCATATTGTTGTTGGCTGATATTTCTGGTACATTGCACCCGTTATCAAGACTTTGCATGAGGGCGAGGTAATTAATTCGATGAAGCAGATTTGTGTAATTGGCCTGGGTTACATCGGGTTGCCGACCAGCTCGATCTTGGCCGCTAAAGGCTACCAGGTGCTTGGCGTCGATGTCAGCCGCAAGGTTGTAGATACGATCAACAGCGGCAAAATACACATCACCGAACCCGACCTCGACCTTTTCGTCAGGGCCGCTGTCCAGTCGGGCAAACTCCGCGCTGCAATTGCACCAGAAGCCAGCGATGTTTTCATCATAGCCGTTCCGACACCGTTCAAAGCCGACAAAAAACCCGACATGTCATACGTCGAAGCCGCAGTTACAAGCATCATCAAGCACTTGCGACCCGGCAACCTCGTCGTTCTCGAATCAACCTCACCCCCCGCAACCTGCGAAAAAATCATCGCCCCGCTCATCAGACAGGCAGGCATGATACCCGGGAAAGACATATTCGTAGCTCACTGCCCCGAGCGCGTGCTTCCAGGGCAAATCATGCGTGAAGTCGTTGAAAACGACCGGGTGATCGGCGGCCTTACCCCTGAGTGCGCCGAAAAAGCGCGGGCCTTATACGCCACATTCGTCAAAGGGCAGATTCACACTACCGACTCAACGACCGCCGAAATGGTCAAGCTTGTCGAAAACAGTTTTCGCGATGTTAACATCGCTTTTGCCAATGAGCTTTCGCTTATCTGCGAGCGTCTCAATCTGAACGTCTGGGAGTTGATCAAACTCGCCAATCTGCACCCCCGGGTTAAAATTCTCAGGCCCGGCCCGGGTGTTGGTGGGCACTGCATTGCAGTCGATCCGTGGTTCATCGTCGATGCCTGCCCCGAAGAAGCCCGTCTTATCAGAACTGCCCGGCAGGTGAACGACAGCAAACCGGCTTTTGTGGTCAACAAGGTTCGAGAAGCGGCTTCCAGAATTAAAAACCCGGTAATAGGGGTGCTGGGGCTGTCATACAAACAAGATATCGACGATCTGCGCGAATCCCCCGCTATCGAAATCGCCCATCAGCTCAAAGAAAGCCCGGCAGGCAAGCTTCTGATCTGCGAACCCTTCTGCCGCACCCACCCTGATTTTGAACTTTCCAGCCTCGACCTGGTATTGCAGGAAGCGGACATTATTCTGTTGCTGGTCGCGCATCAGCAATTCAGAAAGATTGACCCCGAGGTGCTGAAGCTAAAAATTGTCATCGATACCTGTGGAATATGGTGAATAAATGAAACTTCTTCTCATTGATCCTCCCTTTAAAAGTTTTGCCGGGATTTTCAGCCTGTATTTTCCTCTGGGGCTGGCTTATCTGGCCGGCGCCGCCCGTCGAGCCGGTTATGAATGCAGCATTCTCGACATGGATGCCGCGGAACCCAAAGAAGGCTCGCTGAATTTTTCGCGCGAATACGAGAGCTACAATAATTACATTACCGCCTTGAACGACCCGAAACACCCAACCTGGGAACTCATGCGGCGGCTGATTGTCGAGCAGAAGCCTGATTTTATCGGGATTTCAGCCTTGACGACAAAATTTGGTTCGGTAATACAGACTGCGCGCTTCTGCCGCGAGGTGCTGCCAGGGGTTCCGATAATTGTGGGTGGCGCACACGCATCGACGATGCCGGCCCTTACTGCAAGCATTCCGGAAGTCGACCATGTTCTGCGCGGCGAAAGCGATGAATCACTGCCCGAACTTCTGAATGCCATTCGAGATCATGGTGACCTGAGCAAGATCGGCAGCCTGACCTGGAAAAAGGCCGGGCAGATCATTCACAACCCAGATCGCCAGTTCACCCAGAACCTTGACAGTTTGCCTCTGCCTGATCGCGGGGCCTTGCTGAACCCTGAGCATTACTCGTCAGAAGACATGGGAGTAATTCTAACATCTCGTGGCTGCCCGTTCAGGTGCAGTTATTGTTTTCACATGTGGGAACGGCAGGTCAGGTTTCGGTCAGTCGAGTCGGTCATCGAGGAAATAAGCCAGGTAAACCGCGCCTACGGCACCACCCAGTTTTCGTTAAAAGACGATTCATTCACCGTTCGGCGCAAGCATGTTCTGGCTCTATGTGAAGCGTTTAAAAAGCTGCCGTTCAAAATCACCTTCAATTGCACCACCCGCGTTGATATTCTCGATGATGAGCTGGTAGCCGCGATGAAAGATGCGGGTCTGGCGCAATTGAGCGTCGGTATAGAATCAGGTTCAGCCGAGATACTCAGAGAAACCGACAAAGATATTACCCACGAGCAGATTCTCAAAGCCGCTGAAATACTCAACCGGCACCGGGTGTTCTGGACCGGCTACTTTATGATCGGCCTGCCCACTGAAACCGAAGAAGACATTCTTAAAACTGTCAGGTTTCTGCGGCGCTCGAAGCCATATTACGGCGGTCTCGGTGTTTACAGCCCATTTCCACGCACCAAACTTTTTGATCAGGGCGTTCAGATGGGGTTGCTTGATGCCAACCCGCCGCTTGAACACTTTCTTAAAACGAATCCGAAAGATCTCTTTTTTAAAGATCCTCATAAAAGACTGTTGCATATTGAGCATCACCGGTTTCAGGAACTTTCAGAATTGGCAGCCCAGGCATTTCACAAGCACAATTCAAACCTTTTCAACCTCATCAGGCGAGGATTTGCCAGACGCCGGGCCTACATGTATGATCCATCACTCTTGCGCCGCGATCTGGGTCGGGCCGTCGATTTTCTTGGTCTGAGCGGCTTTATAGATCAGGGGCACTGAGCATGTGCGGAATAGCCGGGTTTAACGGGAATTTCGGACAAGATCTGCTGCCGACCATGGTTGCAGCAATCAGTCACCGCGGGCCGGACGACCGTGGCATGTATTTTTCCGAAGACCGGCATACCGGGCTTGGCCACGCACGCCTCTCGATCATTGATCTCAGTTCTGATGCCCATCAGCCGATGACCAATGAAGATCGCAGTCTCTGGCTGGTCTTTAACGGCGAAATCTATAATTTCGCGGGTCTTCGCCAGGAACTCATTGATCAGGGGCATCGCTTTGCCAGTCGCTCTGATTCTGAGGTGTTGCTGCATCTATATGAAGAAAAAGGTTGCGCGATGCTGCCTATGCTCAACGGCATCTTTGCCTTTGCGATTTTCGACAGCCGCAAAAATACGTTGTTTATTGCCCGCGATCATCTCGGGGTCAAGCCCCTGTATATCGCCGAAACCAGCAACGGCATCGCCTTCAGTTCTGAACTCAAAGGGTTACTGCCCTGCCCCGGCCTCGACCGCCGCATTGACATGCAGGCGGTCAATGCTCACCTGGCCTATATCTGGAGCCCGGCGCCCCTGACCATGTTCAAAGGCGTCAGAAAAGTTCTGCCCGGCGGAGCCTGCCTGATCGAAAACGGCAAAATCAGCCGGCAGTGGCAATGGTATAACCTGCCGTATGACGGCACCCGCCTTGACCTTGATTTCGAGCAGACCGCCAGGCAGCTGGCCGGGCACCTTGAAGCGGCGGTCAAAAGCCAGCTGATTGCCGATGTGCCGGTAGGGGCGTTCCTTTCAGGGGGTCTTGATTCAAGCGCAATAGTTGCCATGATGCGGCGCCTGATGCCCGATGCCCCGATTCGTTGTTACAGCATCGGCTTTGGTGATGACCGTGAGGTAGAGGGCTGCCCGGCAGACCTGCCTTATGCCATAAAGGTTGCCCGGCATCTCAAAGTCGATCTTGAAGCGATTCGCATTGACCCCGAGCAATTGCTGGCCAGAATTGGCGAACTCATCTGGTTTTTAGATGAGCCGCTGGCCGACCCGGCGCCGGTCAATGCGATGATCATCGCGAAAAAAGCCCGCGAAGACGGTATCAAGGTCTTGCTTTCAGGGGCCGGGGGCGACGATATTTTTTCGGGTTACCGACGTCACCTGGCAATAAGAACCGAAGCACTCTGGAGCTGGCTGCCAGGGCCAATTCGCAGCCTGGCCGGGCGAATTGCCTCAACCCACGCCGATGTCAGGCACCCATGGGCGCGCCGGCTGGTTAAAGTTTTGCAGAACGCGCATCTTTCTGATGATGAGCGGCTGCTGGCATATTACCAGTGGTCATCAGACAGCCTGCGACAAGACCTGTTCAACCCCGAGTGCCGCGAACTGGCCAAACCGGCAGACGAACTGCTGCGCGAGGCGCTATCGACTGTTCAGGGTGAACATGAGCCGCTCAACAAGATGCTGTTTCTCGACAGCCGCTTCTTTTTGCCAGACCACAATCTCAACTATACCGACAAAACCTGCATGCGTTACGGCGTCGAGGCACGGGTTCCCCTGCTCGACCCAGATCTGGTTGCCTTTGCCAGCCGCATTCCGACCTCATACAAACAGACTTTGACCACCGGCAAGGCAGTGTTCAAGAAAGCGATGGAACCCTTTTTACCGCACGATGTCATCTATAGACGCAAAACGGCATTTGGCGCACCGCTTCGTCGTTGGATTCAGCATGATCTGCGCGAAATTATCGGCCGCCTGCTGGCACCCGATGTAATAAAAAGCCGGGGAATATTTGCTCCGGATGCGGTGAGCAAGTTGATCAACGACAATCAGAACGGGCGAATCGACGGAAGTTACACGATTTTTTCGCTGCTGTGCATCGAGATCTGGTGCCAGCTTTTTATAGACGGCACGCCGTATGGGCAGATTAAAATTTAGAATTTAACAGGAGCCCCACTTCATGAAACAGATTCTGCAAAGCCTGAAAACAGGTGAGATTGAACTGGCTGAACTTCCAGTTCCGGGGGTCAGGCCCGGGTCTTTGCTGATCAGAACCAACTGCAGCCTTATCTCACTGGGCACTGAACGCATGCTCCTCAACTTTGGCAAGGCTGGCTGGGTCGATAAGGCCCGGCAGCAGCCAGATAAAGTCAGGCAGGTAATGCAGAAGGTCAGAACTGATGGCCTGATGCCAACTGTTAACGCTGTTTTTAACAAACTCGATCAGCCGCTTGCCCTTGGGTATTCAAATGCCGGGGTGGTTCTTGAAGTTGGCGCCGGGGTTTTTGGCTTCAAACCAGGCGACCGGGTGGTATCGAATGGCAACCACGCAGAAGTAGTATGCATTCCGGCCAATCTCTGCGCCCGCATTCCAGACGGGGTCGATGACACCAGTGCCTGTTTTACGGTTGTCTCAGCAATCGCTCTTGAAGGAATGCGCCTGATCAACCCAACTCTCGGTGAAAGTATCGCAGTCATCGGTCTCGGCCTGATCGGGTTGCTGACCTGCCAGATATTGCTGGCCAACGGTTGCCGGGTGATTGGCTTCGACTTCGACCGCCAGAAGGTCGAACTGGCACGCGACTACGGCGTTACCGCCTTCGACATCTCGCATGGCAACAACCCGGTAGACCTGGCGATGAATTTTTCGCGCGGTCATGGGGTTGACGGCGTGATTATCACCGCATCAACCACCAGCAATGACCCAGCTCAGCAGGCACCTCAGATGTGCCGCAAGCGCGGTCGTGTTGTTCTGGTGGGTGTGACCGGCCTGAATCTCTCACGTGATGATTTTTACAAGAAAGAGATTTCATTTCAGGTTTCATGCTCTTATGGCCCGGGGCGTTATGCCAGCGAATATGAAGAGAAGGGCCTTGATTACCCGATTGGCTTTGTGCGCTGGACCGAGCAACGCAATTTCGAAGCGGTTCTCGACCTGATGGACTCAGGAAAACTACGCACCCGTGAACTGGTAAGTCGCGAAATTCCGCTCGCAGAGGCAGGCAGGGCCTATGAACTGGTTGCCGAAGCTAGAGATATCCTCGGCCTGGTACTCACTTACGATGGCAAGGTTGATTTAACCAAGCGGGCTGTGGCGCTAAGCGAGCGGCCAAAGCAACCGGCAGCCTGCGAAAAGGCGGTCATCGGTTTTATCGGTGCGGGCAATTATGCCGGCAGCACCTTGATTCCGGCCTTTGCCAAAGCCGGGGCCACCCTCAAAACCATCGCAAGTTCTGGCGGTGTCTCGGGCAATCATGTCGGCAGCCGGCAGGGTTTTGCGATCAGCACCACCGACACGGCCCGCATTTTCAATGACCCTGAAATCAACACAGTAGTAATCGCCACCCGTCACGGTTCGCATGCCAGATTTATTATTGAAGCCCTGAACAGTGGCCGCAATGTCTTTGTAGAAAAGCCACTCTGCCTGAGTTTTGCCGAACTTGCTGCAATTAAAACAGCCTGGGAGGCTGCGAACAGCAAAAAACCGCTGCATCTGATGGTCGGTTTTAATCGTCGATTCTCGCCGTTAACCGCCATGGCCGCCGAAAAGCTGCGCGGCGGCAATGCGCCATGCAGCATCATCATCACGGTGAATGCCGGGCAGATTCCGGCCGAACATTGGGTTCATGATTTTGCGGCGGGGGGCGGGCGCGTTATTGGTGAAGCCTGCCACTTTATTGATCTGGTTAGGTTTTTGACCGGCCAACCGCTTAAATCGGTTACCACAAGCATCATGAGCAACCCACTGTCGCAAGACAAATCCCCTGATACGGTTTCGATCAATCTGATCTGCGAAGATGGTTCGATCGGCACGGTGCATTATTTTGCGAATGGCAGCAAGGATTTTCCGAAGGAGCGGCTGGAAATTTTTTCGCAGGGGCGCATCATGCAGATCGACAACTTCAAGAATCTGCACTTTTTCGGCTGGCCGGGCGCAAAAAGCCACGCTCTCTGGGCACAGGACAAAGGTCATGAAGCATGCGCGGCCGCCTTCGTCAGAGCTGTTGAGCAGGGTCTTGCCACGCCGATCAGTTTCGCAGAACTAAATGAAGTTGCGGCAATGACTTTACAGGCGGGCGGTCTTGTACTAGACTGTTAAAAAAGCAAACGCCAGGAATTACTTAATGACCATCAGCAGACTCTTTCACACCGTCAGGCACCTGCTTCCGGTGCAGATATACAGCAGGCCATGGCATGCCATCAAACGTCTGCTCTCATCGGCCGGCACTCCCGGCAGAATTTGTCAGCTGGCAGCCGAATTAAAAGGGAAAGTGCTACCGCAACCTCCAGGGCTGCTTGAGTTGCGTTTTCTCAACCGGCCGCACCAGTTCAACCCTGCAAAAATGCAGTGGCAAAGCGATCATTTTATCGAACAACCCGAAAAGCTCTGGGTTTATCAGCTCAACTATTTTATCTGGCTGCACGACGGTCAGACCGAAACGCATTCACCAGAAAATCTATATCTGATCCTTGACTGGATCGAACAGAATTCTTTGACCCAGGCCGAAACCTGGGAGCCATTCCCACTTTCGAAGAGAATTACCCAATGGGTGCAATGGTGCCGCCAGCACCCTTCGCTCGACGAAGAGGCGGCAGATTGCATCAGAAGCTCGATTGCCAACCAGTGTGACCGGCTCTGGCAAGATCTCGAATATCACAACCAGGCGAACCACCTGCTCGAAAACCTGAAGGCTCTTTTTGTGGCCACCGCCTACCTCGCTGAGTTTGAAGACAACCTGACCGCAGACTTCGAAAACCGTCTTGAATTCTGCATCGATGAGCTGGTAACCCAGATACGCATGCAGTTTCTCAACGATGGCGGGCATTTTGAGCGCAGCCCGATGTATCACATCGAAATGCTGCACGCCGTCGAAACGGTGCGGGCCGCCAATCGAAAACTGCTTGAACTTGACGGCATCAGCCAGGGGTTGAGCCGAAAAATAGCGCGTCTGGCCATTCTGTGCGGTGACCGGGTGCCACTGATGCGTGACTGGCTTGCGGTCATGACCCACCCCGATGGCTACATCGCCCAGTTCAATGATTCAGCCCTCTGGAAGGGCATCATGCGCGACTGGCAGACCATGACCTATCTTCTTGAGCAATCGGGCTTTTTTGTGCGACGTGCGCCAGAATGCTATTTTGCCATGAGCTGCGGCGAACCTTCCCCATATTTCCAGCCCGGGCATACCCATTGCGATATTCTTTCATACGAACTTTCGCTGTTGGGCAAGCGCTGCATCATCGATACCGGGTGCGGCTCATACCAGAACGAAACGATTCGCGAAGAGTGCCGCAGCACTGCGGCGCACAATGTTCCGATGGTTGAGCATGCCGAACAATCAGATATCTGGGGGCGTTTCAGAATCGGTCAGCGGGCCAGAATTATCAGCAGGGCCTACGATTCAGAAAGCGGGCTTTTGACCGTCGAGTTTATCGACCAGTATGGTCAGCGATTCAAGCGCGAAGTCGTTTTTTTGCCAGGTTCAATCAGAATCAGAGATCGACTGAACGACCGCAAGCTGACCGGCACATTTATTTCGAGCATACACCTCGCCCCCGAAGCGATTGCCACAGCAGAACAACCCGGGACGAGCAGCTTTATGATCGGCGACCTATCGTTCACGATCACTACCAGTGCCAGGGTGCGCATGATGCCCTGCACCTGGTATCCTGATTTCGGCAGGCCCGTCAGCGCCGAAAAACTGGTTTTAAGTAATCCTGATGCCGGGGCAATTGACTATGTCATCAGCTGGAAAACCTCTTAGAGTTCTCATTGTTACGCAATTTTACTACCCTGACGTTACCGCCTGCGCCTTTCGCATGCGTGAGACCGCGCAACTGCTCGCCGGCAAGGGCTGCGAAGTGCATGTTGTCGCCGGCGAACCTCATAAGGGTCAGATCGACCAGCAAAGAGTCGATGATGGGCCGATAAAAGTCAGCAGAGTCAAGCTGATCAAGTATGAGGGGCGCGGCAAATGGAATTACATTGCCCATTATCTCTCATTCATGTTCGGGGCAATTAAAGCCGCCCGCCATCACCAGGGCAAGTTTGACGTTATCTGGGCATCCAGCCCGCCTCTTTTTGTCGGCCTGGCAGGCATGGTCATTTCATGGTTCAAAAAAACGCCAATGTGCCTCGATATTCGCGATATCTGGCCTGAATCAGCCGTGGTCGCCGGTCAGATCAAGGCAAACAGCCTGTTGTTCAAAGGGGCCAAGCTGGTCGAACAGATTTTGTATCGGGGCTCAAGTCGCATAACCTGTGTAGCCAGGCCTATGGCCGCTTATATCGCCAATTTATCAGGTGGTCGGGTTCCCGAAGTCATATATAACGCAATCCCGGCCGAAATGGTTGCCGATCAGGCTCTACCTGTTGAAGCAGCTCCCAAAAACCTTAATATTCTCTATATCGGCAACATGGGCTACTGCCAGAACCTTGGTCTGGTGGTCGAAGCGGCAAAATTGCTTGCCAGTCGGGGCGAAACTGATATCAGATTTCAGCTGGTCGGTTCAGGCATCGAAAAACCGTTGATCGAAGCGGCGATTAAAGCGGCCCAATTAACGAACGTTGAGATCAGCGGTCTGGTAGCCAAAGAAAAAGCCATCGAGATGATACGCAATTCCCATGCTTTGATGCTGCACCTGAAAGACGACGGCACAATGGACAAAACCATTCCGTCAAAAGTTTTTGATTACATGGCCGGCGGCCGGCCAATTCTATTTGGCCTCAAGGGAGAAGCCTGCGATATTCTCGGGTCAATCGAAGGCAACCTGCAATACGACCCGGCTGACGCGGCGAGTCTGGCCGGTCAGGCCGTCTACCTGAAGCAGAACTACCGGCGTCTTGCAACCGCCGCCACCGCGAACCTGGCGCAGGTGCGTGCCAGTTATCTACGTGAGGTTATGGTAGCCAGACTTCTCGCAGTTTTTAAGAGTATGCAGAGCTGATTTCCGGGTCTATAATATTTTTTTAAAAACTTCGCCTGGCCTATTGATTAAGAGGGGTTGCGGTGCTATCCTCTCGCAATTCTCACATGATCTTTCAGTTGGGAAAATATCTGAAGAAAAGGGAGTATTCGCTGTCGAACCGCTCAAAAGACGTGTATCGGGCGAAAAATGGTTGCTATGCTGCTTGTAAAAACCGTTGTAAAGAACTCAAACATTGAAGGCCTTGGTCTGTTCGCCGTCGAAGATATACCTGAAAAGACTCAGGTATGGGCTTATCACGAAGACTTTGACAAAGTTCTGACCGAAAACAAACTAAATTCCATGCCCGAATGGCAGGGTGATTTCTTCAGAAAATACTGTTTTTCGAGCGGTGACCTTCTCTATTACTGCATCGATGACGCCCGTTTCATGAACCATTCTGACAAACCGAATCTCGTTGATATCCCCGAAGGCACTTTTACAGCCCGCCGCATCAAGGCTGGTGAAGAACTTTGCTGCGACTATGCCGGCATGGGTCACACCAAAAAGGACATCGCTTTCAACACTGGTTTTCTTCGCTGACAGCTGATCGCTGATCAAATAAAAACCGGCTTTTCAGGTTTGCCTGAAAAGCCGGTTTTTTTATTCATTATTTTCAGTCTTCATAAAGCAGAGTTTCAGTTGATGAAGCTGTATTTAAGACTTTTCTGGCCGGTGGTCGTCGTTCAAATACCGGCGGGTTATCGCTGGAAGCGTAGAAGAGTTCGAGGCGTTCATACCAGTGGCTATTGCTTTCGGGGTTAAGAATAAAGTCGAAAGTTCCGACGGCGCGGCACACCTTGATAAAGTCGCTCAAAAAAGAGAACACCGCATTAGCCGAAGCTTCTTTGGCAACCAGAAAAGCATTTTGAGCATCGATCAGATCGAGAATATTGACCGCACCCCTTGAATATGCACTCTGAACCAGGTCGAGAGTTTTAGCAGCAAATTCAGCGCGGGTCTGCGACAGCCCGATGCTCGAAAAAGAGGCGCGGGCGTCTTCCAGAGAGGCGCGGGTATTGAGTTCAAGGCGTTGCATCAGGTAACCACGGTCAGCCTCGAGTTTTTTCAGGCGGGCTTCAGCCTCTTTTATGGCAGCTTCGCGGTCGCCGCCTTCGAAAATCGGCAATGAAATGTTGAGAGCCACATGCCAGTCGTTTTTATCAGGAAAACTGAAAACGCTCTTGAAAGGAGCTGGCAGAGAAGGCTTGTCGGCGCCAATACCAGATTCACGAACGGTGCGGCTGAAATTGCCCTGCAAAGCGACAACCGGCTGACTGTTGCGTTTTTGCGCCGAGCGTCTCGACCTCGCCATGGCCTCGATACCTCGGCCAATCTGCTGAATCTCGGGTGAGAAGGCATAGGTGTCGGCAACAAGAAAATCCCTGAACACCTTGTAGCCCGACTGATTGTCGATGTATGGGGCGATTCGCTGAAAATCGAGAAAAAATACCTGCGAAAATATATCCGGGTCAGCGGTGGAAAATTCTTCTTCCTGGGCCGCGTTTAACAGCTGATTCAAGGCTAGTTCAGCTTTTTTGCACATGGCAGAAGCATCGACAACTGCCTGCCTGGCCCCGGCCATCTGGATTTCCCAGCGATAAACTTCAGCAGGGCCTGAAGTGCCAACCTGCTCACGAAATCTGGCAATTTCAAGATTTGCGCGGGTAACTTCAAGATTGTCGCGTTGAATGTTCTGCAGCGTTCTGGTTTTAAGAACATTCAGATAGGCTGTGGAAGCATCTCTGATAATATCGAGCATCAGGGCGCGTTCTTCTTCGCGGCGGGCATTCTGAAACAGTTTCTGAACATCGATGTTGGCCCGGGCCTGCTCGCTGTAGAGCACGAACAAAAGGTCGGCGCCCAACTGGGTAGTGTAACGCGCCGGGGTCAACATGCTCTCGGCACGGTCTTCGTCGATAACCGTCTGACGACCGAAAACGCTCAACTTTGGTTCAAAGGCTGACTCAGCACGCTTAACCGTCTGGGCGCCCGCTGCTGTTTCCTGCTTTTTGGCCACGAGCTGAAGGTTTCGCAGCAGAGCCGTTTCGATCACTCTTGTAATCGACAACTGCTGGGCGCCGGCACCGCTATCGTCATTGATAAGCGCCGCGTCGGTCATCTGTTCCCAGGTCGGAAAAACCCCGATTTCACGGGCAGTCTGCATGTTGATGGTCAGGCGCTCAGTGTGCGAAAAATCAACCTGATAATCAGCAGGATTGTCGCCCATAAGCAGCCGCTGAAAGTTCAGAGCAATGCGCCTGGCGAGCTTCTGGGTGTCGATTTCCATGGCAATACTACTCAAAACCCCACTTTCAACCGGCGCCCGACCCAGCATAGCCATACTTGGTATTTTCAGGGCATTAATTTTGCCGATCAACAGGCTCTGCTGTTCAGAAGGCATATCGAGAAGAGGAGCGAGATAAACCGCTTCAGCATCAGTCAACTGAGCGGCGACTTCAGACAGGTTGCTGACTGCCGGCACGACGACAAGCTCAACATTTCGGGCTTTTGCCTGAACGGCAAGATGTGCAGCCAGATCTGGAATACCCTTCATCATAGATGGGCTGACCAGCAGATGAAGCCTCTTGAAGTTACGAATCTCCTGAAAACGTTCAATATGCCGGCCAAGATCGATACCAAGGTCGATGTAGGCAAGATTTTCTATGCCGCTGCTGCCATTCTTGCGTGAGAGACCCTGCATGGCAGCATTGATGATGTGGGCAGCAAAAACTGGTTTTGCCAGCTTTTCATAGTGAGCAACCAGGTGCGAGGCAATAGGGCCAAGAGTCAGCACAGCGTCGACATCAGAAGACTTCAGCAGTTCGTCAATGGCTGCCTTGATGCTCTCGACCTGCCAGTTCCCATTCTTAACCATGCTTTCAGCAAAGATAACCTGGTCAGTATCGGGCACCAGCTTTTTGATTTCTGCATCCATAGCGTTCAAGAGAGTTCTGGTGTTATCAGTCAACCCGTCAGCAACGACCCCAACCCGGATTTCTCTCGCAGAAAGCCCGGCTGCAAACATAAGTATCATCAGCACCAGCCCCAGAGTTTTAAACGGTAATCTAATCATAACTTCCTCCGAAAACAATTTTACCAAGCTGCTCAGCCGTGGCAGACAAAGATATCAAGCCCTGAAAAAATAAATATCAGGACTACAGGTCGACGCTGAGTGAAAGCCACATAACAACGCATCGGGTATTTCTCACCGATTCGACGACGTGGCCATCGGTCGGGTCGCTCTTCAGCAAGAGGGATAAATATCTGCTTCAATTTTGCAGTTACCAGTCATTAATAGTACAAAACCTCTCAACAATGCAAATATTAAAAGTTTTGAGCAGATTGCGGCAGAAGCAGGCAACATTTCAACAGGGGCAGTCGCAAAAAGTTTTGCCTTGACGTTGGCGGCAGCGGGGTAATATAAATCAGGCAGTTAACATGTGAGGTCAGATAATGAACGACCAGTATTTTGCCAGAATCGCTGCCGAGCTTAAAATCAACCCGTTACAGGTAATGTCAACCGTTCAACTGCTTGAAGAGGGCGGCACGATACCGTTTATCTCGCGCTATCGCAAAGAGCGCACCGGGTCACTCGATGAAGTTGCCATCGGCAAGATCCGCGACCGCATGGAACAGTTTGCCGAATACGACAAAAGACGCGAGGCAATCGTTAAATCTCTGGCCGAACGCAACCTGCTCAGCGAAGAGCTTAATGGCAAAATTCACGCGACGACTACGCTTGCCGAGCTTGAAGATCTCTATCTGCCGTTCAGACCCAAAAAGCGCACCCGGGCAATCATCGCCCGCGAAAAGGGTCTCGAACCTCTCGCCCTCGCCCTTATTGAGCAACAGCCTTCGTTCTCGCCAGAGCGCGAAGCCCTGGCCTACATCAGCGAGGAGAAAGGGGTAGCCACGGTTGAAGACGCACTGCAGGGCGCCCGGGATATCATTGCTGAAATGATCAGCGAAAACGCTGAGGTCAGAGCCGCGTTGCGAGAGTTATTCTCTCTTGAAGCAGTTCTTGTTGCTAAAGTTGTTAAAGAAAAAGAAGTCGAAGGCGCCAAATTTCGCGACTATTTCGACTGGCAGGAACCGGCCAGCAAAGCCGCCGGGCATCGTCTGCTCGCCGTCATGCGTGGCGAGAATGAAGGGTTTTTAAAAACAAGTATCTTGCCCGATGCAGAGAAAGCTGCCAAGCTGGTCAGCCGTTTTTTTCGCCGCGAATTCTGCCCAGCCTGGGAACATGTGCGGGAAGCGGCCGAAGACTCTTACAAGCGACTTCTCTCTTCGTCGATAGAAAATGAGTATCGCAAGCAATTGCGTGAAAAGGCAGAAGAAGAAGCAATCAGGGTTTTCGCGGCCAACCTGCGTGAGTTACTCATGGCCCCGCCGCTTGGGCAAAAAGCAGTAATCGCTCTTGACCCTGGCTTTCGAACCGGCTGCAAGGTGGTTTGCCTTGACCAGCAGGGCAAACTTCTCGAGAATAATGTCATCTTCATTTCGCAATCAGAGCAGGCCCGTGAAGCTTCGGGCATTCTGATCAGGCAACTTATTGCCAGGCATAAAATAGAAGCAATCGCCATCGGCAATGGCACCGCAAGTCGCGAAACCGAAGCATTCATAAAGTCTCTTAAACTGCCCGCCAGTATCACTCTGGTAATGGTTAACGAGAGTGGCGCTTCGGTTTATAGTGCGTCTGAAGTTGCCAGAACTGAGTTTCCAGATCACGACGTCACGGTTCGCGGTGCGGTTTCAATTGGCCGCCGCCTTATGGACCCGTTGGCCGAACTGGTCAAAATCGATGCCAAATCGATAGGAGTCGGTCAGTATCAGCATGATGTCGATCAGGGAAAACTTAAAAAGGGGCTGGACGATGTCGTAATGAGTTGTGTGAACGGCGTTGGCGTTGAAGTAAATACTGCCAGCCCGCAGTTGCTCAGCTATGTAGCCGGCCTTGGCCCCCAGCTTGCTAAAAATATTACACTCTGGCGCGAAGAGAATGGCCCTTTCAAAAATCGCCGGCAGCTGCTGAAGGTGCCCAGACTTGGGCCAAAGGCTTTTGAACAGGCGGCCGGGTTTTTGCGGGTGCGCAACAGCGATAACCCGCTCGACCGCAGCGCGGTGCACCCCGAAAGTTACAAGATAGTCGAAAAAATGGCGCATGACCAGAACTGCAGTGTTGAAGAGTTATTAAAGAACCCGCAAGTTCGCAAGCAGATCAAATTAGCAGATTATGTCAGCGAAGAAGCTGGCCTTCCGACTCTCAACGACATCATACAGGAACTGGCTCGACCAGGTCTCGATCCGCGCGAAAAATTCGAAGCTTTTTCCTTCACCGAAGGGGTTAATGAGATCAAAGACCTGCAAGTTGGCATGACTCTGCCTGGCATCGTCACCAACGTCACGCAGTTCGGCGCTTTTGTCGATATTGGCGTGCACCAGGATGGCCTGGTACATGTTAGCCAACTGTCTGATAAATTCGTCAAAGACCCGGCAACGCTGGTCAAGGTGCAGCAACGGGTCATGGTCAGGGTTCTCGAAGTTGATATTCAGCGCAAGCGCATCTCTTTGAGCATGAAAAGCGAGAAAAAGCCCGCCGAAAGATGGTAGCCCGAAAATTCAGGGTAGCTCGGCCGAAGGCAAAGCGTCTGCCGCCTGTTTTTCAGGGGCAGCAGCCTCTGCCGGTCTGAAAAACATGGCGAAACCGGCGCTCACATGGCCGCCAATCAGAATTATGCATGATGAAAGATATGTCCAGAGCATGAAGGCGACCACCGCGCCCAGCGAACCATAAATGAGGCTGTAGCTGTCGGTTCCGAATGAGAGATACCAGACAAAACCGCCCCTGGTAATCTGCAGGGCTATAAATGAAAAAATGGTTCCGATCACTGACTCTCGCCAGAGAACCTTTACCGATGGAATGTATTTATAAAGCAGCAGCAGCAGACCAAACAACGTGGTCATCGGCAGGTAGTCGAGCAGAAAGTGATGTAGTCTGGTCATATCGGCAAATACCGGCCCGAGGTATTCTGGAAACAGGCGCGGCAGAACATCTAGAAGGGTATTGATTATGAGGGTCAGAATGAGAAAAATCACCATGATGCCGATCATCATCAGGCCAATCAGGCGGTCAATGAGAAAATGCCTGATTTCAGCTGAAGTCCAGGCCATGTTGATATTCTGGGCAAACCCGGCAAACACGAGGGTGGCAGACCAGAGCAGCACGGCAGTGCCGGCCAGACCGACGGCGCCGCTGGCGTTGATCAGGTGCTGAATGTTGCCGACAACGATTGTTTCTGAGCCGGGCAGGTATTCTTCAACAAATTTAAGAATCTGGCCCTGCACTTCGGCACTTTGCAGAAAAGAGGAGTTGAAGGCAATAAGAAAAAGAATCAACGGGAAAAAGGAAAGAATGGCATAATAGGCAATGGCGGCTGCCGCTTCGGTCACTCGGGCAGCACAAACCCGGTCAAAAATATGTATAAAAAAATTCAGCAGGGTCCGCATGGCATTAAGTTATGTCTCATTTGCAGCATTACTAACATATTTAAGCAGACATGGCAATTAAACAAATTCAAAGATCGCGCCTGAGGTTCGCGGTGATTATTTTGCAAATCGGCATCAGAAAGAGTTATTATGATGCTCGAATCAGTTAATCAAAGGTAGTAACCGCCATGAACATATTTTTGCGCCTGATAAAAAAGCTTGCCACAGCCGCTGCTGTTTTTTGCCTGACCACGTCGATTACCGCCGCAGCTGAACCTGCCAGCGAACCGCCACTGCCTGGCACATTGCGCATTCATTATCACCGCAACGACGGCAACTATAAAGATTTCGGGTTATGGTTATGGGATGAAGTCAAAACGCCTTCGACCGACTGGCCGAAGGGTGGCACTGCCTTCACCGGAAGAGACAAAGATGGCGCTTTTGCCGACATCGAATTGCTTGAGAATGCCGCGCAGGTCGGCTTTCTGATTCTTAATACCAGCACCGGCGACAAAGAAGCCGGCAGTAAAACCCTGCATGTTGCTGAGCGCAGCGAAGTCTGGGTCACCGAAAACGATGACAACGTTTATGATTCACCCGAATTCAAGCTGAAGCTTGAATTAAGCCGAGCCGAGGTTGTTTCATCAGGCAAACTGATGCTGTCGTTCAACTCGGTTGCCGGCTTAGATCTGCCCACTCTGCAACAGGGGGTTGCCATCAAGGATCGCTCAGGCAAAGCTGTTGATTTGATTGCCGCCCAGGTTATCGGCAACAAAATTCAGGTAACCGCTGCTTTTACAGCAGACAAAGCACCATTGAGCGTCTCCTTCGCCGGAAAAACCCTCTGGGCTTCTCTTGACTGGCGGCTGATCGACCAGCTCTATGGCTGCGACGATACCGAACTTGGCTGCCGATTAAGCGGCAATCAGGCCGTCTTCAAGCTTTGGGCGCCGCTGGCCAGCCAGGCCAGAGTGCTTGTATTTGCCGGTTCAGATCAGACGAAAATGCTGAAGCAGATTGATATGCAGCGCGGTCATCAGGGCCTCTGGCAGGCAAGCATAACAGAGGGCGAGAATCCGGAAATCGACAAGCTCGAAGGCTGTTTCTATCAATATGAAGTTACCAACCCCGGGCAGCCGGCCAAAAGGGTTCTCGACCCCTACGCCCGGTCGATGGCACCGGTCACCATGGATGCTGCCGGGCAATCGGCAGGCAGCAGCGGCGATTTTGTGGGCAAAGGCGCTATTGTGGCACCCGAAAAATATGGCCCGGCGCTCTCGCACCCGGTGATAGATGGTTACAAGAAGCGCGAAGATGCAGTTATTTATGAGGTTCACATCAGAGATTTTACTTCTGACCCGGCAATCGAAAAGAGCCTTAATCATCGCTGGGGCAGCTTTGGCGCCTTCATTGACAAGCTTCCCTATATCAAAGCCATGGGGGTAACGCACATTCAGCTGCTGCCGGTCATGGCCTGGTATTTTGGCGACGAAACGAAAATGGGTGAGCGCGAACTCGAGTATCGGGCCAAAAACAACAACTACAACTGGGGTTATGACCCACAGAACTACTTTTCACCTGATGGCGCTTTCTCTGAAAGGCCAGAAGACCCGACAGCCCGCCTTACCGAGTTTAAAACTCTTGTTAATGCGATTCACGAGGCTGGCATGGGGGTGGTGCTTGATGTCGTTTATACCCACATGGCCAAAGCCAGCTTTTTGAATGATATTGTTCCTGATTACTACTTTTTTAAAGACGTAAAGGGCAACTTTCTCGGAGACTTTGGCAACAATCTGGCTACCAACCGCAAAATGGCGGCCCGGCTGCTGCACGATTCGGTCGAATACTGGTTTCGTGAATTCAAAATCGACGGCATGCGCTTCGACATGATGGGCGACGCAACGGCTGAAGCGATTCAAGCAGCTTTTAACAAGGCAGCGGCCATTAATCCACAGGCTTTGTTCACCGGCGAGGGCTGGCGAACTTTCAAGGGGCATCTCGAAGACCCCGCTCTGGCTGGCAAGGGCGCCGACCAGGGCTGGATGGACAAAACTGACAGCGTCGGAGTCTTCAGTGATGAATTTCGTAACGAGCTCAAATCTGGTTTCGGCTGCGAGGGCGACCCGATGTTTCTTACCGGTGGGGCACGCAATATTGACCGACTTTTCAGCAACATCAAAGCCCAGCCGGGCAACACCCCGGCTGATGCCCCCGGCGACATGGTTCAATACATCGAAGCACACGATAACCTGCCGCTTTACGATGTCATCGCGCAGTCAATAAAAAAAGATCCGGAAATTCAGGTTAACAATGAGGAAATTCACCGACGCATCAGGCTTGGGAATGCTATTTTACTGACTTCGCAGGGCACCATCATGCTGCACGCCGGCCAGGAATACGGCCGCAGCAAGCAGTGGCTGGCTGAAAGCACCCCTGAACAGAAGTTTCACTTTTTCACCGATGCGGCCGGAAAGCCTTTCAAACACCCATATTTCATTCATGATTCTTATGATTCTTCTGATGCAATCAATAAATTCGACTGGGCCAGGGCAACTGATGCGGCAAAATATGCAGTTAATCAGGTAACTGTCGAATACACCCGCGGCCTGATCGCCCTACGCAGGTCATCTGACGCCTTCAGGCTTGGCAATAAAGCTCTGGTTGACAGCAATGTCTGTCGCATTGATGCCCCCGAAATCAAAGAAAGCGACCTGCTGATTGCCTACAGCTGCAAATCGTCTGATGGGGTGACTTTTTTTGTTTTTGTCAACGCTGACAGCGTTACAAGAGCTATTACCACTGGCATCGATCTGCAAAAGACCGACTGCCTGGTCGACCGAGATCGGGCAGGCATAGCGCCAATCAGCGTGCCGGCCGGCATCAGCATTAAGGGTTCAGTGGTGACTCTTGAGCCGCTAATCGCAGCGGTATTTCGCAGCAGACCTTAAATACCGTGGGCCTCAGACCCGCTCATGACGAATTTGTCGAGTTCCTTTTTCAGAAAATCGAAAATTTCGGGGGCAGTGAATACTATGCCTTCTTCTTCTTTGCCGGCGGTAATTTCGGCCATTTTTGATTCACTGCTCTTTTTGCCGATACCGGTCGAACTCTTGCGGTTGCGCCGCTCATCGGCAAAAGCTGGCAAAAACTGTTCGTAGGGCGTAAATGAAGGCAACTGTTCGATATACTGGTTAAGATAGCCGTTAGCAAGCATGACAGCCTCAAGAACGTGGTCACCAGAAGGCGTCGAATGGGTGTGGTGCTTGCCCATTATCGGGGCAAGGTATTCGGGCATGCCCATCTTGGGTATAAGTATCTGCCCGAGTTCCTGGTGATCAATACCAAAAACCTCAATCTCAGCCTGAATGACTGTTTTCTTGTCGTTGCGCACCATGCGGTTGACCCGGGCATATTCATCTGTATCGTAGTAGCAGAGCATCAGAGCACCCAGGTCATGCAGCAACCCTGCCGACAGCATTTTGCCAGTCTGATTCTGATCGGCACCAAGCAACTTGCCGATATAGGCAGAAAGATGCGAGCACCGACGCATATGCGCGAGTTTGTCACGCTGGTTGGCAAAGAATTTAGCAAAACCTTCGAAGGTTTCCTGAACAATGATTTGTCTGATACCTTCGATACCGAGAAACGCCACCACTGATTTTAGGCTTTCAAAGGGCATGCGGCGCATAAAAAAGGCGCTGTTCGAAATTTTTAGCATGCGCATGGTCAATTTGGGGTCGTTGCGGGTAACTTCTTCGATTTCGTCGAATTTTACGTCAGGATTGCGCAGCATCATCATCAATTTTTGTGCCGAAGACTGCAATGGCGACATCTTTTTAAGTTGTTCGAGGATTCTGGCAACGTTTCGCTCACCATAGACCCGCTGCTCGGCCTGTTCAACTTCTTTAAAGCGTTTGGCGTCGCCCAGGTCAACGGAAACCTGATTATCTTCGCGGGCCACCACCAGTAACTTACCAGTTGCCGTCAGTTCAGGCATGGCATTAGAAAAAGATAAATGAAGAGATGCAGTCTCTGACAGCGAAAGAATGACGTAATCAAACTTGTTAAGCAAAATCTTCAGGGCTTCGACAACTTTATGATCTGATCTGATTTCTTCGATCACGACCATTTCGATGACATTGCCACCATGATCTCTTAATTGAAATGGATGTTGCTGCTGCATTATTACAATCCAGGTTACAAATTTCTCTTCGCGGTGATTTTATCATAACCATGCACCAGAGAAAATCAATTTATAGAAAGGGGCAACTGCCATAACCCGATTTATTGAGATCATTTTAGCGACCCGTTGACCGAAAATACATGCTCAGAGCACCTTGCTCAGCAACTTAACAACAAGGCGATTTAAGCCTAGGCTCATCGAAAATCAGCCCAATTTTGCATGTGTTTCAGCGCTTTATTCATTTTGCCTCAGCTCAATAATTTTGCCAGGGGTTTTATTCAGGCACACATCAACAGAACCGCTCAAACAAGGTCTGGCCCAAGAAATTCGTCGAAAAAAGTCCAGATATCTTTGGCCCGCTGGCTGATTGTGACTCCACCGGCCAGTGATTCAAGGGCTGTGGTCGCCTGCGCAGCATCAGCGACGGTATTATTACTGACAGCAACCGTTGCAAAAAGTTTTTGAAGATTCTGGGCCGGGGAAACCTGCGAACCAGCGTAGTCAGCATTTTCAACCGCCGTGAACGCACGGGTGAATGAATCAAGCCCCTGCCCGTCGGTTTTTTCAACCGTCGAGGTAAATGCTTTATTAAAAGCTTCAACAAGCGGAACCCCATTGGCTGGCCCGGCGGCGGCAAGGTCAGCAAATGCTCCGGCAGCGGCAGCAGGCGCATAACTGGCCGCGAAGTCGGCATCACTGATAAATCGAAGCGCTGCAGACTGATCGGCAGAAGCATTAGCTTGCTGCAAAGCTATCTGAAACCCTTCATACGCCCGGGCAGCGCCGGCGTTTTTCAGAGCATTGCTGAGACGATTCAGCTTGACGCCCGCGGCCGAGATAACCGCAGTACCGCCACCTGTTGCGGCGGCAAGAAGACCGGTTGACTGTTTAACCTGTTCGGGGCTGGTCGCAGCCGATGCGATATTCTGAAAGCGCACCTGCTGGGTAAAGGAATCGAGTTTATATGAACCGATGGCCATATAACGCCTCCTTGCGTGTACACTCTCTTAGATCCGTCTACTATAGAAAATAATCAGAAGAGGGGGGTTTGTCCATGCATAAATTTTGGGCATGGCAATCGCATCAGAGCAAGTTTAATCAAAAACCAGGGCATTTTTGTTTGCTGGCGCTGATTCAGGCACTGAAGTCGGTAGATAGATCACAGAAAATTTTGGCCTTGACAAAGCAGGCTGTCTGCATAGATTTTCCTGCTCAGATGGGGTAATTCCCATCAAGGTTGCCGACGGCCGATGCGTCAGAATCTGCCCCGAAACTACAAAGGAAACAAGGACACTTTGCGGCGCCGGGTGTGAGGATTCAGAAAGCCAGGCCGGCAGGCGGTCATTCTTGAGCACACACGGAGGAATTATGAAACGCTCTATTATTATGGCAGCGGCCGCAGTATTACTCTCTTCTGCAGCCGCCATGGCTGCACCATTTTCTGATGTTCCGTCTTCGCACTGGGCAATGGATGCAGTGAACAAGCTTGCCGGCCGGGGCATCCTTCTAGGGTTTCCTGATGGAAGTTTTAAGGGAAACAAGGGTCTGACAAGATTTGACATGGCCATGGTAACCGCAAAAATGCTCGCCCACGTCGAACAGATGTTCGAATCTGGCATCGGCACCAACCTGGTGACCAAGGCAGACCTGCAGACTCTTGAAAAGCTGACCACTGAATTCGCCGATGAACTCGCACTGCTCGGCGTAAAAATTACCGCTCTTGAAGATGATATGAAGGCAGTCAAGGAAGACACTGCCTTTCTGAAAAAGGATGTTGAAGGCATCAAGGATTACATCGCCAAGGGTGGTATGGAAAAGGTCAAGCTTTCGGGTGACATGCTGGTCAGACACAGCAACATCACTCACAAGCACGATGTTATGAACCCACCGGTCGGGTTGGGACCACGGCCGGGCAATTCAGACAACAGTCTCACAGAAAGCATGATCGGGCTTAATTTTACTGCCAATATTGATGAAAATATTTCAGCGGTTGTCTACTGGGCCATGCTTGACTACCACTCAACCGGTGTCGATGCCGGCCAGTCATTATATCAGAGCGCCTTTGGCGTCGGTGGCATCGGCGGCGCAAAAACCACAGACAACACCGTTTACCTGGCTTACCTTGAAGTAAAAGACATGTTCAGGTTTGGTGGCGACTTCACTTTCGGGCGTAATCTATATGCCCACAACCACTCCCTGCTGCTCAACAACTATCTTGACGCAGTGCGCTACAGCAAACCGATCGGCAACGTTAACCTGACAATGCAGACCATCTACGACCGCCACCAGGGCAGCTACAAAGATGACGCGGCCGTTGATTTCCGCGGCGTCTGGAACCTCGACCTCAACACCACCTGGAAAAGTCACGAAATGTATCTGGGGCTATACGGTCAGGACGAGCCTGATCTTGTAGGCAAACGGGGCATTGATCTGGCTGGAGTTGCACCATTTGTTGATCGTTCAGGAATCGGCGGGGTTCAGTCGCTCGGCAATACGGTTGCTGGCCAGCAGAGCAGTGATAAGCGCTGGGACGTTGAATTCGGCTCAAAAGGCCCAATCGGCGGCAATGACCATTGGAGTTACGACCTTGGCTTTGTTTATACCAACTATGAACTCGATGTTCATAACACCGTAGCCGACACGACCCTCAACACTGCCTGGATCAGCCCGGAAATGCAGGGCTGGATGGGCCATGGCGCCATTAAATGGGACAGCAAAAAGCAGTGGGCAGCCAAACTGGCTTACACGTTTGCCGATGACGAATCTGTCGGTGCCATTTCGATTCTCAACGACATGCGTTATCAGGATGCACCAGAAACACCATACGAAGACATTGGCCGCGGCAACACGTGGTTTGACAGTGGTTTGAGAAACATGTTTGACCTCAAGCTTCAGGCTGAATACCGCCCGGTCAACAGTAAGCACTATTTCAGACTGGCCGGCGATTTCCTTGACGAAATGAATGATACAGTTACCAACGACATGACCCGGCACCTGTGCGGCGAAGGCCGCATCGGCCAGGCGGTCTCACCGGTCAAAACAAACCTTGCCTATGACAACTGGAACAGCTTTGGAGTTGCCGAAGCCGAAGCTACCGTTATCACCTTCGAATATCGCTATCAGCTTGCTGAAAATACCAGGCTGAGAGTCGGTTACACCACTTTCGATCTGCTCGGCGATGCCGTGAAGAAAACTAACACCGTCAATGCAGTATCAGCAGGGCGTGGCATCAACGGTGACTACGACTATCACCTTTTCTGGACCGAAGTATACAGTCGTTTCTGAGATCAATATAAGTCAGATGCGCCAGCTTTTTGCTGGCGCATCTTTTTTTAGCCTGAAAAATCAAAATTCTCCGGGGCGATACCCGGTCATAAGAATTTTGCCGAGTTCTTCTTTGAGGTAAAAATTTATGTTTGGTGAGCTAAAAATCTCATCTGGAGCCTGTGAGACTTCAGAAATCTCACCATCGTCGGTTACATCAGAGATGATCGGGGAAGTCGGTGGCTGTTTTTCGGCCATAGTTGCCTGTCTCAGGCGTGCGAATACGGGCAGATACTGATCGTATGGTGTAAAACTCACCTGTTCAATCTGGGAATTGAGATAGCCGTTAGCAATAGCCACCGAAAGAAGCAGCAGATCTTCATCTGGCAGGTTTGAATTATGATGACAACCAATGGCGGGCAACAGATATTCAGGAACATTAATTTCACGGGCCAGGGCTTCGCCGAGTTCCTGATGGGTGATGCCGAAGACTTGCAGTTCGGCGTCGCAAACTTTAATGTTTTGCGCTTTGCGGCGCGCCTGGGCGCGGGAATATTCTGTTGCGTTATAGAAGCAAAGAACAAGAGATCCGAGATCGTGAAGAAGTCCGGCCGAACGCATTTTCCAGAAGAGGCGCTGTTCGGCACCAAGCAGTTTACCCAGGTGGGCTGCCAGAACCGAGCAGCGACGCATGTGGGTTAATTTATCACCCTGATTAACGAAAACCCGTGCCAATATCGAAAAAACTTCTTCGATCAGAATCTGTCTGATGCCCTCAATGCCAAGAAATTGCACCACACCTTTGAGATTTTCGAATGGGGTTCGCCGGGCAAAATTGGTGCCGTTGGCGATTTTGAGCATGCGGTCGGTCAGTTTCTCTTCTTTGCTCAACACTTCTTCGATTCTAGAAAATTCGATGTCTGGGTCTTTAAGCATGCTCAGCAGGCGAAAGGCGTGGGTACGCATTGCCGGCAAAGCAACCACCTGCTTGATAACCCCCGATATCAGGCCTTCGCTTCGGGTGCGGAGCATGGCCGCTGCAAAATCGGCAAAACGCCGCACCGCAAAAGGTTTAAAAGGCATCTGATCATCGCGAGGCACGACCAGCAAGACTTTTTCTGGGTTGGGAAGTTCCTCAAAAGCTTCTTCCATTGATCTGTGCAGGCTTGCGGTTTCGGTGAGATGCAAAATGACATACGCAAACTTCTGAATAAGGGTTTTGAGAACTTCAAAAGCCTTATGCTCGGGGAAAATTTGATCTTTTACCTCGATTTCAGCGATCTCACCGTGAATCCGCAGCTGAAATGGGTATTTAGTCGGCTGCATAGTATTAAACCATTACCGAAAAACCATGGTCTGGTTCGGGAAAATCTTTTCGGATCAGCTCAGGAACGCAGTCGATGAAGTCACGTTGCAGCAGGAAAGTGAGATCGTCCTGCATGCCGATTTCAGCAACGGCTTTGCCGGCGCCAGACATCTCGATCAGGCGACGGTCGTCACGATAATAGCCAAAGATTCCGAGGGCTGCCTGCGCCCCATCGCCCAGCGAAAATTCTTCGGAGGCCGCGATCTCGGCAATCAGTTTGGCGACGAGAGAACCGGCACAGTATGCGTCATCGAGGGCAAATTTTTCTTCGCGGCCAGCGCAGACAAGCAGAATATCAAGCCCGGCTTCTCTGGCTGCATCATGCGCCCGTTTGACCACCGCGGCGCCATTGAGAAAGCAGCCCAGAAAAACATGGGGTGCCATCACCAGATCAGCGATCGCCCTGGTGCCATTGCTTGAGGTAAAAATCAATACCCGATCTTTGAGGTCGGCCTGATAATACTGGCGTGGGCTGTTGCCATAGTCGAAGCCTTCGGGTGGCAGACCTTTGCGCTCACCACAGAGAAGCGGGTGAATTGTCTGTTGCGAAGCGAGTTTCGCGGCCTTCTGGATGGTGGTGGTCAGAATTACCTTGCGAGGCCTTTTCGACATAATCACCGTCAGGCTTGAGGTGGCCCTGACCACATCGACAACAATACAAACTTTTCTGGCCAGGGCCTGCACTTCACCGGGGGTGAATGCTACATCGATCTGCATCGGCAACCTTCTTTAATTAGACTTGAACCTCTGTTGCATCACAGCCTGGCAAAGCTTGACTGTTTCGCGCGTCTCGTGGCGACAGCGGGAAATCTGTTCAAGCAGCTCATCGTTTCGCCCGGGAGACTGGTTTTTCAGCAGGTCTTGCATTATTCTATCACGCATTTCATCATTTCGGCAAATATGATCAAGTCTTTCAAGCACCATCAGCAGAAGTCGTGTAACTCCTTCGGGCTGTTCAGCTTCAGAAACCGCTGCTGGAAGCGGCCCGACCTTATCTTCAGGTTCGCCGAGCAGTTCACGGGCGCGACGAATCGACAGTTTTTCATCTTTCAGCAATCGCAAAATTGATTTAAGGGTTTCGAGATGGCGCTGGCGGTAGATGCGGTGCCCGCCTGCGCTGCGTTCGACATTGAGCAGCACAGGAAACTGCTGTTCGTAATAACGCAAAGTGTGAGATGCGAGGCCCATAAGGCGACTTACTTCAGCTATCGAGAACTGATCAGCCATGTTTGATATTGTGCTCCCGAAGGAAATTTGCACATTTTTCAGGCCAGCTTTCAGGTTGTGAAACCAGCGCGACGAATAAGAAAAGAACAACCGTCAGAACTACTATAAACATGCATAACCTCCTGATGGCTAATTGCAAAAGGTGTTGATAATATCGGCCAGATAAAAGTAATTATTGAGACAAGGCTGATAGAATTATTTAAAACAGCTTAATCGCACGAGAATGAGCTTTCAGGATTGCCTACCGAAGCGGCCAGGCGATCCCCGAAGTTGAGAACAGAATTCAAAAGACCAGCAGAACCAGTATTTTTCTGGGTTGGCACACTTGAATTTTCGGGTTTAGCCGGCAACTGCTCGGGCCGGGCAGCAACAACAGCTGGTGCAGGTGCTGAACGAGCCTGAGGGGCCTGAGGGTTCGGAATTGCCTGAGAAGCCGGAACCTCAGGCGCAGGCTCTTCGTTGATCTCGTAATCAGGCACAGCTTCAGGGTCTTCGATCGGAGCAGCAGCAACCTCGACTTGTGCGCTTTCGGCTAAAGCTGGGGCTTCAACTATCTGAGCTGCTTCTTCGGGGGCAATTTCAGCCACCGGGGCCACTATTTCACGGTTGATGGCAATCATGCCGGTATCGACCGGATGGCCGGCAAGATATTCCTGGAGCCAGCGCCGCGCATCTACATCAACCGGTTTTTCTGGCCCCATGGCCAGGGGAGTCGCCTGGTTATAAACCCGTTCGAGCTGATTACGCAGCCTTTGTTGCGCGGCATAAAGGCGCTTTTTGGTTTCGCCGGCACCGGCACTCGCAAGCTCATCACCTCTGGCCCCCCAGCGATATTCGATAGCATGATAAGGATCAAACGAAAGGTCAAACAGGCGGGCGGTTACATCGGCAAAAGTCAGAGTCACGGTTTTTCCGGCTGAGTTAACATAGTTTACGACCAATTGTGGGCTCATGGCATCGCAGGTATCGATTAACCGCGCCGCAAGTGCTCTGGCTGCCGCCGGATCAACCTGCTCGGCTTCGAGAACCATTTGCCGCGTGCGATCGTAGAATTCTCTGAACGAAACTTTAAGTCGGGCGTCACGCGACGGCGTCGAAAATTCTTCCCACAGGCCGTCAGTGCCATATATGTTCCAGGGCAGTTCGCCGGGGTGCGGTTTAAGCGAGATACCCTTCTCGATGGCGAGATTGACTGCCATAGCGCGGTAACTGATATCTTCATGCAGATCGGCCATCATGAAGGCAAAGTCTCTGACCGGGTCAGTGCCGCGAGACTCATCGGTCAGCACCTGTCTGATATATTCATGATAGCCCATGCCCGAACGCCCTCTGAAACTGAAGCTCGTCTGAAACTGGTCATCGCCTGAATAGTCAGAAATATTATGGTTACGGGTGCGCACCGTGTTACCTTCTGATGTGTAGCGCACCGGCCGCCAGCGTTTAAAACCGCCACCATTGGTTTTTGAACCCCGGGTAAATTTAGCGCCAAACCAGGGCTTTGAAATGGTGCGATCCGGGTGGGCATCGATCATTCTTACCCGCCCATCCGGGGTAACCTTCGCCACCACGGCCACGTGGCCATCGGGGTCATAATACACGGTTCCGGGAATAATCGACTTTTTGCTGACCTTGACCGGGTAGTGGTCGGACTCTTGAGAATCGGCGGCCATGCGAAAATACCCTGAATTGATCAGGGTAACCTGGCTGAAAAGATTTTGCGGTGAAGAGAAATAATCCTGATCTTTAAAGCTGGTGGGTTTGTTGCCTTTGCTATAACGCTGATCGCCACCCTTTCCAGAGATAGATGCAACATAGCTGAATGGCAGGCGCAATTTGTAAGCAACATACGCCCTCAGGGCATAAGGAAGGTCAGCACAGTCAGGAGAAAGGTTAAATTTTTTGTCTTCATCGCCATAGAGTGGGTTAGCCCGGGGGTCTTTGATGAATTTGTTCAGATTTGAGTATTTTGAATCACAAACTGCTTCGACAAATTTGCCATAAACCAATTCATCATCTTCTGACCAGATGCTGCGGCTGAGTTTCCAGGCGGCCGCCTCGCTTCGCCCCGCGGTCGACTGCATCAGCAGCACCAGCAGAAAAAACAACAAAATGCTTTTTTTCCTGATTGTCATTGTTGTTAACCTCACACTTGCAGATTCGGCAGATATTCAAAGTTTTTTTACTATCTGGCAGGTGAAATTTTTCGGGTCTTTTTCCGATAAACTATGTATGAAAAAATACCGAACCCCAACGGCGCTGGCGCTTTTTGCACTTATTCTGCTCATGCTGCTGCCTGGCTACAAAAAACAGGGCGACGCAGCATACTTTCCTGCACCGGTCGCCAGACCGATTGTCGCATTTTATGCGAACTTCGCGGCTTCCGGGCTATACGATCAGGGCAACGCAGCGAGGGCTGCTATGGCAGAGATTCTTGGCGGCGTCGAAGAAATCTGCGCGGCACGCGGAAATAAAGCCGACTTGAGCAATACCCGCGCCGCCGCCGAAAGCATGCTTAATGACAAAGTTCTCAGCGGTGCGATCAAGGCCCACGAAATGTTCTTCTACTTGCGTGACTCCGAAACTTTTGCACTGTTGCTGACCGGTGAATTTTCTGCTGACCGGATCGCTGAATTTATCGGCAAGCAGCGGGCTAATTTATCTTCAACAAGCCTTCACTCAAACATAAAGTCGCCGACCGGTGGGTCAGAACGTCTGCATCTGGCATTGCAAAACGATCTTCTTGTTATCTGCCCAGAAAATATTGCCGGCAACATCATCGACAATCTGAACAATCAGACCAGCCTGCTCGACGAGGGGTTCATTGCCTTCAACAAAATGGTCAGCGCACGACCTGCCCTCGCAGCTGAAGTCAATTTTGCTGCCCTCGAAAAGTTATTCGGTGCTGCTTTGCTCCCAGACTGGTTAAGTCAAATGAAGCATCTGCGGCTGATCGCAGCCAGTCGAATCAGCAAACTGCAGCTGTTTGTGCCAGATAACGCAGGTCGCGCCAGTTTATTAAAGGCCCTCGAACCAAATTTGCCGCTCCTTAATCGCATCGCCGGCATCGTTAAGGGCACCGGAATGGCAGCAAACGGCAAAGGCAGCAGTATTTTCATTGAAGCACCGCCGGGTCTTGATCTCGAAAAGTCGCTGAGCCGCAAGACCATGGCATTTTTTCTGCATTTTTTCGCCGGCAACACTCTTCATAAACCGATTCTCACTGCTGCCAGCCAATGACAGACAGCAGCAACGCAAAACCGACTGCCTTTGCCTTGCCCGCCAGACCGCTGCGAAATTCGGCCAAAGCACTGATTATTGTCGATGGGCAGGTGCTCTGCACACGCAATCGCGACCTGCTTGGCGACTTTTTTCTCTTGCCAGGTGGCGGGCAGAATCATGGCGAAACACTGCGGCAGGCTGTAATCAGAGAGTGCCTCGAAGAGATTGGCGCCATGGTTGAACCTGGCAATCTGTATTTTGTGCGCGAATACATTTCAGCCAACCATGAACTGGCAGAATTCGACGCCAGCATTCATCAGATTGAGTTTATATTTCTCTGCAGTCTCAAAGAAAGTGTAAACAGCAGAGTTTCGACGGCTGAAGATGCCATGCAAACGGGCGTTGAATGGCTTCGGGTTAACGAATTACAGAACTACCGGTTTTATCCGGGTTCGCTTGTCAGTCATATCCAGAACTTTCCGCCGCTGGATTTTTCAGGCGTCTACCTTGGCGATACGCTGTAGGTGTCTATTCGTAGCGGAAAGCTTCGATCGGGTCGAGCTGTGATGCTTTCCAGGCCGGGTATAGACCGAAGAAAATCCCGACACAGCCCGAAAAAATAATGGAAACGACAATCGACAGGTTCGAAACCACAGGCGCGAATTCGACAAAGTGACCGATGATGCGTGCCAGGCCATAGCCACCGACAATGCCGAATGCGCCGCCGACACAGCTCAAGACAACCGATTCAACAAGAAACTGGTAGAGAATATCGTTGGTTTTTGCGCCAATTGCCATTCTTATGCCAATCTCACGGGTGCGTTCGGTCACCGAAACAAGCATGATGTTCATGATGCCGATACCGCCTACCACAAGCGAAACCGAAGCAATGGCACCCAGCAGCAGGCCGATAATCGCCAGGGTAGCCCCTGCCATTTCCGCGATGTCATCCTGGGTTCTGATGTCGAAATCATTATCCTGACCTTCCCTGATTCTATGGCGGCGTTTCAGCAACTGGGTGATCTCTTCTTTTGCTGCTTCAACTGAATCCTGGGTGGTGGCAGAAAGATGAATCATCTGCACGTGCGTTACGCCGAGAATACGGCGCTGCACGACCGCGAAGGGCATAAGAATAAGGTCATCCTGGTCTCCGCCGCCCATACCGGTTTCGCCACGATCTTTCAAGACGCCGACTACCATCAGGGGCATTTTCTTGAATCTGATGACCTGGCCAATTGGATTAAGGTTACCAAAAAGATTTTCGACTACGGTTTTGCCGATAACGCAAACCTTGTTGCCGCTGGTGATATCAGTATGGGTGAAATACCTGCCCTGCACGATCTCACGCGAGGCAATATCGAGATAGTGCTCATTAACGCCCATTACGCTGGTTGACCAGTTGTTATTGCCGAAAATCGCCTGACCTGAACTTCTCACCATGGGCGTGACCATACCGACCGAGGGGCAGCTGCGGGCAATGGCATCGGCATCTTCGGCGGTAAGATTGGTCCCCTGGCCGGGGGGGCCATGAAAGCCGCGCCGTTTAGCGCCACCTGACATAACCATGATCAAATTGGTGCCCATTTTTGAGATATTATCCTGAACTGAAAAGTAGGCGCCCTGCCCGACCGCTACCATGGCCACCACCGAGGTTACACCGATGATAATGCCAAGAGCAGTCAGAAAAGACCGCAATTTATTGCGGCCAAGACTGATGAAAGCCAGTTTGATGATGCCCCAGAAACTCATGCCTGACCCTCCTCTTCTTCGGAAGTCACGGCTTTGCGATGTTTTTTAATCTCTTCGCTGGCTTTCAGGGGGTTCTTCACCTGCTCATCAGCCACAATCTGACCGTCTGAAAGTCTTATTATCCTCGTTGTATACATGGCGACATCAGGTTCATGTGTTATCAACACAATTGAAATGCCCTGAGAGTTGAGTTCCTGAAAAATGCCCATAATTTCAACGCTCGAGTAAGAATCAAGATTGCCGGTAGGTTCGTCGGCAAGAATTACCGAGGGCTTGTTGACCAGTGCCCGGGCAATGGCAACACGCTGTTGCTGCCCGCCCGACAGTTGATTCGGATGATGATGTTCGCGGCCTTTAAGACCGACCGAAGCCAGTGCTTCCATTGCTCTCGCATTACGCTCAGGCTGAGAGATGCCTGCATAGATCATTGGCAATTCGACGTTCTCAAGGGCACTGGTGCGTGAGAGCAGGTTAAAACCCTGAAAAACGAAGCCGATGCGCTGATTACGCACCCGAGCCAGTTCATCTTTGCTGAATTTTGATACATCTTCGCCTTCGATAAGATACTGACCCGAAGTAGGGCGGTCAAGACAGCCCATAATATGCATCATTGTTGATTTGCCAGAGCCTGAGGCACCCATGATCGATGTGAATTCGCCCTGGTAAAAACTCAGGTTGACGCCGCGCAAAGCCCTCACCGAAACACCATCCATGAAATAGGTTTTCGCCAGATCAATAACCTGCAGAAGAGGTTTTTTGCCGTTCATTTTACAGTCTCACTCTGACGCTGCTGCTCCGCTGCTGGTTTCCAGACGAAGAACTGCCATTAGCGGCCTCGCCACGAATGCCGGTGATGACCCGGTCGCCTTCTTTGAGTTCACCATTGGTAAGTTCGTAGAATTCCTGGTTCGAAAAGCCGATTTTAACAATCTTCTTTTCGGGTTTGCCCGAGTCTTTGGCGAGCCAGACCGGAATGGTATCAGTAGCGGTTTCGCCCGCCGCCGACTTGCCTTGCGCACGTTCAGCGCCTTTCAGCAGATCATCAGGAGCCTTGAAATACAGAGCCTTGCCAGGCAGGCGCAACACATTTTCGCGTTGGCCAACGAGAATTTCGGCATTGGCGGTCATGCCTGGCTTCAAGAGCAGGTCATTGTTTTCTACCGATACCATGACTGAATAGGTGATGACATTCGAGGTTTCGTTGGGCGAAAGGCGAACCTGATCGACCACTCCGGTGAAAGTTCGGTCTTTGTAAGCATCAACGGTAAAGTTAACTTTCTGGCCGGCGGCGACCACACCGATATCGGTTTCGTCAACCGCGGTGTCGATCTGCATTTTCTTGAGATCCTGGGCGATAACGAACAGTTTTGGCGCCTGCAAACTGGCGGCTACCGTCTGCCCCTCATCGACTTCACGCGAAATAACCACCCCATCAATTGGCGAAAAAATTCTGGTACGATCTAGATTGATCTGCGCAACGCTCAGCTGGGCTTCCATCTGGCGAATTCTCGCCTGAGCGCCTTTTCTGTCGGCCTC
This sequence comes from Candidatus Rifleibacterium sp., assembly GCA_035352635.1. GTDB lineage: Bacteria > Muiribacteriota > Ozemobacteria > Ozemobacterales > Ozemobacteraceae > Rifleibacterium. Next base: position 47,886 of record DAOPYA010000005.1, read on the forward strand.
AAGAGCCTCAGACTGGGCATCAATAGCTTGTTCTCGTATTTTAGTAGATTCACCCTGGGCTTTGATAGAATCAAGGCCAGCCTTCTGCGAATCGAGTGTGGTCTGGGCCGAATCGCGCTCAGAGGCCGAAATGAGTTTTCTGGCAAAGAGTTCTTCGATACGGCGGTAATTGCGTTGGGCTTCGACGACTGCAACCTCGGCCTTGCGAATGTTAGCCATGGCCGACTGATAATCGGCACGGGCAGTCAGGCGGGAGGCAATAAGATTTTTCATCTGCGCCTGAATAGCGAGTTCAGAGGCAATGGCGCTTTCAAGATTTGCCTTTGCCTGCTGCAGTTGCGCTTCAAATGACTGAGCCTCAAGTTCGGCAATCAGTTGCCCGGCTTTGACCGTATCGTTAAAATCAGCGTAGAGTTTGAGAATATTGCCGCTGACCTGCGAACCGACTTCAACGGTGGTCAGGGCTGCAAGTGAACCAGAAGATGAGATGGTGCTGCTGATGTTACCGCGTGAGATTTCTTCGCTGGTAAACGAGCGTGCTTTGGTTGATTTTCCCCAGAAATACCAGGCAGCAGCACCGCCGACCAGCATTATCAGCAACACTGCTGCAACAATAAGTTTTTTCATGGTGTTTTTTCTCCGGATTCTTCGGGAACTATTGCCTGAATGCGGTATTCGGCTGGCAGGCGGCCAAGCACCCGGTCAACTTCTGCCTGAGCGATCAGGCTGTCATAGAATGCCACGACGCGGTTTCCCCGGGCTTTTGCGTATTCAACCCGGGCATCGGTAATTTCGAGCGGCGAACCGAGACCGGCATCATATCTACCTTCGGCCAGGTTCATGCTCTCGCTGGCCTGCTGCACAAGAATCGTAGTCGCCTGTAATCTCTCAAGAGCATCGGTTAGGCCAGTGAGCGAGTTCTCTAATTCTGCAGTTACAGAGAGTTTAACGTTTTCAAGCCCGGCAGCGCTGCTTTCAAAGCTGCTTTTCGCTGAATCGATCTGGGCACGGGTCACGGCGCCATCGAGCACCGGCCACGAAAGACTGACTCCCATGCCCCACTGCCGGTCAAGCGGCGCAGCAGTGCCCGACCACTGGTAATCGGCAGAAGCAGAAAGACTTGGGCTGCGGCTTAACCTGGCTTCTTTAACGCGGTAATCGGCTGCGGCGACCTGGTGCATGGCAACCTTAACGTCAGGGCGACTCATGGCGTCGGCCAGCAATTTTTCATGATCGCCATCTACATTGGCAGGGGCGGTTTCTTCAGAGTAAGGTGCCACCTCGATCACGGTCTCGAGGCCGATGGCCCGGGCAAGATTTGCCAGCGCCACCTTAAAATTGCTGCGGGCGCTGATCAGTTCAACTCTGGCATTAGCAACATCTACCTGGGCGCGGGTAATATCAAATGGCGCCCGCGTTCCAACCTCAACATAGCTTTCAACTTTTGCGAGATGACGCTCGTAGCCTTCGAGAGTTTCCTGGCGCACCTGCAACAAGGCCATGGCCTGTTGAGCACGAAAATACGCCGACTTGATGCCTGCTGCCAGATCAGTTCGGGTCGCATCAAGACTGGCACCAGCGGCCGACAAAGAAGCGCGGGCCGCCTTTTTTTGCAAAGCGGTCTGCCCAGAATCATACAGAAGCTTAGAAGCCGAAACAGACTCAGAAGTGCTGTCGGTAGTTGGGTCGGCAAGGTTACGACCTTTGGCGGCATCAATTTTGGAATGGTTCCAGCCGGCCCGCAGGTTAACCCGGGCATCGTAAGCAGCGCCAGTCTGCAAGAGACGCGCTTTTTCAGCAGCAATACCGCTTTCGGCGATTTTGAGTCGCGGATGGCGGTCAAGACCATGACGCAGACAATCTTCAAGAGTCCAGGGAGCACTGGCGACCGGCTGTTGCTGGGCAACCGCCACCGACGACGTTGCCAGCAGCCCTGCCAGCAAAAGTTTGAAAAAATGTTTCATCTGCCACCTCAGAGAGGAGTATCTTCTTTAAAAGGTTTCAATGCAACCAGATCAATGCAAAGAAGTGTTAACCCTGAAACAGAAAGGGGCAGCCCGTCAGGCTGCCCCATTAATTTTAGCCAGGGTCGGTTCAGAAGCGCACAAAGAGGCCCAAGGTGGGGCCGGAATACTTGATTTCGGCTTTGTCACCCTGGCCTTTGAGGTCGTATTTTACGCCGCGATAGCCAAGATCGGCATACCATTCGCTGCTTGTCGATTTGGGGTTAAGGCGCAGGGCAGCGTTCAGATTGTAATCATTATGCAACGCATCGTAACCAGCGGCGTTAACCTTGATAATCTTGAAACTGCCTTTGACCCAGAGATTGTCTGAAATTTGGGTTCCGGCGTTCAGACCAAGGTAAGGCAGCGGGTAAGATTCGCTCCAACCGGCTTCGAGTCTGGCATTCAGAGCATCGGCACCGCTGACGCTGATCTCAGAATTGCTGAACTTGACGCCAAACATGCCGTCGAGATAAAAGGCATCCTGACCGGGCTTCTCGGTTTCTTTGGAGCGGGTCAGATTGTAGGCCCAGGCGAGATCAAGCCAACTGTTTTCGAGGCTCATGTGCGCATTGGTCTTGAATTTTTTGTTATCGAAAGTGACAGCCCTGGTCAGGTTGCCACTATGTTCATGCTTCATGTAAGAGAGTTCAAGGGCCGAATTCTCATTCAGCACATGCGTTATGCGAAGGCCCATGCGGTTTTCTGAATTAAACGACACGTCATTGTCGAGATCTATGTCGGTGCCGGTATCTTCAATTCTGACAACGCCGTCGAGATCTGATTTCCAGCCAAAGACCTCGATACTGGTGACTTTGTTAAAGCTCACCCGGCCTGATTTTTCGGGCTGGTAGGAGCGGTCCCAGGCTGAGGCTGACATTGGCATCAGCAGAGCACCAATCAAAAGAGCGGCCAGTTTTTTCATAAATCCCTCCCGATAAAATATATGGGAAAAGACTATGCAAAACCGGCTGTTCTGTCAAACAGTAATTACCAGAATCAGAGCTGGAAAGGGAAGGTGTCGGCGAGCGACTGATCGAGAACTTCGCCCCTGAACCATGGCGGGCAGAATTTCGACTGGCGCAGTCTGACAAAAGCATCGACAACACGCGGGTCGAACTGATTACCCGAGCAGCGCACTACTTCTTCGGTGGCTTCATCGAAGGTCAAAGGCTTGCGATAGGGGCGGCATGAGGTAATTGCGTCGAACGAATCGGCAACGCAGATAATGCGGGAACCCAGCGGAATATCTTCGGAAGCGAGATTATCGGGGTAACCTCTGCCATCGTAGCGCTCATGATGGTGCTTGATAATTTCGCAGACGTTTTTGAGAAATTCAATTGAATTGAGAATACCGGCACCAATGTGCGGGTGGGCCTTAATCGTCTCAAATTCTTCATCGGTCAGGCGGCCGGGCTTTAGCAGAATCTGCTCTGAAATCCCGATTTTGCCGACGTCGTGCAGCAGCGAGGCATGCCGAATGGTATCGACTTCGCTGCGCGACAGGTTCATTTCGAGCGCCAGACCGACACTCAGATCGGTAACCCGCCGTGAATGGCCATGGGTGTAACTATCTTTGGCGTCGATTGCCGCTGCCAGTGACCTGATTGTTTCAAGATAAACATTGAGCAGGTTATGGTAGAGTCTGGCGTTTTCGATGGCAATTGAAGCTTGAGAAGCCAGAGTTTCGAGCAGGTCGAGGTTTTCGGGGCTGAACGGGCCCTTTTTGCTGAGCACTCTTTCGCAATTGATGACGCCCACCAGATTGTCTTTATTGATCAGCGGCGCCGAAATCAATGTAAGGTCAGTCTTGCGGGCGATTTTAGGAAGTTCTTTGTATTCGACGCTTTTGCCGGTGTTATCGACCTTGATCGGCCGGCGCAACTGCGCAGCCCGACCGGCCACGCCCTCGCCAAGCTTCAACCTGACTTCGACGACACCCATATCTTCAAAGCCGCGGTAGACTTCGACATAGAGTTCCTGGCTTGTATCGTCGAAAAGCATCAGGGTTGCCCGGTCAGAATCAGTGATACGGGTCGTCATATCGATAAAATAATTAAGAACTGAATCGAGATCGAGCGATGAATTGATCGCTTTGCCGAGTTCCTGAATCAGGCTCAGTTCAGCGACCTGCATATCAGTTTTTTCGTGCAGGCTGGCGTTGGCAATCGCCTGCGAAATCTGGCCCGAAATGCCAAGCAGCAAATTCAGGTCATCTTCAAGAAAAGCTTCACCGCTGCGTTTATTATTAACATTTAGCACGCCAAGCAGTTCGCTGTCGTGCATGATCGGCACCGAAAGAACCGATCTGGTCTTGTAATCAAGGCGGCCCTGATGACCGGCAAACCGGGCATCTTTAGAAACGTCTTTAAGCAGCACCGGTTTATTATTCTGGGCAACCCAGCCGGCAATGCCCTCGCCGATCTTGACCTGAATCTGGCCGACCATATTGCTCGGCAGACCGATGGCCGCATCGAGGGAAAGCATTTCGTTAAGCGGGTCATAAGCCATCAGCGAGCAGTTCTCGACGTTCATGACTTCTTGAACCTGCTGAAGAATAGTATCGAACAGTTTCGAAATGTTCAGGGTTTTAGAAACCGATGAACCAACTTTATAAAGGGTCGACAGGTAGTCGAGTTTGCGGCGTGAATCGTTAAAAAGCCGCTCGTTTTCGAAGTGCGAGGTGATAATGCGGCCGATGGTGTTGAGGAGATCCTGGTCTGAATCAGAGATTTTTTCGGTTTCCTCGCGATGATAGACACCAAGGGCACCCACAAAGCGGTCGTCAGCAGTCAGCAACGGAATTACCAGCAACGCCCTGGCAAACTGGTCGAGAAAATTACTGCGGGCGATGGTATTGTCGCGATGCACATCTTGAATCAGCAGCGGCTTTTTATGAATGGCAACCCAGCCATGATAGCCCTTTCCGTGGCCGATCGACAGAGAATCTAGCTCTTCGGGAAGCCCGAAGGAAGCACGCATACACAGTTCTTCGCGGTCACTGTTGAAGAGCATCAGCGAAGCAGCGCTACAGTCGATGGCATCAGTGACTTCTTTGAGCATCATGCAGTAACCATCGCGGCTGAGAGAGCGCACCGAGAGGGTC
>DAOPYA010000005.1:53004-81350 GCA_035352635.1 Candidatus Rifleibacterium sp.
TCTCGGAAATTTTAAAAACCCGCGACAGCTCTTTGAGCTTCTGGTTTGAATCAGCCAGCAGGCGGGCGTTCTCGAGCACCTTGGTAACCATCGAAGCAAGCGTATTCAGCGAAACCACATCGTCTTTTGAAAAGGCGTTGATCTCTGACGAATCGACCGATACTACGCCGATCAGCTTCTCGCCGACCAGAAGCGGCACGGCAAGCTCAGAATAAATTGATTCCGGCGTTTCGATATAACGTGGTTCGAGCAGCACGTTCGGCACGTTCAGCGCCTCTTTGTTTCGGGCAACCCAACCGGTAATGCCCTGCCCGAATGGTACCCGGATCTTTTTAACTTCATGCGGATATTTGCCCCTGGCCACGGCGACTTCAAGGAAATTTTTATTCTCTTTGCGCAGCAACAGGGCGCCACAGGTGGCTCCGGTAATTTCGATGGCGATATCCATGAGAAATTCAAGCAGGTTCTGAAACTCGAGGCTTGAATTCATGATATTAGATGCTTCTTCGAGAACCGAAAGAATCTTTTCTTTGCGAGCCAACGATTCTTTTTCGGCCGCCAGGTCAACCATCTGCATGAAAAAACTGCTGATTGATTCAACCGCGGCTTCAATCTGGTCGTCATCCATAAACGGAATCTTGTTGCCCGGCGGCACCGGCTGCACCGCCGACCCGTTCGGCACATTCCGATAAAATGGCCCAATCAACACAGCCCCGAACATGCTGCTGCGATATTCTAGTTTCATGAGGCGCACCAGCGAACCATCAGGGCGTTCAATGAGATCTGACGAAGGGTAATCAACAAACTCAGATGCATCAGCCATGCCTGGCAGAATCTCTTCGATGTGGCCGATTACGATCTCGCCCCGCTCATTGAACGGAACAATGTGCAGACCAGTAAGCCTGCGAAACCGCCCGAGAAAACTTCTGAGATTCTCGCGGTCGCAGACTTCTTCAAGGTATATCTTCCTGACCATGTGCTTTAACTTTCCAGAGTACTCGATACTCGCAATGAATTACGGTCAAAGGAATGGCTATCAAAACCTTATTTGATTTCGATTATTGAGTTCATTCCTTCATACTTGTTTTTAACCGCATTACCTGACTTCGGATCAACGATCCAGTCAGTGTCATTAACTACAAACTGGTATTCATATTTGCCAGGTTTGAGGCTGACGCTGCATTTCCAGATGCCGTTTTCGAGCTTCATGGTGTTGGTGTCTTTGTTCCAGTCGTTGAAGTTGCCGACGACCGAAACCTTCTTTGCATCTGCATCTTCGAATTCAAATTCTACCACGTTGTCGCCAGAACTGCTGCCGGCAGCGGGTTTGGCTTCGGGCTTGTCGCCGGCCTTGTCATTTTCTTCTTCCCACATTTCTTCTTCTTCAAAACTATGCTCGCGACCTATGATGTAGCCGATACCAAAGACGCTGGCCATGACAAACAGCTTCCAGACAAATCGTAAAAATCTCATACGTTGACCTCCTATGCGTTTTCGCTATTTATAACCTGAAGTGAAGCATACTGCAAGAGTAATGTTTTAAGCCCCTTCTGCTCGAATCTTACGGTAACCCGGAAGTCTGCCAGGGATTCACCCGAAGTTTCTTCGACCCTGCCTGAGCCAAAAATCTGGTGAACTACCCTGACACCTGGTTTTAAATTTAACATGGTTCCGTTGACTCTGTCACCTTGAATTGCTGAAGCAGCGCTTTTGCCGCCTTCAGACCACTTAACATGCGGATTAAAAGTGAATGCCCCTGATTTGGGGCGGCTGCTGACCGCACCCGGAATAGCGTTTGCCGTTGCCGCTCTCGAAGCTGTATCACGGGTCTCACGGCCGGCAAACAGGTGCGATGGCACTTCGGCGACAAAGCGCGAAACCGGGTTTGTCCCCCAGGTTCCGAACATCATGCGGCGGCTCGATGCTGTCAGGAAAAGGTTTTCGCGGGCGCGTGTCATGCCGACATAGGCGAGGCGGCGTTCTTCTTCGAGTTGTTCGGGCGCTTCCTTTGAGGAAGCATGCGGGAAAATGCCTTCTTCCATGGCCACCAGAAAAACCACGGGGAACTCAAGCCCCTTGGCATTGTGCAGGGTCATCAGATGAACCTTCGGCTCATTTTCATCAATATCGTCGGCAGCGGCGTGCAGAGCGGTATTTGCCAGATAGTCGTGCAAATTCAGGCCCTGGGTGTCTTCTTCCTGGTATCTGATATCTGAAACCAGCGCTTCAACGTTGTTGCGCCGGTCATCTGCCGTTTCGGGGTCGTCAGTTTTCAGGTAAGCGAAGAATTCACTGTCGTCGATCACTTTGCGGCACAACTGCGAAACCCGCATCTCCGAGGCCGCTTCCATAAAATCAAGCATCATCCTGAAGAAGCGGCCAATCTTTGATTCAGGGCTTCGGCTGCCTTCTGAGGCCACCGCTTCCCAGAGGGGGGTAGAGCCATCGCCATAAAGACGGTTGACCGTCGTGTCACCAATACCCCGTCTTGGTGTATTAATGATTCTTTCGAGCGAAATACTATCTTTGGGGTTATCGATAACCCTCAGGTAAGCCATTATATCTTTGACTTCGCGGCGGTCAAAGAATTTGGTGCCGCCGGTAATATCGTAAGGCAGTCGGGCGCGTTGCAAGGCCTGCTCAATCGGCCGGCTCAAGCTGTTCATGCGAAAAAGCAGAGCAAAATCACCGAGGTCACGGCCTGAATTGCGCATGGCCATAATTTTTCGCACAATCCACTCAGCCTCTTCGCGGTCATCAGAGGCACGCTGAAAAACCAGCGGCTCACCGCCCTGTTTTTCGGTCCAGAGGCGTTTCGGGTGGGCGCTGGTGTTTTTGGCAATGACCGCACCCGCCGCATCAAGAATGATCTGGGTCGAGCGATAATTCTGTTCAAGTTTAACAATGCGGGCGCCGGTAAAATCCTTGGCAAAATCCTGGATATTGCGAATCGTCGCACCACGCCAGCTGTAAATCGACTGGTCTTCGTCGCCAACTACGCACAAATTGCGACTTGCCGATGAAATCATCGAAATCAGACGATACTGCGCATGGTTGGTATCCTGGTATTCATCGACTAGAAAATGCTGATACTGGCTTTGCAGCTTGTGCAGCAGATCAGGGTTATTCTTCAGCAGGTAATAGCCCTTAAAAATCAGATCATCAAAGTCAACGGCCTGATTCTGCATCAACTGCCCCTGATAAGCCGCGTAGATCTTCTGTATCTGGGCCGAAGACGAAGTGGGGCCGGCAAAATTCTGGTAATCTTCTGGCCCAACCAGCTCATTCTTCGCCTGCGAAATAAATTCAAGAACCATCTTTGGGGTCAGACGTTTTGCGTCGGCTTTCATGTCGCGCAGCACATTTTTCATGAGCTTCTCGCTGTCAGATTCGTCGTAAATCGTGAACCCCTCGGCAAAGCCGGCCTGTTTATGCCAGCGGCGCAGCAACTGGCAACAAAACGAATGAAAAGTCGTGAGAGTCACCTTTTCGGAACCGGCGACCAGGTCGCGCACCCGCTCTTTCATTTCGCGGGCCGCTTTGTTGGTGAACGTAACCGCCAGAATTGCCGCCGGGTCAACGCCGCATTTTTCAATAAGGCAGGCAATGCGAACCGTCAACATGCGGGTTTTGCCAGAACCGGCACCGGCAACTACCAGCAATGGGCCGGTCGAAATACTGACCGCCTCAAGTTGTCTTTCGTTGAGCTGAGAGAGGGTTGTAGCAATAGACAAGCGTTAATCTCCCGCAAGTCGGTTGACCGGGGTATAGCACATGACCACCCAGTTTCCGACAATGAAATTATGCAGATCATGAACCTGCAGGTTATAAAGTGGACCTTTGTACTCTTCGATTTCGACCGTTGCAACCGTGTCTTCCTCGATCTGGCTGTTGCGCCCGATAACCGGCACCAGCATGCCAGGCTTAACATGCGAGGCAGGCAACACGTAGAACGGCTGTTTCCGGGTCAATTGGATTTTTTTGACAATTTCGAGATTGTCGAGATGCGAAAGGGTTTTAACAAACAGTTCAGCCTCTTCAAGGTCATCGCGGGTTATCTCAAGTTGCCAGAGACCGTGAGCACCCTGCTTGCGTTTAAACTGCCGATGCTCGGCACGATTCGGGTCAGTGGCGCCGCTGATCTGAATCAGGTGCGAAAAGCCTTTCATCGCGCCCCTTTCGCTGCCACCAAAAATCACAAACTGAATTGAACTGCTGCGCGGGGTATCAGAGTTCGAAACACGCAGAGTAAGGTGCGGGTGCTCGATGAACATATGCGCATCGCGCAGCAATTCGTGGGCCCCTTTTGGCGTATCTATGCGGTTGAACATCTGGCGGGTCATCTCTTCAGATAACTCGGAATCGGCCTGGCGTGCTGAGAATGGAATATCGGGCAAACCGTATTTAAATACCGCGTATTTATGAATAAAAGTCGCATGCGGCAGATTACCGGTGTTTTCGATGATCCAGACGCGGTCGATCAGCTCGTTTGCACCTGAAGACTCGTGTTTCATCGTGGTAATCGCGAGAATATCCTTGAGCAGATCAGCTGAGACGCCTATACGGAAACCCATTGACGAACGTTCATGCAGATAGAGCGAATAATGCCTGATCTGCGGGTTGATGCGGCCGAAACACAACTGGTCTGGCGTGCAGCGCAGCACCGCGCCACGCGAAGTCACAAGTTTAAAAAGCGGCGTCTTGTGGTCATAGTTAACGTAAACGTCTCTGATTCTGGTGGTAGTAACCTCCGACCAGCCTGCAGCACCGGTTATCGGGTGCTCTTCGCGCAGATCGGTAATCAGAACCGAGCTTTCACCCCTGACAATTCGTGAATCGGCCGGTAACATCAGCGACCTGCCGACCCGGAAAAAATCTTCATCAGCCTCGCTCCGCAAACGCCTGAGAATGTGCTGACATCTTACAACATTTTGCTCAGATTAACACGCCTTTTTATCTGCTCTGCCATAAACCCCGGCTTGATCTGATGCTGATTTGACCTTACTCCCAGCCGCCCGCTCTATCTTTATGTCCCTGCCAGGCGGTGTTTGCAGCTAAGCCATTTGTCGCAGTGCCACCGAAGCAATAACCGATGGTTGAAATGCCCGTTATTTCGCAGATGCCTTTCTATTGCTTGCCCGGCTTATGAAGACTCATGGAAGTGCGAATGAGTTGCTGGTCTTTTTCGGCAAGAGCGTTGTCCTTTTCGGCGATGACTGATCTTTTTTGGGGTGAAGCTTCGGCCTGTCATAAGGGTTGGTGTTCATAAAACGGGTCGATTGACTTTATATATTGTTAAGATTAAGCTTTGCAGCATCTATTTAACGCCGGGGTTTAAAACATGAGCGTCTGCTCTGAAAACAGAAAATACCAGATTACTGCCATCTCTGATGCCCTCACTGACATTATCGCTGAAGTCAGCGATGAAATGCTGCAGAAGCTTGATCTGCCAAAGGGCAACAGCATCGCGCTGAACGAAGAAAATCTGAAAAAACTCGCCAATATCGTCGATACCAATAAACCCCGCATCGCGCCAGGCGGGTCTCCGACAAACGTCATTTACGGTGCCAGCAATCTCGGCCTGAAATGCGCATTTATCGGCTGTGTCGGCTGTGATGATTTTGGTTATGACTATATCAACAACCTGCGCGACAATGATATAGACACCTACGTTTCAATCAAACGCGGCAACTCGGGCCTGTGCTACACACTGATCAGCCCTGATGGGCAACGCACTTTCGGCCTGAATTTCGGTGTTGCCAAACAGCTTTATGAATATGAGATTCTGCACAGCCTCATCAAAAGCTCTGAATTTTTGCATTTTTCCGCCTACGAATTTCGCGGCGATAACCCGATCAACGTGGCGACCAGACACGCAGTTTCGATTGCCCGCAAAGCCAGAACCAAGATTTCCTTTGACCTTGGCGACAGTCTCGTGGTCAAATCATCACGCGAACAGATCGAAACTTTTCTCAGCGAAAAAATCGATATTCTCTTTGCCAACGAAGATGAAGCAAAAGCCCTTTGCGAAGGCAGCAGCAACTTCAAAGGTCTGCTCAAATACACTGATCTGGCAGTAATCAAGCTGGGCAGCGAAGGCGCGATTGCCATCACACCCGAAGGCGAGATCAGGGTTTCGGCTTACAAGGTCGAAGATGTCAAAGATACGAACGGTGCCGGCGACAATTTTCAGGCGGGCTTTTTTTACGGTCAGTACAAAAAGCTGAATCTCGAAACCTGCTTGAGAATCGGCCATTTTCTCGCGGCCAATATCATTCGCCGCATCGGAGCACAGTCTCAGGTAAAAATCTCTGGCATTGAATATTTTATCTGATCGAGGCCGGGGCTTAGCCCACTCAGTGCAGATTCAAGACCTGATCACCTTGTCATAAAAAGGTTTGCAACCCTTAAAAAAAAACAGCCCCCTTGCGGAGGCTGCTTTTTTTAAGAATCAGTCGATCAGCTGGTCTTGATTTCAGAGAGCTGCTTGTAAAGGCTGTATTTGAATTTGACATCCTTCTGAGCCTGTTCAATAAGCTTCTGAGATACTTCAGGATTCGATTTTTTCAGCATTCTATAGCGGTTTTCGCCATAAACGTAATCGGCGAGCGCCAGGGTCGGTTCTTTTGAATCCATCATCAGGGGGTTCTTGCCCTGATCGAGGTTATCAGGATTGAAGCGGAAGAGTGGCCAGTGACCAGCGTCAACAGCTTTCTTCTGTTCCATCAGGCCCTGCGACATGTCGATACCATGAGCAATACAATGGCTGTAAGCGATTACTAGGGCCGGGCCATCATAGGCTTCGGCTTCGAGCAGAGTCTTGAGAGCATGAGCAGGGTTGGCACCCAGACTGATCTTGGCGACATAGATATTGCCGTAGGTCATGGCGATCATGCCGAGATCTTTTTTAGGCATCGGCTTGCCGCCGGCTGCGAACTTGGCAACGGCACCAAGCGGCGTTGATTTGCTCATCTGACCGCCGGTATTCGAATACACTTCGGTGTCGAGAACGAGCACTTTTACGTTCTTGCCGGAAGCGAGAACGTGATCGAGTCCGCCGTAACCGATGTCATACGCCCAGCCATCGCCACCGATGATCCAGACTGAACGCTTAACCAGATACTGAGCCATATTCGAGAGGCGCACACAGATTTCATCTTTGCAGTCTTTAAGGGCTTTCTTGAGTTCTTCAACATTGCCGCGCTGGGTTTCGATTTCTTCCTGGGTTTTCTGGGCATTGGCGAGAATCTTGTCGGCAATGACCTTCAGACCACCAGAACACTTGCAACCGCTGCCGGCAGCCTTGGTGAGCAATTCAACGGCTTCTTCCATCATCTTGTCAGATGCGAGGCGCATTCCCAGACCGAATTCGGCGTTATCTTCGAACAGGCTGTTGGCCCAGGCCGGACCACGGCCGTCAGCACGGGTGGTGTATGGAGTAGTCGGCAGGTTGCCGCCGTAAATCGAAGAACAACCGGTAGCGTTGGCAACCATAAGGCGGTCGCCACAGATCTGGGTAACCAGCTTAATGTAGGCAGTTTCGCCGCAGCCAGCACAGGCACCCGAGAATTCCATCATCGGCTTAACATACTGAGTGCCTTTGATGGTGCTGATATTGATCAATGAACGTTCGGGATCTGGGATTTTATTGAGGAAATAGTCCCAGTTTTCGGCTTCGTGAGCACGCATGGCTTCATCTTTGTGAGCCAGATTGATCGCTTTGGCTTCGAGCTTCTTGCCGGTGGCATCCTTCTTGAAAGCCGGGCAGATGCTGACGCAGGCGCCGCAACCGGTGCAGTCTTCGGGGGCAACCTGAACGGTGAACGACAGGTCTTCTTTGAAGCCCTTGGCCTTGCATGACTTGAAGGTCTTGGGAGCCTTTTCAGCGAATTTCGGGGTGTAAACCTTGGTTCTGATTGCAGCGTGCGGGCACACCAATGAACACATGCCGCACTGAATGCAGGTTTCGGAATCCCAGGCGGGCATGCTGATGCCAACATTGCGCTTTTCATACTGGCTGGTGCCGGTCGGGAAAGTGCCATCGATGGGCATCTGGCCAACGGTGATATCGTCACCCTTGCCGGCGAGAATTGGTTCGAGAACGTCAGAAACAAGTTTCGGAGCGTTTTTGAGTACCATTGCCGGGCGAATTTTGTCTTTTGTGCTGACTTTGGCGGGAATCTTGACTTCGAATAGATTTTCGACGGCCATGTCGATGGCCTTCCAGTTCATCTTTACGACGTCTTCGCCCTTCTTGCCGTAGGTCTTTTTGGCGGCGTCCTTGAGGAATTTTACATATTCTTCACGCGGAATGATCTTTGAAATTTCAAAGAAGCAGGTCTGCATGAACAGGTTGATGCGCTGACCAAGGCCGATTGATTCACCAAGTTTGATGGCGTTGATAACGTACATCTTCGCCTTTTTATCGATGAGACGCTGCTGGGTTTCTTTCGGCAGTTTATCCCAGATTTCGTCTTTGCTGTATTCGGTTTCGAGCAGGAAAACGCCGCCGGTCTTGAGGTTCTTCAGCATATCATAGGTATCGACGAAGCTGAATTTATGGCAGGCGATGAAGTTGGCATGTGAGACGAGATATGGGCAGCGCAGGGGCTGTTCGCCAAATCTCAGATGCGAAATGGTCATGCTGCCTGATTTTTTTGAGTCATAAACGAAATAGCCCTGGGCATTGTTTTTGGTCTTGTCGCCGATAACCTTGATGGCATCTTTGTTAGCACCAACCGTGCCGTCTGAACCCAGGCCATAGAACATCGCCGCGAAAGTCTTCGGGTCGCCGGTTTCTACGGCTTCACCAACTTCAAGGCTGGTTTTGCAGACATCGTCAACGATACCAACGGTGAAATGATTTTTCGGTTTATCGCTCTTGAGGTTTTCATATACGGCGAGAACCTGATTCGGAGTGAAGTCTTTTGAACCGAGACCGTAGCGGCCGCCAACAATTTTCGGCCATTTGGTGAAGGGTGCGGCATCGTTTTCGAGAGCTTCGCCGATGCTGTTTCTGACATCGATATAGAGGGGTTCGCCGGCGCTGCCCGGTTCTTTGGTGCGATCAAGAACGGCAATGCTTTTGACGGTCTTCGGGAAAGCCTTGACAAGATGTTCGGCGCTGAATGGACGGTAGAGGCGAACTTTAACCAGACCAACCTTTTCACCTTTGGCGTTGAGGTATTCGACGACTTCGTGAATGGTTTCGGCGCCGCTGCCCATGGCAACGATAACGCGTTCGGCCTTCGGGTCGCCAACGTATTCAAAGAGACTGTATTCACGGCCGGTGAGCTTGGCGAACTTTTTCATGTGTTTCAGAACGATTTCGGGGGTCTTTTCATAGAACTTATTAACCGTTTCGCGACCCTGGAAATACACATCGGGGTTCTGAGCTGTGCCGCGCATCGTCGGGTGATCTGGGTTGAGACCACGGGCGCGATGTTCGAGAATCAGCTTGTCATCCATCATGGCCTTGATGACTTCGTCATCGATCAGTTCGATTTTGTTGACTTCGTGTGAAGTTCTGAAACCATCAAAGAAATGAATGAAGGGAACCCGGCTTTCAAGAGTTGAAGCCTGAGAGATCAGGGCCATATCGTGGGCTTCCTGAACTGAGTTGGCACCGAGCATTGCAAAGCCGGTCTGGCGGGTGGCCATGATATCGCTGTGGTCGCCAAAAATCGAGAGGGCGGCGCAGGCAAGCGAACGGGCCGAAACATGAAAAACGGTAGAAGTCAATTCACCGGCGATTTTGAACATGTTCGGGATCATGAGCAGCAGGCCCTGTGAAGCGGTAAAAGTAGTGGTAAGAGCACCCGAGGTCAGAGAACCATGAACGGCACCCGCAGCGCCGCCTTCTGACTGCATTTCATAAACAGTCGGAACCGTACCCCAGATGTTTTTATGGCCGGCAGCCGTAAACGCATCGGCATGTTCACCCATGTTGCTGGAGGGTGTAATCGGATAAATCGCGATAACTTCATTAGTCTTGTGCGCGATAACCGCAGTAGCTTCGTTCCCATCCATCATTGCGTATGTCTTTTTAGTCACAATCGCACTCCTGCCTGAATGTTATTGGCATCAGTTTGAAAAAATCCCGATGCCGAAAAGGCATGCTGATATTAAGCCAAAACGCTGAGACAAGTCAAGACATGCCACCCTGTTTGTGAATTTTTTTTCAATCTTTTGCAGTGCAGCAACCACGCCATTTTTGTCTATTTTGCATCAGTCATTTACCTGTAGTATCATTGTTAAACTAAAGTTAGAGGTAAAGCATGCTTTTTTTCCTGCCAAACTTGCCCAACACCAAAAACCCTCATGACAAGTCACCACGGCTACTCCCGGGGCAAAGTCCGGCTTGTATTTTCAGAGTTACCATGCTTGAAAAGCGCTACCGCGCAACGTTGTTAACAGTCGCTCTGGTTTTGTTTGCCATTACCAGTCTTCAGGCTGCTGACCTGTATGACCTGCGTGTTTTTCCGTACCCGGCAAGTCAAACGATTTCGCTGGCCGGCTACGTCTCGGGCGCAGATCCCTGGCAAGACCCCACAAGCAAGCGCGCCCGGGCTTCCGGAATGCTTCGCTCCTGGCTCGCCAATGGGCAACTGAGCATCGAGACTGAAGGCGCAAGTTGCACAGCCAGCGTTGCCGATGGCGAGTTCTCAGCCACTCTGCCTGTGCTTTCGATCGCCAGTTTTTCTTTGCGGGTCTCTTATGAGAACGAATTGCTCTATCTGGGGCGGTACACCTTCCCAGAAAAAATCGAGATGCTCGTAATCAGTGATGTTGACGATACAATTCTGATAACCGAAGTTACAAGCCGCACCCGCATGGTCATCAATTCAATGTTTAAAAGCGTAACAGATCGCCTGCCGGTCAGCGGCACCCCAGAGTTCTACAGAGACATGTTCAGCAGCCTGGCGGGCGGCACACCTCACTTCGTCTATCTCAGCAGTTCACCAGCCTTTCTTAGCAGGCCATTGAAAACCTTTCTGATGCAAAATGAATTCCCCCCCGGAACCCTCATCCTCAAAAAAAGCCTGACCGAGGGCAGCCACCACAACCACAAATCTGGCTGGCTGCGACAGCTCAGTGGAGAATACCCGGGCATTCCGATGCTGCTCCTTGGCGACAGCGGCGAACAAGACCCAGCCATCTACAGCGAATTCGTCGAAAGCAGCAGTCACCCTCAAAATATCAAAGCAGTCATCATCCATGACATCTCAGAGACAGCCGAAGACTCAGAAGCGCTGCAACAATACGCAGGGCGCCTTGAACGCCTTGAGGTGCCATTTATCACCTGGAAAAACATCGCCGATCTCAGACTGAATTTGATCCGACTTGCGATTCTACTCGACAAGAATGGCTAAATATCGCCGGCAACAGCAAGGTTACCCGACAGCAACCCCGCCAAGCTTGCAGATGTGGCGAAAATGCTCTTCAGATAATGGCTGAATCGAAAGTCGCATGCCGCGGCGAGCTACCATTATTCCTTCGAGTGCCGGGTCACCCTTGATTGTTTCAAGCGCGATCACCGAGGCGAAATGCGCGACGAATTCGACGTCAATCATGAACCAGAGAGGCTTTTCTGGTGAAGAGCGTTGGTCGTAATACCCACTTTTCTCGTCAAAAGCAGCATGATCAGGGTAGGCGCGGCAGGCAACTCTTGCAATACCCGCTGCTCCAGACGGTTCAGCGTTTGAATGATAAAAAAGCACCAGATCACCAGGCTGCATGCTGTCACGCATAAAATTGCGTGCCTGATAATTGCGAACTCCTTCCCAGGCAGTTCGGCCATCTCGTTCAAGATCGGCCAGAGAATAGACGGTTGGCTCGCTTTTCATTAACCAGAATTGCATCGAATTTTCTCCAGAACAACTTACAGATTTTAACAGAAGCAAGATTGACTTTGCATATTATATAGCTATATTGCTCTCATGAGCATTTCAGAAACCAATTGCCAACGCAGATCACAAGTTATCGGCCGGTCTGGCATGGCTCTCGCCACCATGCTGGCAGTACCATCTCTGGTTGCTGCCGACCCGATCGGCATAGACCCGATAGCCGCCAGTCTGCCTCTGGCGCTTGAATCGCTTTTTTTTGCACTGGCACTGCGGGCCTTCGGTTTTCGCCCGTTTTTGCTGCTCATCGGCTGGTTTCTGGTAACTTTTGCCACCTGGTTTCTACTGGTCGGGCTGCCACTCGGGCCTTTTGTGGCTATGCTGGCCGGCAGTGCGATCAGCGGCGAAGAAGGCAATCTGATTTATCTCGCGGCGGCCATCGGCATCGAAATAGTCGTCTGCCTGATTGAAGCGCTGGTTCTGCTGCTTGCAGGCCGGCTGACCCTGCTGCGTCGCCCCGGGTCTGCATTGTTGCAGCCATCGTTTGCCAGACTTTTCAAAGTGGCCATTCTTGGCAACCTGGTTTCGGTAGTTGCCGGCCTGCCTGAGATGCTCGAATCAAAGGCCGCATGGCTATGTTATCTCGCGATTTTCCCCGCCATTTTTCTGGCAGGCAAGATTACCGGCCCGGCAAGCACAACCACTGAACCGGCCATCGAAAAGTCTTCCGGGGCCAGCAATACAAAAGCTCATTAAACATTTCAAAGCAGAGCCTG
This sequence comes from Candidatus Rifleibacterium sp., assembly GCA_035352635.1. Classification (GTDB taxonomy): domain Bacteria; phylum Muiribacteriota; class Ozemobacteria; order Ozemobacterales; family Ozemobacteraceae; genus Rifleibacterium. The sequence goes on from DAOPYA010000005.1 coordinate 65,624, forward strand.
AATAGAAGGCACGGCTTCGAAGCTCTTCAGGGCATTTTTGCTGATTCAGGCCTGGAGTTTAGCCTGGTAGTGCCGGTACTGGCCCTTGAAAAAACTGTTGAGCGCCCCCTGCTTTTCAAGAGTCTTCACGGCGGCCTGCACCCTGGCATCACCGTGCCGCCTGAACTTGCCGCTGATTTTGCTGATGGTTCTGGCATTGGCGCAATACTCAACAATTTCTTCAGCCAGCATATCGAGAGTATCAGGTAGCTCTTTAATCGGCACAACCAGAGTTTTGCCCGGGTTAGCCGGCGAATAACTCTCACCTGGCTCATATCTCAGGCAGTCAGAGTGCCGCGCCAGAAAACTGCGTACCCGCAGGCGCAGCGCTCCACCGGTTCCGCTTGAACCATAGCCATGAATGACTTCAAAACGGCGACAGTCGCCTTTCCTGACCCGGGCATTATAAAACTTCACCAGCGCCTCGACCGCCTCAACCTGGGTCAACCCATGCAAATCGATTTCAGCACTCATGTTTTTAACTCCCCGGCCCACAAGGCCAACCATGAACCGACCAGCTGGCTTTTAGCCTTAAAGCAGGCACTCCTGCAGATGCAAACTATATTACATTACCCCAAAACAATTAAGCAGAGAGCCCCAGATCAAAACGAACGGACATCGAACTCTTCGACCCAGCCGTGAGCGCCCTGGTCTATCCAGTGCAAGTCATTATTGCGCACCAGTTCAACCTGAGCCTGAACCATCAGTTCCGGGTATTTTGCTTCAACGGCGCGATTACGGGGTTCCCCGCGCCTGCCCGGCACGCAAAGCCAGTCAGTGTAAACCTTGATGGTCTGCAATTGCTGCAAAACGTTAACCAGCCAGGTTCCATAGGTCTGCCCACCGTTCCAGTTGCGTGACCAGACGAAAGGAACCCTGATCTTGTGAGCCAGCAGGATATCGGCCACCAGCGCTTCGTTTTCGCAAAGACAATAGATCAGGGTGCGAACTTTTGGGGAATCCCAGAGTCGCAGTTTGTATGCAAAGCATTTGCCTGAAAATTCATAATTGTCGCTGATGCGATTCGGGTCTTTGATGGTCTGAAGCTCTCTGAAGTCAAGCACTTCAAAGCGGCCATGCATGCCGCAGTCATCTGGTTCGAAGTCTCGACCTGCGGCAAATTCCTGATAAAAATTAACATCAGTATGAATAAACAGGTCAGGGTCTGGGTCAGCAGCAGAAACGGTGATTTCAGCGCCAGCCAACGCCTCGCCGGTGCGCTCCGCCCATAGTTTCCTGCCCGAACCAAAAAAATCAAGGTTACTCAAATCGGTTCCGGAAGATGGGTAATAACAAATACATCTGGATTTGTTTAACTCATCAACCAGTTGTTCAGAGCCAGTCATAAGCTTCAGATTTCCTTTCGGCAGCGATGCCAACTGTCTGATAATAGCAGAGTTGCCCATAAAAATACACCCCGGGCGCCCGATTCAGGCCAACCGACAACTTCATTGATAAACGACTGGCAGCGCGTGACTGACGACTCCAAGAAGTTGATGAAGTTTTAGCCCATTGGTGGGGGCACGCCTGAAACAATGGCGGGCCGGCATGCCGCAGGTTATAAACTTTGGTTATTGCTTGTGGCGCCATCATCGTGGCATAATTGGGCAACGATGGCCTGCCGGGCTCAACGATCTGGAAGCGCCGGGTGCGATTCGTGCAAAGCCTCACCAACAAAGGATATCTTATGATTTACAGAGAAATTGGCAAAACCGGGGTTAAGGTTTCACAACTTGGGTTTGGCTGCATGCGTCTGCCGGTAATCAACGGCGTGGCGAACCAGATCAACGAACCCGAAGCGATCAAAATGATCAGGCATGCGATCGACAACGGCGTAAACTACGTCGATACCGCTTATCCATACCACGGAACCGGCTTTGATCGCGGCGGCGAAAGCGAACCTCTTGTTGGCAGGGCACTACGGGATGGATACCGCCAGAGAGTACAACTGGCAACCAAACTGCCAAGTTGGCTGATCACCTGCCGTGCCGATTTTGACAAATATCTCAACGACCAGTTACAGCGGCTCGAAACCGATCACATCGACTTTTATCTGGTGCATGCCATCAACAAAGGTTTCTGGAGCAACCTGCTGCAGCACGACCTGTTCGGTTTTCTCGACGCGGCACTCGCCGATGGCCGCATCAGACACGCCGGGTTCTCTTTTCACGACGACCTGCAACTGTTCAAAACCGTTGTTGATGCGTATAAATGGTCGTTCTGCCAGATTCAGTATAACTATATCGACGAAAATTATCAGGCAGGTCGGGCCGGGCTTACCTACGCGGCTGAGCGCGGCCTTGGCATCGTCATTATGGAACCGCTGCGTGGCGGTGCTCTGGCCGGCAAGCTTCCAGAAGCAATCAGCAAGTCCTTTGCCGACTCAGGTTTCAACCGCACCCCGGTTGAATGGGCGCTGCGCTGGCTTTTCGATGATTCGCGCATTTCTGTTGTGTTAAGCGGCATGTCCGCGATGGAACATGTTGTTGAAAACCTTCGGGTGGCCTCGGCCGCCGCCCCGGCTTCACTGACCGACAAAGAAAAAATGGTAATGACCGAAGCCCAAGCTATTTTCAAAGCACGCATCAAAGTGCCATGCACCAGCTGCGGTTATTGCATGCCATGCCCTTCCGGGGTCGATATTCCGAAGAATTTTTCGATGTATAACAGCCTCAATCTTCTTGATGAAAGCTTTCAGAACACAGTCAGATTCATGTATAACGCGCAGGTGGCTGACACAGCACGGGCCAGCAAATGCATTAAATGCGGCAGATGCGAAACACACTGTCCGCAGCAGATCAAAATCATGAATGAACTTGAGAAGGTCAAGGCAACCTTCGACTGAGTTCAAAGCATGCCCAGCTGCCAGCGCAAGAATGTCCACTGATCGGTAAACTCTTCGAGAATCTGCGAAAGTGGCTTGCCAACGCCATGCCCGGCGTCACGCTCAACCCATAGCAGAATTGGCTGTTCTGGGTTGTTACTGGCGCAGGTCTGCAATGCCGCCGCCATTTTGCGGGCATGCATCGGATGCACCCGCGTGTCTTTTTCGGCGGTAAAAATGAACATCGCCGGGTAGTGGCGGCCGCTGACAAGGTTATGATAAGGCGAATAGCGTCGCAGCCAGATAAAATCTGCGGCATTCTCAGCCGAACCATACTCGGGCACCCAGTAGCGGGCCATGAGAAAATTCTGGTATCGCAACATATCAAGCAACGGCACCCCGCAGATAGCAGCGCGATAAAGATCGGGCCGGCGGGTTATCGCCGCGCCAACCAGCAGGCCGCCATTTGAACGACCGCTTACCGCCAGGCGCTCGGGGCAGGTATAACCAGAACTGATCAGCCATTCGGCGGCGGCTTCCAGGTCTTCAAAAACCCGTTCCTTGTTGCCAAGAGTGCCCATTTTGTGCCAATCATCACCCTGCTCGGCACCGCCACGCAAATTAACCACAGCATAAATACCGCCGTCTTCGATCCAGGGAAGCACCGCACCTGACCATGCCGGGGTCATGCTGATGGCAAACCCGCCGTAACCATAGATCAAAGTCGGGTTCATGCCATTTTTGCTGAGCCCCTGTCGATGCAGAAGAAACATGCTGACTCTGGCACCATCACGAGAAGTAAACCAGTGCTGAGTGACATGCAGAGCCGACAGATCAACAGGAATATGCCTCTGCCACCATATTTCTGGTTTTGCAGTCGGCCTGGCATAGTGCAAAATCATGTTAGGGCAGTCGAAAGACGTGTAATCAACATAAAAGTCACGATGAAAAACGCTGCTTGAAAAGCTCAGACTGCCAAGGCCAGGCAGCTCCACGGTTTGCTGCTCCCCGCTGGTATAGTCGACGCTCGTAAGTTTCGATACAGCGTTTTCCTGCCAGGCGATCAGCAGAGCGTCACTGGTAAAACCCCAGTCTTCAATAACCGCGACCGGATGTTGCGGCACGAGAAGCTGCCAGTCAGAACGACCCGGGCAGGTCGTTGAGGCTGAAAATATCTGACTGTTCGGCGCCCCTTCGTTGCTCAAAATAAAAAGGCGATCATTTATTACCCTGGCAGTGCTTCGGCTGTTACAGCCGACGATGATTTCGCGGCGTTGCAAAACCCCGGTCGTCAGCCATTCAGCAAAATCAACCAGCCAGAGATCATTTGAACGGGTGCTGGTATGATACATAAGAATCAGCCAATGACCATCTTCTGAGAGCCAGGCGGCGGGCCCCCAGGTTGTCGCGAATGGGCCTTCACGATACTGAGCAAAAATCAGCCGATCAGTTTCAACTGGCTTTCCAAGCTCGTGCAGGCGAATTTCGCGTGAGTAAGGATTAGCAATATCTGCCAGTCGCGAATAAATGAAGCTTTTTCCATCGGGCAGCCAGCAGACGCCACCCACCTTGTTGCAGATGCGATCTTCAAGATGCGATAAATCGCCGGGGCGCAAGATTCTCAGCTCATGGTTTTCGTCACCGCCACTGCTGATACCGTAGGCCAGCAGTTCCCCGTCGGGTGAAGGTTCAAACCAGCCGATGCTGGTCAACCCGCTATGGTCGGCCCCATTTGGGTCGAGCAACAGCTTTTCAGCCCTGCTGGCAGGGTCTGCCATATAGACTACCGGCTGATCAAGGTTGCCCGCCCGCCGGCTGAAAAATAGTCGCGAACCGGCAAACGACGGCAACCAGCAGGAATCATTCTCGATAAGTGGCTTGAGCCGCTTTTTAAGCTCAGCACGGCCAGGCAGGGCATCGAGAAGCGAGCGGGTAAAAGCATTCTGCTCGTTCGTCCAGGCATCCACTTCAGGGGTCGAATTGCCAGATGCATCGCCTTCAAGCCATCTGAAATCATCGTGAATAATGGTTCCATGATAATTGTCAGTGACCCGGGCCACCCGGCTGACCGGAAACCTTCGTTCTCCTGAATTCATCGTTTATTCCTTACTCTAAAAATAGCCAGCCAAGGCCGGGGCAAAAAAATACGCCGGGCATCAGAAACAAAATATCTGAAAGCCTGAAGGAAAATAACTATCTGCCTCAATCAACGTGCCAAATCTATCGCCAGAATAAACCCCGATGCGACATACGGGCAAGCAGATTTTTGCAAACAGGGTTGTTGCTGCAACGATTTGCGGGTAAGATACAGGCAAAGTCACCCCGGAGAAACCAGCATGACCGAATCTTCTGAACCAACTGCAAATAACTCTGCCGACCCCGAAAATGGCCCGGTCTTTTCTCAACCGGAGCAGGCACAACTTGAGAAGATTCTTGTCGAAAACACGCCCGCCCCACGGCCCATTTCTTTTGTCAGGCTCGGTTTTTTCAATTTCAGCTTCATACTTCTGACTCTGCATGGGCCTTACATCTTTTTATACATGCTGCCGAATCTAGTCATGACATCTCAAGGCCTTGATTACGATATGGGTGGCATTTTTCCGCATCTCGGGGCGGCCATTGCGATATTTGGGTTTCAGGGCATGCTGGCATTTGGGCTGACCACACTGATCTGCTGCATCAGGTTTTTCTACCGGCGTCTTGACGCGTTCCTGATTTCTTTCATCGCGATATGCGGTTTGCAGGTGCGGGTTTATTATCAGGTCTACTTCAAAACCGAACCGGCCATACTGGCTGCCATAAAGCCGTTCAATATTTCGCTTGGGTTTCTGGGGCTTTTTGTCATCGGCACACTTGCGTGGCTCAAGTTCAGAAAACCAGCATTAACATGAGTGAATCCGGGAAAGATTTCGCCGGTGATTAAAAAAAATAGAAGGCAGTTCATCTATCTCGAGGCCATGAATAGCTCTTTCGAGAATTTCGAGTTCAGTCAGCGGTGAATCACCTGGCCGATTCTGATACGGAGTCAGGCCGCAGAAAACACTGATCGGCACGGCACGTGGGATGAAAGCCCCGGGGGGCAGAGCGGCCGAGGCCCCCGAAATCGCCAGAAACAAAACCTGTAGCAATCTGGTAGCCCGCAGGCGACCAACAAGATCTTCAAGGCTGGCATCTGGTGGCTGCGGCAGAACCAGCAGCAGATTTTCACCAGCCATGGCCAGCTTTTTTACGGCAAGAAATTTTTCGTCTACTGAACCAGTCAGAATCAAAGGCGCCAGGCCATTTTTGCAGGCCAGTTCAAACCATCGCCGGTCATTGAGTGCCCCGACATATACTAAGCGCAATGGTTGCCTGAAGACACGCAGAGCGGTAACCCAGGTCTGAACACCGTAGTCACGACCAACAAATATTCGACCGCCGTTATGCAGTTCAGTTTCGCCCCATACACGAAAATACGAAAAAAATACGCTGCCAACCAGGCGACAGAGACAGCGGCACAGTTTCCAGGCCAGCCGATCCGGAGGCTCTGAAAATGGCAGATTGCCAGAAATATCAGATTCAGTTGTCAGATTTGACACCGGGAATTCGGTCATAAATGCGGTTAATGTTATAACGTTGCATGACTTCGGCAAGAATTAGAGATTTAAGCATGTCGTCGCGGCTGATCGAGAATGGGCGGGAACGATTTGAAGAATCTGACCAGTCAGTCGATTGAGAACTGTTTGCAGCGGAGAAAGCCGATTGAGCATCAGACTGGCCGCTTTCATAATTCTGGCGGGCAGAAACCGTCGGCAACTGGTCATAATTTGTTGATTCGAAGTCACGAGCGCTGACTTCTGCACTATGACCCGTTAGTGATGGAAGTTCATCATAATTAACCTCAGGCCGGCGGCTCGAGGCTTCATAGCCAGCAGATTCGAGTGAAGGCATGTTGTCGTAATTCACTTCGGCCCGGGGTTGTTTTGGAACCGGTCGAGCGGCCGAACTGACCGGCTGCGCAGCTGGCTTGCCTTTTTTGGAGGGGGTCTTTTTCGAACGGTTTTTGCCGGTCAAACCTGCGAGATCAAGTTCTTTATCGGGGTTTTTCGCTGACTGCCGAAAGAAGTCATCGAGAGTGGTCATCTCGGTGAAATTTATATCGGCATCTTCTTCTTTCTTTTTCTTGAGTTCGGACCAGACCGAGAACACAAGTGCCAGAATGATTATTACAACTTCCAATTGTCAGTCTCCTGCGCCTCAGCGCTTGGTGATCTTGGGAGGTTCGGCCAGGTGCGAGAATGATTTGCGCATTTCGGTATCTGAACCAATGTTTTTCAGGGTGTAGTAATCAAGAATACCCATATTTCCTTCGCGCAAGGCATCAGCAATTGCCTGCGGAATAGCGGCTTCGGCTTCGACCAGGCGGGCTTTCATTTCCTGTTCGAGCGCTTTCATTTCCTGCTCTTTGGCTTCGGCCATAGCCCTGCGTTCAGAGGCCCTGGCCTGGGCGATCTTCATATCGGCCTCTGCCTGATCGATCTGCAGCTTGGCGCCGATATTTTCGCCCACGTCAACGTCAGCGATGTCGATCGAGAGAATTTCAAAGGCGGTATTGGCATCGAGGCCTTTATCTTGAATAGTTTTAGAAATACGATCGGGGTTTTCGAGGATTTCTTCGTGGGTCGCGGCTGAACCGATAGTGGTTACAATGCCTTCGCCAACGCGTGCAAGAATGGTTTCTTCGGTTGCGCCGCCGACGAGTTTATTGATGTCGGCTTTAACGGTAACGCGGGCGATTGCCTTGACCTGAATGCCGTTCTTTGCCATGGCAGCGACCAGAGGTGTCTGAATTACTTTCGGCTTAACGCAGAGCTTAACGGCATCAAGCACGTCGCGACCGGCAAGATCGATAGCAGTTGCCTGTTTGAAAGTAAGATTTATGCCGGCTTTCTGGGCGGCAATCAGTGCCGAACAAACTTTTGCGACATTGCCCCCTGCAAGCAAATGCGATTCAAGGGCCTGCAGGCTTAAATCTATACCGCCCTTCTTGACCATGATCGCCGGGTTAATGATGTCATGAGGCGATACCCTTCTAAAGCGCATGCCGATAAAATCGAGCGGGTTAACGCTGACGTCTGAAGCGATGGCGCTGATCCAGAGGCCTACCGGCACATAATACGTGAATACAAAGAAGATGAAAATACCTACAAATGCGCCTATAAGAATGAATGCGTCAGACATTTAGCCCCTCCGTTATATGCAGAATCTATGATTCATCAGATAATATCGTTTAAAAACGCCAACAAAGTCAAGCTGATTAGTTGGCAGTGCCCTCTGGCACCTCGCTGACAATAATGCGCCCGGCCAACGCTTTAACAACCCTGACCTTTGCTCCCTTTTCTACGAACTCGCCATCGGTTATGACGTCGAGACGCTCACCATCGATGCGGGCAATGCCGGAAGGGCGCAGCATCGTAGTTGCAACGCCTTCCTTGCCGAGATAGCGCTGCAAATCTTCTACAGCCACGAAGCCTTCTGATACAGAAGATTCGGTAGACAGAACAAAATTCTTGCCAAGACTGGTCTTGGGAAAAATAAAAAAGAACCACAGCAACAGAAGAGTGACGCCAGCTAAACCGGCAAAAGTGGCAAAAACTGCCATACCACTGCTCAGTTTGAGATACGCAGCGAGGATGCCGCCCCCCAGCAGCAGAAGGCCAATAATACCGGTGACGCCAAAGCCAGGGATCACGGCAATTTCAAGAAACAAAAACAAAAGGCCGGCCACCATCAGCACGGCAACCATCATACCCCAGGCAGGCTTCTCGGCCTGTTCAGAAATGCCTGGTGACACTGCAGAACTCGCAGCACTTTCAATTGCCTTTTCAGGCAGGAGTTCCCCGGCATCTACGCCGGCAGTTACCGGCAGTGCCGCCAGTACAAACATCAGCAGAACGAAAAGAAAACGGAATCGCATGCGGCTTCCTCTATCGGGTTTGATTTATACATCTACAATCTATCACAGGTTGCGGTTGCGGTCAGCAAAAAATACCGTGGCCAAAACCTGAAAAAATTCAGGTATTGATCTGACGAACCGTTATTTTGCTGCCATCAACGCGGCGCACGACGACCCGGGCGCCCTTTTCGATGAAATCACCATCAGAAACGGCATCATAGCGTTCGTCGCCTATCTGAACCTTGCCAGAGGGTCGGCATTGCGAAGTTGCGATGCCCTCAAGATTTAGAAGGTGATCAAAAGTATTGGCATCTACTGCAACAAAACCCTGGTCAGTTGCCATTTCTTCTTTAAGAATGAAGCGGTCAAAAATGCGCAGTTTCGGACCCCACCAGTAAACGAGACCAGCGATAATCGCCGAATAGGTAATGATGCTGGCAATGGCCGTCAGGGCTGAATATATGCCACCGAAAACCATGACAATGCTGAAACAGACAGCAATAATACCGCTGACGCCGGTTACGCCAAACCCCGGAATCAGAAAAATTTCAACCGACAGAAGAATAACGCCGGCAACAAAGAGAATCAGGGCTTCAAGCCCGGCCATATAGGCAAACAGGTGCCCACCAAAAAACATGGCGAGAAAAATTGCCCCAACCCAGCCGAGAATGCCAAACCCGGCACCAAACAGCTCAAGTACAATACACCAGAACCCGATAGTGAACATCACGGTACTGATCTGCGGATTCGTAAGGTAACGGGCGATCCATTCGGCTGAAGTCGGCTGAATTCGCTCAACTTTGGCATTCTCAAGATTAAGAATACGCAACACCGAGGTTACCGAAGCGACGATATGATCGCAATAGCCATGTTTCAGGGCGGTTTCGGCAGTAAGAGTCAGAATCTCACCCTTTTTGCAGAGACCCTCGATGGTTTCGTGATTTTTATCTACCATCGCTTCAGCAAGGGCTGGGGGGCGTTTGCGGGCTTCGGCAGTGGCGCCGAATTCGGCCCTGAAAGCCGAGACAAACTTTTCTTCGGCCGCCTGTACACCAGTACCGAGCAAAATGATCGGGGTGGCAGCGCCCATTTCAGATCCTGGTTCCATGTAGATGCGGTGACATGAAATCGCAATCAACGCTGCGGCCGATAAGGCGCGCCCTTTGACATAGGCGATGGTTGATACTTTTGAACGCAGCAGAGCGTCTTTTATTTCCTGGGCAGATTCAACCAGACCGCCATTAGAATTTATTTCGAGAATCACCGCCGTGGCGTTTTCAAGCTCAGCGCGGCGAAGCTGGCGCTGAATAAAAAAAGACAGGCCCTTATCGACTTCTTTGTGAACTTCAACAAGAAAAACTGTTCCGGAGGCGGATTGAGCCTGAACTGGCTGCGGCAGCAAGAAGTTCAGCAGCAGAATACCAAGCATGAGAAAACCCACGCAAAGCTTTATGCTTTGCGTGGGCTGGTTTACAGCTTTTACACCAACCGTTTTAGCGGCGGCGTCTCTGTTTGCGACGAGCTTCAGCAGCTTTGCGCTTCTGCTTTTCACTTGGTTTTTCATAAGCCCTGCGGCGTTTGATTTCCTTCACGATGCCAGCTTCCTGGCATTTTTTCTGGAAACGCTTCAATGCCTTTTCCAGTGGTTCATCCTTCATTACTCTTACTTCTGCCATTCAATTCACCCCCCTTCTGATTTCGTATCAGAGAGGTTTCCCTCGTAATATTCAGATAATTTAGCCCGGGGGCCAGTTCAAACGACGTTTACCCAGAACATGAAAGTGAATATGCGGCACAGTCTGCCCGGCATCATCACCACAGTTCGCCACTACCCGAAAACCCTTTTCGAGACCCTGATCGACTGCCAGTTTGGCAATAGTCGAGAAGACCTGCGAAAGCATGTTCCCGTCACTGGCGCCCTTATCAGTCAGCTTTTCAACATGACCGACCGGGATCACCAGCAGATGAACGGGTGCCTGAGGATTAATATCTTTGAAAGCAACCACAGACTCGTCGCGATAAACAATACTCGCGGGAATCTTGCCAGCAACGATTTTACAAAACAGACACTGCTCCATAGTGAGGGGTATTGTACATCAGCAGAATTCGCGTGTCAACAAAATTATCAGCCCTGCCTCAGTTCTCAGAATCACGCAGAACGACTTCTCCATGCATGCCGGGATTGTATTTGCCCTTATTGGTAGAAATCGGTGAGCGCAAAAATCGGATCGCCCTGATACCGGCTTCGTAGGCTTCACTGATGTCTGAATCAGAATCGCCGTAGAAAATGGAAATCTTGTTTTTGCGGATAAAGACTGCCTTACTGGTTTTGCCAGAGAAGATCGCATCAGGCTGATTCTTGAGCTTAAATTCGCGGTGCAGCAGGCGGGTGAGAATCTCACCTTTGACCGCCGGGCGGGCAGTGACGAAATAAATAGTGTCGCCGCGCTTATTGTGCATATCGATAACGGCGCGTGCCGATTCTTTTGGCATGCTGAACCGGTCAAAGTCACAGCTCTGATCTTTCCAGAACTGGTCAGAACTCAGCGGCCGCTCACCATACTTATTCTTGCCATCGGGGCCATCAGTGTTGCTGAAAGCATAATAAAAGCCTGGCGAAGAAAAAAGCACGGTGTCATCGACGTCGAAACCAACGGCAATCGGCTTATCGGGCAGCGAAGCGGCGATTTCCTCGATAGTTGTGGTCAAATAGGTGAATGTTTTTGCCGAAACCGGGGCTGCAACAAGCAGCACGATCATTACCAGGCTGAGTAGCCATCTTCTGAGATTCATTTTTTTCTCCTTGAACATTAACTGAGAACCTATTCAGTTAAAAACGAAACCGCTACATTTTCAACTTTAATTTTTTTGCCTTCTGCCCCGACCCGCGTGCAGGCAATACAACTCTGATGCAATCAGCATTAAATTGTGTTAAAGTGACGGCAGATAACCAACATGGAGAAAATTTATGACCAGCAATGCCGCAATTTTTATCGATAAGAGCAAATGCCGCAAAGACGGCATCTGCATCAAAATCTGCCCAAACAAAATATTTGAACCAGGGCAATCCGGGGTCCCCGAAATCAACAGCACCCTGAGCAAGAACTGCATCGAGTGCGGTCAGTGCGTCGCAGTCTGCCCTGGCGATGCGATAACAGTTAAGGCTCTACCCTCGAAGAATTTCTTGCCTGGTATCACCAGTTTGCCCGACTTTGAAGCATTTGCCAACCTGGTCAAAAGTCGCCGGTCGATACGCACATTCAAAGACAAGCCGGTCGAGATAGACCTGCTGCAGAAACTGTTCGACATGGCCAGATACTGCCCGACTGCTAAAAACTCCCAGGCACTGTCATGGGTGCTCGTCAATGGTCGCGATAAGGTTAGAAAAATTGCCGGCCAGGTCATCGACGCCTTCAGAAGCAATAAACACATGGCTCCGTTTGTCGAGGCCTACGATAGCGGCGAAGACCCGGTCTGCCGCAACGCGCCCCAGCTGGCACTCATCTACGGCCCAGAAAGCTACACCTGGGGAACCCTGGACGCGGCCATTGCAATCGCCAACTTTGAACTGGGCGCCAAAGCCAGCGGTCTCGGCACCTGCTGGGGTGGTTTCGTAACCACCGCTGCGGCAGCCAACCCCGAAATTGGCAAGCAACTGGGCCTCGATGCTTCCGAAAAAATCTTTGCCGCCGTAATGATCGGGTACCCGCAATACCAGTACAACAAGATTCCACCTCGTCGCCCACTGCGCCTTAAAATCGTCTGACAGACGGCATGGATAAAAATTTCGACAAACTGGCCAACCGCCTGAAAAAGCACATTTATGGCTCAGGCAAAGGAGCGGTCAGAACTGCCATGCTTCAGCACGATATGATGACCGAACTTGAAGAACTGCAAGGCGGCCGATGCCTGCAGATTCTCGACGCCGGCGGTGGCATGGGGCAGATCGCCCGCTGGCTGGCGGCCATGGGCCACCAGATAACCCTCTGCGACATTTCGGCCGGCATGCTGCAGATTGCCGACGAAGAAAACATCAAAGCTGGCCTGCAGAAGCGCATCAGCCTGCTGCATTCCCCGCTACAGGGTCTGCCAACCCTGCTGGCTGATCAGCAATTTGATATTATTCTTCTTCACGGGGTTATCGAATGGATGCAAAACCCACCCGAAGCACTGCAATTGCTCACCCCAATGCTCAAGCCCGGCGGCGCATGCTCGTTACTCTATTTCAACCGCAACAAGCTGATACTGCAGTGGGGCATCAATGGCCAGTTGCAAAAGGCTATCTCAGGGCAACCCCGCAACCCAAGAACCCTGACCCCGACCAACCCCCTCAGCGAGAGTGACCTGCTGCCGGTCTTTGCAACCTGCGATCTAAGCATCGTCAGCAAAGCCGGCATAAGAATTTTTTATGGTTTTTTCACCAGAATGGTTCAGCATCAGCCAGTCTGCCATGACACTATCGCTCTCGAAAAGCATTATTTCCGAACCGAACCTTTTGCATCCCTCGGCGAACACACACACTACATTCTCAGAAAGCCCGAAGCATGAAACAAACTCACGACCTCGAATTTTTGCCAATCGGCAGACTGCTGCTCAAATTTTCTATTCCGGCAATGGCCGGCACCATCATTAACTCGCTTTATAATATCGTTGATCGCATTTTTCTCGGCCAGTATGTCGGTGAAGTCGGCATTGCGGCAACAACCGTTGCTATGCCGCTCATGATGATCATCATGGCTATCGGCATGCTGATCGGCTTTGGCACCAACTCACAGATTTCAATTCGGCTTGGCGAAAAGCGCCACGAAGAGGCTGAACAACTGCTTGGCCAGGGCATGTTTCTGTTTGTGGTCACTTCGTTTGCCTTCACCATTCTGGCACTCCTGTTTATAGACCCGCTTCTCAAGCTTTTCGGCTCGACAGACGGGGTTTTGCCCTTTGCCCGAACCTATCTTGCTATAGTTGTGCTCGGCACGCTTGTACACCAGATTTCATTCGGTGCCAACGGCTTTATCAGGGGCGAAGGCAATCCACGCATGGCTATGGCCACCATGCTGATCGGCGGTATCGCCAACGTTATTCTCGACTACATCTTCATCGCCATCATGGGCTGGGGAATGGCAGGCGCCGCCTGGGCAACCGTTATCGGGCAGAGCATTTCGGCGGCATGGGTTCTGCATTATTACATCAGCGGTCGCAGCACGGTTAAACTTCGGTGGCAGCACTTCAGAATCAGGCCTGAACTGCTACGAAGTGTTCTGGTCATGGGTTCACCCAGCTTTATCATGAACGTCATTGCAAGCGTACAGATGTCGTTGTTCAACAATCAGCTGGCGCATTTTGGTGGCGACAATGCCATTTCGGTCATGGGCGTCATCATGAGCTTTAATATGATCTGGCTGATGCCGATTATCGGCATGTCGCAGGGCATGCAGCCAATCGTCGGCTACAACTATGGCGCCCGCAACTTCGCCCGGGTCAGAAGAACCCTCTTTCTAACCAATATTGTTGCCACCGCCATGAGTACGGTCTTTTTTACTCTTGTCATGATTTTTCCAGAGTATGTCTTCAGGCTGTTTATAAAAATGGATTCTGAAGTGATTCCGGTCGGCATTGACGCCGTCAGACGCTTCATGCTCAGTCTGCCAATTGTTGGCTATACCATTATCAGCGGACACTACTTTCAGTTTACCGGCCGCCCCAAAGTCAGCCTGGCGCTGACCATCACCCGACAGATTGGTTTTCTCATACCGGCTCTGATGATTCTGCCAGAATTTTTCGGGCTGTTTGGGGTCTGGTATGCCATGCCCACCTCAGACCTGGCCGCCTTTATCGTCACCACTTTTTTTGTTATTCGTGAACTGAGACAGCTTTCGCAGCGCACCGCGTCAAAAGAATACGCCCCAGACGACGTAAGCGAGAATAATCAGGCTCGCGAAGCTTAAAAAGCCGTAATGAACCGCGTTAGAGTGCAATGCGGGAATTTTCAGGCCAGCCAGACCAAGCAGCGCATTGCAGGTATAGGCCAGACCCACCGCGAAGGGCAGCTGAAAAAATACAAATTCACGCCCCGGATGAGCCAGAAAATGCACACCCAGCGATATCACTACCCCGACCGCAAAAATCGCCAGCCCACGCCTGAGGGCTGACAAGTAGTTCCCAAGAATGATTTCCATGGTGTTCGGGCTTTTTTCGGCAAACTCAACCGCCCGAGCAGCAATTTCGGCCGGAAATTTTGCCCGCATCAATACCTGCATCGCCTTGGTCTTTTCGTTGCGCCGTCTGGTTTCACTCAATTCGTCGAGATAACCGGCCACCAGTTGAAAAACCATTTCCATGCCATTCTTGCCCAGTGTGTCTTCAAGAATCTGCTGCTCACTAACCGGGCGCCCGACCACTTTGTGGTCGATGCGGGTCATGGCCTCGGCCTGCTTTTTCTGGGCCGGGGCGATGACCGGATCCGCAACTTTATGGGTCTGGCGCGCCACGGCAACAGGTTTTTCATCGGCAGAAGACACCGGTTCGGGAAGATCACCCCGGGTCTGTTGCGAAGCCCGCTGTCTGCCAGCCTGGTCAAGAACTCTATAAACAGGTTCATCGACCGCTACCCTGGTATTTTTTTGATGAGACCCGCATGCAGGGCACTTTATATAGGGTGCCCCATATCCATCAGGCAGCTCAAAAGCTGCTGAACATTGCGAACAGCGAATCTCGGTCATCTTTCACCTCTTCAATCGTCTCAATTAACAGTATATCTTTTTCAAGGGCCTGCAACAACCAGTCAGGGAATTTACCGAGGGCAAACGCAAACCTTTTTCTTTCCAAGAGTGATATTACGGCATGTCAGTCGTTGCAACGCTCTGCGATCTTCGCCCCCTCATAGTTCCATCTGCTCACTCTGCTCGCACGACCGGAACACGGGCTCTGTC
>DAOPYA010000006.1:0-72692 GCA_035352635.1 Candidatus Rifleibacterium sp.
CTCGACAAGCGTCGCTTATGCAATCGCCTGACCTGCCGAAACTTGCATCTAGAGAGAGTTAAGTAAGCGTTTGCCCTGTTCAGCAGGGCGGGTGATTGACAGGGGCGGTGTGTTCTGCTAAAAAGGCAGAACAGAATTAAGTTACGGCATTTTAGACAAAGCGGCGTTCAGGCAAATGAAGCAGAGTTTTTTTTCGGGTCTGCGTGATGGTATACCCATCTGTCTTGGGTATATCGTCGTTTCGATGTCGTTTGGTATGTTTGCTGTGGCACGTGGCATACCGGTCTCTACTGCGATCGCTCTCTCAATGACCAACATGACTTCGGCCGGGCAGTTCGCGGCTGTCAATCTCGCCGGTGCCTGTGCTACCTTCACTGAGATCGGTCTGGCAACTGCGGTTGTCAATATTCGTTATGCGCTGATGAGTCTGGTTCTTTCGCAGAAAATCGAAAAAATGTCATTCTTCAAGCGCATGCTGCTGGCGGCCGGTATTACCGACGAGGTGTTCACTCTGGCTTCAACCCGTGGGCAGAAAGTCGGTTTTTCCTATATGGCCGGGCTGATCGTAACGCCCTATATCGGCTGGTCGCTCGGCACAATTCTTGGCGCAACCGTTAATTCGCTCATGCCGGTGTCGGTTGTCTCTGCGATGGGTATCACTCTGTATGGCATGTTCGTTGCGATTGTCGTGCCTGTGGCCCGCGAAGAGCGCCCGGTGCTGATGACTCTGTTGATCGCAATTTCCCTGAGCTGTCTCTTTAAATATACCCCGGCGCTGGCCGCGCTTTCGGCTGGCTGGACAATCATCGTCGTCACGCTGATCACCGCTTCACTGGCCGCCTGTTTATTCACACCGGTCGAAACCGCCAAATCTGTCGAGGTCGCCAAATGAGCTACCTGACCGGCGTTATACTGGTTACATCTCTGGTTACCTACCTGGTAAGAATGTTGCCAATTGTGTTTTTCAAGCGCGAACTCTCTTCGCAGTGGCTGAAAGCGTTCATGTACTACATACCCTACGCGGTCCTCGGAACCATGACTTTTCCGGCGATTCTTGAATCGACACGCAGCACGCTTTCAGCCGGCAGCGGCTTTCTGGTTGCCATCATTCTGGCATACTTTAACCGTGGGTTGCTGCTTACGGCCCTGGGGGCTGCTGCGGCCGTTTTCGTCGTCGAATATTTCACTATCTAGAACACAGCGCCGCACCACAAATTTTAAGACCCGTACCCAGCAGGCAAGTTGTCGATCTGCTAAAATTTTTACCGCGATGTGCACCATTTTAAGGCACGGGCGCCAGCCAAAATGCTTATTATGACAGTGTTCAGGCATGGCTTGTACTTTTTATGAAATTATGTTTACATAATCTCAGGTTTTTGTTCTCTCTGATTTTTCACTATGGCAAGACTTTTTAGATATAAGGATCTCTCCTGGAATTAAGGCGACCTGGTGGTCGCCTTTTTGTTGCGCGCAAGGCATGAGCGATAACTCAGCGGTGCAAATCAGCTACAGGCCCGGCAGCGTGAACTTCACCCGTCAGCTGCTCTACCAAAAGTAACCCGGTTGATAGGCCACGCCGTCGAATTGGTGAGAAATTCTCAATGCGCTCTAATTTAGAATCAACTGTTAAATCAGTTCAGCGCGCTGGCTTGCCCTGTATCTGGTTGAAAACCTTATCGGCCCAGGTTTTAGCAATTTTGCTGCCGGCATTGCCGCTGTAGTGAAGACCGTCACCGCCGCTGGCCGGGTACTCGGTATAGTTGCGGGAATCGACAAAACTGCCGTATTTTTCGACGGCGGCTTTGAGATTCTGGTACAGGCGGCCGTAATTTTCGGAACCGCCGACCCCGTTTCTGGGTTCGGGCGGGCCAACCCAGACAATTTTGCAGCCTGAACGCTTCGCGATATCGCAGACAGACTGAACCTGCTTCTGGATCGCCTCTGCACCAGCATAAGCCATATTGGCGCCTAGAGAAAAAACAATGACGTTCGGTTTATATTCTTCAATCAGGCCGCTCAGATTAGGGGTTTGTCTGGGCGTGCGCCAGTCGGCAGGCTGATCGACTTTGCCTTTTTCATCGCGTGAGTAATAGCCAGATTTGCCGACCGTGCCATTGAGCCACCATGAAGGTGATGAACCGGCCACGCCACATGTTCTCACTGCTGCACCCGTTTCGCGCATCAGGCCGTCGATGGTTTTTCCATAAATGCCGCAGGTGTGTGAGTCACCGATATGCAGAACCCGGCTGTCGGCAGTAATTAACGGTGTGCCGGCCTGGCTGGCCGTTGTGTCGGGAATTGGCTTCGTGACGCTGGTGGCAGCCGGCTTGCCAACCTTGGGGGTCGGGGCCTGGGCCGTCGTTGCCGCGGTTGCAGCTGGTGTGGTCGCGTTGCTGGTGGCGGGAGTTGCTGCCACAGTTATTGTGCCTCCGGTGGTTGTTGTGGTCGAACTGTCTTTTCTGGCGGGTTTGGGGGCGAGACGAAATTGCCAGCCCACCAGAATCAGATCGGGGTTTTTCAGCAGCGATGGGTAAAGATCGTTGTTCCATTCGACAAGATCCCGCCAACGTGAACTGCTGCCGAGAAGCTTTTGGGCCAGGCCGCAAAGAGTGTCGCCACGCACCACTTTCACCATTTTCTCAGAGGTGCCCGCAGTTTTGCCGGTCGTCTGGGTTTCGGTAACTGAATCGCCGGGCAGGCTGTATTCGCCTGATTGAGCGTCGCCCGCCACAGACTTTTCATCGGAAATATTAACCGTTGTAACATTAAAAGGTGACTGGGCATGTGCCGGAGCACAGCCAAGGATGATTCCGAGGGCGCAACCAAGCAGTATTTCAGAGCGCATCGTTTTAACCTCCGGGTACAATACTTGTGCGTAATTGATCAATATTTTTTAATTATAACACGTAGTCAGGAAATTTTGCCCGATCGCGGCACTGCTCAAGCAAAGCCCCGTAAATAGCCAAATATGAGTGGCAATCTTCCATAGGCGAGGTATGACGACAAAATTCACGATTGATTAGCGGCATGAGTTGTGGTAGCCTGCCCTTGTTAACAGAACCAGATGGTTCTTTTTTGCGGGGCTGTAGCTCAGCTGGGAGAGCGCGACATTCGCATTGTCGAGGCCGACGGTTCGATCCCGTTCAGCTCCAATCATAGTCAGTATCATGTGATCTCATACAATCGCAAAAGCCCGCTCAGGTAGCTGGCTTTCTTGTTTTTGAGACAACATGATATTCAATTTGATTTCAGCTCAAAAGTGGTATATCGAGGCCAATTTTGCGAGACAAAATAATGCTGTTACGAACCTTTGCATAACGAGGTATGAGTTTTTCAAGCCTCTTTGAAGGCGCAGTTTCAACAGAGTCGTTTATATGTTCAGGTGAAGCGACCTAGTTTTTGATTTGTCTGATTTCATCGACAACCGTTGAATTGGCAATGTTTTCGAAAGCTTCCGGGGCGAAAAAAGCAAACCTTCGAATTCATGCACGACCAGGTTAACAAACAGATTTTCTGCGCCTATGTCCTTCTCTATTTCGTGCTCAATGTAGTTGGCCCTGACAAAAACATTAACTTCGTGACAATTAATGCCCGGGGTATTGCCGGGCAGTCCATAGTAATCAAACATGGTTGTCACAAGCTCTCGTGAATGTTCCAGGCAAATTCGTGTCAGTTCTGCTTTGACTTTAGTGTAGTCTGTGATGCCGCCTTTCTGTTTGCCGGCACCGGTTCTTTTTGTCATGCAGATAATTGGTATCAGCTGTAGATGCAGTTGCCAAAAATATGGGCGCAGAATTTCCCTAACAAAAGCTTCTTCTGTCTGGCCTTCGCAATTTGCCTGGGTTTTAATTATTGCCGGTCTGACGAAGAAGGATTGTTTTGTGAGATAATCGAACTTATATTGATTGAACAAATAACCCCGGTGAGGTGAACATGAAGCCAGAAGGAATCAAGTTTCCGATTTTCGGTCTTTTTTGCATGGCTCTTGGCGGCTTTTTTCTGCATTATCGCGTGCATCCGCCTTCCAAAGATGCGATCAATCTGATCGGCGTAATTTTTCCGCTGTTCAATGCCACGATTCTGCCTTGCATGTTTTTTTATCGTAAAACCGTTCCGTGGGCTTATATAATCAACATCACGAGCGTTATTGTCGGGGTTTTTGTCATGACCTGGTTTTCGATTGCCAACTGGAAAGACCCGCTAACCTTGTATCACCTCCTTTTCCATTCGACGCTGGCCGACAGCCTTATTCTGCTTGGCAAACTTCCGCTGGCTCACATGATTCTCATGGCCTGGGTCAACTTTGACGAAGAAGAAAAGCCATGAGCGCTACAATTACCCCCGCTGCCCGGCGGTATTCGTTACAAAAGGTCTTCTGCTGGCTGCTTTTGCTTGGCCTTTTTCTGCTGTTAACCCGAATTGGCGTGCGGCATTACTTCAGGGAAGAAGCCGTTAAAGCCGGCACTTTGCCGGTGACGGTCGGGCGGGTGATTGCTCTCTGGACCATCGCTCTGCTGCTTCTTCAGCCGATTCTGGCGGCCAGGCTGCGTGTTCTTGACCGTATTTTTGGCCTTGATCGTCTATTGCGGTTTCACCGCCTTGCAGGCATTCTCAGTCTGAGCATGGCATGTTTTCACCCTCTGCTGATGTATGTTTCAGGTCTGAAAAAACTTGGGCCGCTGAGTTCTGAGCAATGGCCAGAGGCAATCGGCAGCATTTGTATTGTCGGATTGTGGCTTGCGGTGGTTTCTTCGGTCTGGCGCCGGTTTGTCAGCCTGAACTATGAACAGTGGCTCAGGCTTCATAAATTCACGGCTCCCGTGGTGGTGCTGGCTCTCGCGCACATGTTTATCATTGAATCTGCAATGCTTAAAGGCTGGGTTCTTGGCTTCTGGGTAGTATTGCTGGTTTTGTGGGCAGCAGTTTTGCTGGCATCACGAATCGTTTTTCCAGCTCAACGTGCCAGAAACGAGGCATTCGTTGTTGCTGAAAGCGCCAGGGTGGCAGAAGGCGTCTGGCAGCTCAACCTTAAACCTGACGCCGGTGTTGAACGCTTCGACTTTGTTCCGGGTCAGTTCGCGTTTTTAGCCATCAAAAGCCCCGAGATACCCTTTGAAGAACACCCGTTTACCATCGCATCAGCCCCTGCTGATGCGGGTAATCTGCAATTCATTATTAAGGGTGATGGCGACTGGACCAGAAAGCTTTCGGCCGTCAGAGCCGGCGATCAGGCAAGAGTTTCAGGGCCATTTGGGGTTTTCTCGGCATACCGTCACGAACCTCGCAGCCTGGTGATGATTGCCGGTGGTATCGGCATCACCCCGATGCTGAGCACTTTGCGTCAGCTCAGCCGTGAAAAAGCAGCGTTGCCGGTCAAGCTGATCTGGTCTTTTCAGACCAGGGCCGGGGCACCGTGTATCGATGAAATTGACGGCTTCCGGCAGGCCCTTCCAAACCTTGAAGTAATTAAAATCGCAACCCGCGAACCCGCAATCGGCAACTCTGCGCCAACACGCCTCGACAAATTAACTCTCGCAAAA
Organism: Candidatus Rifleibacterium sp.; assembly: GCA_035352635.1. Taxonomy (GTDB): domain Bacteria; phylum Muiribacteriota; class Ozemobacteria; order Ozemobacterales; family Ozemobacteraceae; genus Rifleibacterium. The sequence continues at coordinate 5,541 of DAOPYA010000006.1, forward strand.
TTACTGCCCGAATTCAAGCCTGGCGACCTCGTCATGCTCTGCGGGCCAGTGCCAATGATGCGCGAGGTGCGCCATATCTTGCAGTCTCTTAATTACCCTGATTCAGCAGTGCTGTCAGAAGAATTCGCCTTATAGTGCCGACAACAGGTTATTTAACGGTTACATCAGTCGCTTTTATCTTGGGAAAGCTTGGCGCTGCGCAGTTCGTAGAGTTCGTAGATATTGTATTCGCGTGCTTTGCCCTTAAGTGAACAGCGACGCAGAAAGTTGACGCGCCCTTCGCCCTTGAGCATGCGCATCGTCGAGCCGGAAATGATGATGCCGCTGCTGCTGTTGAGCGCCTCGTTTTTCAGGCGGGCCGCGAGGTTCACCTGGTCGCCGATCACAGTGAAGTCGAGTTTGCCGGTATATGAGCCGATGCGGCCTGAAATGACGGTGCCTGATGCAATGCCGGCGTAGATGTCGAATTGCTGTTCGTGCATGGCGGCAGCCAGGTCGAGGGCTGTTCTGGCGGCCCGCAGAGCGTGAGAGTCTGCATGAGCCTCACTCTCGCGAAAAACGAGCATCAGGGTATTATCTATTATCTTGTCGATAGTACCACCGTGCTTTTTAACGAGGTGGTCGCCGCTGGTGATGAAGCGATTGATCAGAGCAACCGTCTGTTCGGGTGATAAACCTGCAGTAAGCTGGGTATAGTTTTTTAGGGCAGCGAAGATGATGGTGGCTTCAATGTTCTCGCCACCGGGAGCCATTTCGTGACTTTCTGACAACTCAATTTGCGAAATTGCATCTTCAGAAACATAGTCGCTCAGCAGGTTGCGTTGCTGCAGGCCGACCACCAGGCCGGCAAAGGCTTCGTTCAATTTTTCGAACTCATCGCCAGTTGTGAGCGAAAGATTCCAGACATCGTGGCCCCGGGCTATCTGTTCGGCGCTTCTGGCAAGCTGCAGAACCGGGTTAACGAAAAACCTTTCCAGTAACTGGCTGACCAGATAAAAAACCAGGCATAAATAGACCAGCAGACTCAGTGCAGCAGCAAAATAACCCTCGATATCAAGGCTCACCCTGACGATCGCCACTGCAATATGCGGAATATTATGATTATAACGGCTGATGACATAGGTTCTGTTGCCCTGGTCGTCGGTTTCGCTGACGGTTCGTGATGTCTCATGCCTGGCGGCCTTTCTGATCACGGGTTCGCCAAGATGCCCACTGCCAGCCCATGTCTTTTTTGAACCAGTTCTATCGGTCGGCAAAAATGCGTATTTAATTGTGAACCCGCCCCAGCTTTCAACAAAATTGCCGTCGGCCACCGGCATCTGGGCAGTGTAAGAAGCCAAAATTGGCCCGGGTTCAAACTTTGCGCCGAGAATGCCCATGAACGGCATGCCGGGGGCGTGCTGGTCATACAATTTGTACATCGAATACCAGATGACACTCGTCGTCTGGTCAAAGTAATAGAATTGACCATTAGTGCGCAGCGAGTCGCCAATCGATGTGTTTTTGATCGGGTTGCCGGCGATGAGCATTATATCCTGGCGCACGCGGTTAACGATTGGCTCTGGCTCAAGCAGAAGGCTTAACAACTGTCGTGGCATGAAACGCTCGACCATGCCGACTGTACTGTTCTGATTCGCGGGCGAACTGCGGTTCGGCAACTCAACAATCTGCGACTTTTCGGGTCGGTGCAGCGCCAGTGCCGAAACTGGCAGAGCTTTTCCAATGCGCTCAAATAGAATTGCCGTAGCCTGTGGGTCATTAAACAGCTGCCGGTCAATATTTTCGCCAAAGGAAATAAATGAACTTTCCAGGCCTTCCATGTACTGCTCAAGTTCGTTATGAATCTGGGTCAGGCGCGTTTCAACGTGCAGCAGAAGATTCTGCCTGGCGAGAAAGCTGTCATACTGCCGGTGCAGATAAAACCCGATGGCAAGAAACGAAAATGGAAACAGTGAGACCAGCATGACACTCGCAAGAATGCGGCGCTTGAAACTGGTGTTAAGATCGATGCCGAAGGTCAGCATACGCATAAGCTGCACCAGAGAGATTATAATGATCAGACGACTGATCAGCCCGATATAATGACGAAGTCTCTGAAAATCATGCTGAAAGCTGGTGGCCGGCAGATGATATTCAATGAACGGAATATCAAATTCGGCTTTTTTCTGGTTCAGGTGCATGCCGCTCTTATGCAGCCAGGTGCGAATGAATCTCTGGTCGGCCGGAGCCGTAATGACTATGCGGTCTTTGTAACGACGAATGCCGCTGAAAAGGTTTCCGGGCTGTGCTATGGCTTTCTGCACATTGGTTTGTCTTGCGATGAGCCTGAGTTGCGGGTGAGTTTTACGAAGGGTTTTAAATATGGCTGGCCATGCAAGGTCGCGGCCGCGGAACACCGCCAGACAGCCTTTCTGGCCGGCCTGCGGCCTGGTGAACTCAAAATAGGTAAAATAAAGCTCGCCGCCGTAATCAACCGAAAGGTTCATTGAGACCTTTGCCGGTCTGATGTTGACCGTAGTGACGGTTTTGAACATCTGTTGAATTTGCAGGGCATTACGTACCGTTTCCTGACCCTCGGTCTGTTCTGCGTCTGCATTTGCCCGGTAGTTTTCTTTGGCCAGCATCTGAATAAGTTTGCGGAAAAGCGCTGCCGGCGGCATCTGCTTTTTCAGATCGGCTGGGCGAAAGGAGCGCGGCGTCAGTTTTTCGGCATTTGCATCAAAAAAGATGTAGAGCAGCCCCTGGCCGGTGATGACCCGGTCTATTTCGCTTTGCAGGTCGGCAACATTCGTCGAGCCGGCTGGAAGTTCAAGGTTTTCAAGCAGTGCGAGACGCGATTCGAGATAGTTTTCGACTACCAGCAGATTGCGGTATTCATCTATTTTCTGGTGCGCGATGGCTAGTTGCTCTGGCTCAGCAAAAAGCGCGTACTCGTCGAGAAAGTAATCGAGAGCGAACAGTGACCCGGCGAGTGGCAGAACCAGAACCAACAACCAGGCCAGCAACAACGGCCCGGCGGCAATGCTGATCGTTCCTGTAATTTTGTTTTTGCTGTCAGTTGCCATCAAGAAGTTCCCAGCTTTCGTCGTTGTGGCGGGTCAGCCTGAAGGCATCGTTTAGAGCAGCACGACTGGCATTGCAGACAAGAATTCGACTTGTGGTATGCACGGTCATAGCTTCGAGATGGGCCGCCTGCTCTGTTATCCGCCCAATGATCGTGAAATCCTTGCGGCCGTTCGTGCTGCCAATGCTACCCGAAATGGCCTGGCCGGTAGTGATGCCGATGCCGTTCTCAAGAGCAAATAGATTCTGCCGGGCGCGTTGCCCGTTGAGCGCGAACAGTTGGCGGCGCATGGCGAGAGCGGTTTGGCAGGCTCGCTGTCCCACGGGCGCCAGGCCGGCTTTTTCATAAAAAACAACCTGTATGGCATCGCCGATATATTTATCGATTACCCCGCTATTCTCGCTTATGGCTGCTTCCATCGCGGTAAAATAAGTATTGAGCAGTTCAACAACCTCTGACGGTGCATATTTTTCGCTGATTGAGGTAAAGCCCCTGATATCTGAGGCGAGAACACTGACCACCTGCATGTCGCTGCCCGTAACTTTTGCCCCCGGGGTGCCTTCGACTCTCTCGATCAGTTTGGCCGAGACAAGTCTTTTGATCATTTCCCGCTGTCGCAAAGCCCCTGACATCTTGTTGAAAGCTGAGGTTATGAGACTGAATTCATCGCCCGAAAACTTTTCGATGAGAACGCCATAGTCTTCTTTGCTGAGCCTGGCGACCCCATCAGAAAAGATTTTAACCGGTTTGATGATAAACTCGGCAAAGAGTAACGACAGAACCATGATCAGAAGAATACCGTAGCCAACCAGCACCGGAAAAAGCATACTGACGAAAAGCTGACCAATACCGTGCCCCCGGCTGCGGCCAATGGCCGAAAAAATGGCCGGACTGCCGGGTCGGAAGCTCCAGGCCTGAACCCTGGCTCCAGCTTCACTGTGAAAGATCAGGCTACCTGTATCTTTGGCAACCATGGCGCGCTGAAAAATATCAAGCATTTCGTCGTTCGGAGCCGCCTGGGGCGGCCAGGCATTCATGTTAAATTGTGATTGCCGGCGTAGTCTGGCAGCCAGCTCGATATCACAATAACGGTCGCTTCTGCTGAATCTTTGCTGCCGGGCCTGGGAATACTCGCTGAGATAGGCGTGGGTGAAAAAATCGCCGTCGTTGAATCGTGGAAAGGCGAATACATAGCCGCAGCCGGATGATTTTGCAATAATGCTGGCGGCGCGACTGGTATCAAGGGTGTGGGTAATATCACGCTGAATGGTTGTCTCGAATGGAATTGCCCCTTCTTCGCGCTCGGGCGTTATGAAGTCTTCGAAAATCCCAAGGGTCAGGGTGTTCGAAAGCACGTTTCCCTTTTTCTTCAGCAATCCGAGGTTGTCGAGATACTTCGGTATGATAGCATTGAGAAGTTTGTTGGTTTCTATGCCAAGATACTGAAGCGCCTGGTTAAAGTGAATAATGGTGCCATTTTCGTCAACCCAGATATGGTTGGTCGTTATGGTTCTCAGCCAGAGAAGATCGTCGCCGGGGCGACTCAGAACCTTTTCCGGGTCAAGTTGGCGGTTTTGATATTCTTCGAGGCGTCGTTTGGTTTCGAGCATTGCCAGTTGCTGATGCTGTGAGTTTTCGAGCTCGTTGATGACGAATTCGCGAATGAATTCTTCGGTCTTCAGCAGCACGTGATTTTCAATAAGGCGCCCTGAACCTTTGATGCTGATGGCGGTGAGAAAACCAACCCCGGTGACCGGAATAAAAATTATGATGGCAAGCAGTAACAGAAGCTTGCGGCGGATAGCCAGGCGCAAATTCAGGCCAAAAAGCCAGAAATGCAGGGCCGCCATCAGGTAACATAGCAGCAGAAAGCCTGATATCAAGCGAAAAAGACGCTGATAGTTTTTCATTTCAATGATTTCGCGGGGTGGGGGGGCCTTGAGACGAAGATGATAGCGGCCGGTCTGGTCAGTATAGCGCTGTTTTTGCAATCTTTTGGTGAAAAAGAAGTGGTTCCAGAATTCGGTTGGCGGCCGATCAAAGTAGAACAATGTTCCCCGTTCTTCAAAAAAACCTGATCTTGGCAGAGCTAAATCAATCAGTTCAGCCTCAATCTGCTCTGAATTATTTTGCAGCGCATTCTTTAGAAGCATGGCCGGTTCAATGGCTGATTGAAGAACCCCGATAACATAGCCACCGTGTATGTTCTTGCGGCTGACGCAACCGTAGGCATAGTAATAAATTGACTGTCTGCCAAAATAGTCAGTGAAAACTTCCTTAACCGTATCGTTAAGCAAATCGAATTCGGTGAAACGGTTTAAATACTTGAATTCGAGGGCCGCACTCTTCTGGAAATTAAACTCAATCAAGTCATTCATGCTGGCATGCAGACCAAGGTTTCGCCAGCTGCGCTGGTAATATTGCTCATAAAGCTGCCCGCTCAGACCGATTAGGCGGCAGGCAATGGCCGTCGCCAGATTCATCGGCTCAGGGCACTGCGCAAGCAGGGTTTCGGCAAACCAGTGATATATGCCGGCAAAGGCAGGGCTGACAACGGCAATGAAGAGCGGGTCAACCCGTTGCGCCTGCATCGCATCTCTGAGCCTGTCTGGCAAGTTCTCGTTAAAGAGCTCTTTTCCATAGTCTTTAGCTGGTTGCATTTTGATCAGGTCGGCAGTTACCCCGGGCAGGGCTTTGGCATGAGCTTTCCTGATGATTTCTTTTATGAAAAAGGCTGGTTTCAGAAGGGTTTTAACTTTTGCAGTTTCCTGCAGCATCTTTTCGCGCAGCAGTGCCATGGCAGAATCAGTGCTGCGCTGCACCGCAGTCGTCAGAAGATCGTTAAAAAACAACAACGGCGCCGCCAGCACGATAAAGCCGGCCAGTAACAGCACCAGAAGACGAGTTTCTGCGTATTTTTTCATGCCAGTTTGCCAGAAAATAATTGTCTGTTTACGCTGTGCAGCAGAGATCATGCCCTTGGAGATCGCAAAAGTATCATTTCTGACAAAGCAATGCAGCTGCGACATTCTACCATTACTGCCGGCTATTGATAACAATTACCATAATGAATATCTATTGAAAAACGTTCTACCTGTTTTTAAATGAGTCAGACGGGCTGTATATAAGAGTGCATCACTTGTTTGTCACCGATTCGACGGCGCGGCCTATCAGCCGGGTTACTTTTTTGCTGACAGGAGGTCAGCGATACTCGACAGCATCAGGATAGATGCTGTCGGGTGCTACAGCGATTCGCTTCGCTCAGCAGAACCGCTCTATCGTGCGCGGTTCTGCATAAGCACCTCCTGTGCGTAACAAGCTTCCGAAAAAGTAATCCCGTCTTCTCTCCGCGCCTTGTGTTGGAATTTTCAAGGAGCTGTTGCATTTTTAAGAGTGCATCGCTTGTTTGTACCGATTCGACGGCGCGGCCCTTTCGGCCGGTTTACAGGTTAACTTGTAGCTTGCCGGCAAAAAGTATTGTAAAATACCCTGCGTTGCCTGATCAGTCAGAACCTGCATTTTCAAACTTCGCAAGCGCGAACCCGGTTTTTCAGACAGAGAAAGACTGCGTGCCGGGCTGCCTGTTACCCTGTTATCATAATTCAGTCACCGACCATGATCATTGAACAAAAAGACGCGCAATACATCAGAATGACCGAATCTCCGGTTGGCGGGCTGATTGCCTCGCTGGCCGTTCCGACGATTGTCAGTATGCTGGTATCGTCGATCTACAACATGGCTGACACCTGGTTTGTTTCAAAGCTTGGCACCAGCGCTTCGGCCGCGGTTGGTATTGTGTTTTCGCTGATGGCAATTATTCAGGCGATCGGCTTTATGATCGGCATGGGTTCGGGAAGCATGATCTCGCGACTTCTCGGTGCCTGCGAGAATGACCGGGCAAATGAGGTCGCGGCGAGCGGTTTTTATCTTTCTTTTTGTCTTGGCCTGTTGCTGGCCATCGCCGGCATGTATTACCTCGACCCGTTGATGCATCTGCTCGGGGCCACCAGAAGCATTTTGCCCTTCGCCCGGCAATATGCATTCTATATTCTGTTCGCTGCGCCGGTTATGACCGCCTGTTTTCTGCTGAACAACGTTTTAAGATCTGAGGGCAAGGCGCAGCTGGCGATGTTTGGCATTGTTTCGGGTGGGGTGCTTAATTGTTTTCTTGACCCTCTGTTTATTTTTACTTTCAAGATGGGCATTGGTGGGGCTGCAATCGCCACCGCCCTCAGTCAATGTGTCAGTTTTGTGATTTTGTTGTCGCCTTTTCTCAGGGGCAAAACGGTTACCAGGTTAAAAATGGCTTCGGTTGCCAGAAACCCGGTTGTTTATCTGCAGATTCTCAAAAATGGTTTGCCTTCATTCTGCCGTCAGGGCCTGTCGAGTGTCGCTACCGTTGCCCTGAACGTTAACGCGGCGGTCTATGGTGACGCGGCGGTTGCCGGGGTTTCGATCGTCGGCCGGATATTTATGACTGTTTTTTCGATCACCCTCGGCATCGGGCAAGGGTTTCAGCCGGTGCTCGGTTACAACTATGGTGCTAAAAAATACGGGCGGGTGCGCGAAGCCATTTTTTTTACACTCAAGAGCAGTTCTGTTGCGATGATTGTTTGCGCTTTGGTTGGCTATTGCAAAGCCTCAGCCCTGATGCGATTATTCATTGCCGATGATGCAGCGGTTATCAGCATAGGGTCTGTGGCTCTGCAGGCTCAATCGCTGGCGGTGCCGCTCATTCCGATGATGGTGGTCTGCAATATGACTTTTCAGGGCCTTGGCCGCTCAATGACGGCAACTATTCTGTCGATGGCCCGCCAGGGTATCTTTTTTATGCCGATTATCCTGGTTTTTCCGCGTCTGTTCGGCTTGTTTGGTGTGCAGATCGCTCAAGCGCTCGCCGATGTCTGCACGTTTCTTGTTTGCCTGCCGTTTATGTATAAATTTCTCAAGGAACTTGACGCCGAAACAGCGAAACTCGACACCACTGAAGCCTGAGAACGTAACGTTATTCAGGGCAAGACCCAACTGATCGCCAGTCGGGCTGTGACAAATTGCTGGTCAACGCTACACTCTGGCTCGGGCGAGCCTGGTCGCTGTTCTGATTCCTTTTAAATGAATCGAGTTCACGACTGGATGTTCGTTTGACTATCGGTTAGAATATACGGGCAAAGTGAAAATCATGGGGGAACTATATGAAAAAACCGTTCTGGTCGTGTTGTGCTATGCTCGTCTTTTTGCTTTTATTGCTCTGCTCGCCGGTCAAAGCAGCCGAGCCTGAGCTTGGGGCCAGACTGCTTTTTTACCCCATCGGCAGTGATGCCCATTTTCTCGTAAAAGCCGTTAAGAGGTCTGATACCGATAGTTCATGGTTTTATTACCGTAACCAGGCTGTTTCAATCATAGAACCCCGGCCTGGCGAATGGGTTTCTTCTTTTATAAACACAATCTGGGAAGAAAACCAGGTAACCCATGAAATTTTCGCCTGGGGCAAGCTTTCTGGCAATTCTGAAGATTTCGCAGGGCGCTTGCAGGCCTTTACCGGCAAAGAACCGGTTGGCATTGCTTTCAATAAAATCGAGAAAAGCCCTCTGGCTCGTCTGGTTTGCGCGGGCGCCGAAAGCGGCAAAGCGCTGAGTGGTATCCCCGCCTACAAAAAATGGGCAAAAGTCAGCGACGGCGAATTACAGCACTGGGAAGCACTTTTCCAACATCTTGCCTCGCTGAACCGGCAGCGCAATGTTCGGGGCGAGAATCTCGATCTATACAGTGTTTTTACCGGCATCAGCGCTATCCGTGAAACCCTGCAGATCGATGTCGATCTCGCCAATGAGAATCCGGTTCTTGATCGGGCCTGTAACGCCAACCTGCGCATTATTCAGAGTGCGGTCGAAATGTACAACATGGACCACTCGACCATGATGCAAACTCTTGATCTGCAGGCTCTCGTCGAAGGTGGCTACCTGAAAAGCAAACCGACATGCCGGTCCGGTCGTGAATATTATGGCAAGAACCTGGGGTCTGATGGCATGATTCGCTGCCCGGCTCACGGCGATATCAATAACCCGCGCCCTGATGATGGTCTGGTTGTCGATAATACAGCGAGAGTCAAAGTAGCTGGGCTGGAAGGCCCTAAAGCGCCATCGCACCCCTGGCGCAAAATGATCAAAAACCCCAATCTGGTTTTGCCCGAAGTCTATCGTCTGATACCGTCTGACTGCGCGTTTATTCATTTTCCTTCTTACAGCTCGTTTCGCAAGGCTTTTGACTTTTTTGCCGACTGGGCATCGGCTCTGGGCACCATGGCTGGCGGCGATTCGGGCAGTTCAAATTTCGGTCTTGAGAAGCGCATCAAAGACCAGTTGTTGCTCAAAACCGACATGCTGACCAGACTATTTGCAGACCTGGCGCTCAGTGATATTGTTTTTGTCTGTGAAGACCCGTTTATCTTTGAAGGCAGCGCAGTGGCGGTAGTGCTTAAAATAACCAACGAAACAATGTTGCGCGAGAAGCTTGCAATGACCGCCAACGAATTTCGCAGCGAAAACCCTGCGATCAGCGAGAATACGCTGATGATGGGTGGCAGAAAGGTGCAGGCCTTCACCTCGCCTGATTTCCGCTATCGTTCTTATCGCCTGCTTGCCGATGGGCACCAGATCATCTCCAATTCGCCCCTGTTAATGGAAAAATTCATTTCGGTGCTTGACGGCAAGACCCCGGCGCTTACAGAGTTTCTTGATCTGCATTATTTTTATGAACATATCGAGAAGAATTTTAAGCAACCGGGTCGCATTTTCAGCTTTCTTTCTGATGCCTTTATCAGAAAAATCATCGGGCCTGCCTGCAAAATCGCCACCAGACGCCGACTCGAATGCATTCGCCAGTCACTGCTGCAGACCCATGAATTGATGGTGAATGATGGCAAACTCGACGAGACCCTTACCTGCCCCGAGGGTGGCGTCTACGAGGTTGTAGATGGCGAAATCAGTTGCACGGTGCATCGGGTTTTTGGGCGAATGACGCCGGTAAGCGAAAGACTTCCGGTTGAAGCGACCCCTGAAGAAGCCAGCAGCTATGCAACTTTCGTTGCCCAATACAATCAGTATTTTTCGCAATTTTTTGACCCGATCGGTTTTGTATTTTCAACTGAACCCGAATTCACCGGGCGACTTCTAATTATGCCGCTGGTTGAAAACGGCATTTACAGCGAATTGCAAAAAAATGTCCGCCATGAGCCGATGAATGCCGGCCCGCAACCGCAGAACGGCATTCTCAAGGTCGGTGTGAATCTTCAAGCCGCTAATCTGCCGGTGCCCGGTTACTGGCTCAGTAACATCGCTTATCAGAAACGTCTTGAACTCGTCGGCCGCTGGTTCACTGGTTGTGTCTGGGCACATCTTGCTGACCACCCCCTGTTGTTCCACTGGGATTCAAACCTGCTGGCGCGTGGTATTCTCGGTGCTTTCAGCGGCGGGCGAACTGGTATGATGGGGTTATCACCGGCAATACTCAGCTTTTTTTCGCCGGTGCTTTTCGCGATCGAGCTGACCGATGAGTCGCATTTTGACTCTATAATTGACTGGGTTCGCAACGAAATCGCGGGCAGCATCAACAATTCTGGCTTCATGGGGCCGGCATTCAAGCTCGATCAGCTCGAAGAGAATGGCGTCAAAATGTATGTGTTCTCGTTTGAACTTTTTGCGATCAGAAAAACCTATTACCTGACGCTTCGTGATGGTTTTTTTCTGGTGGCCAGCAAAAAAGAACTGCTCTTCAATCTTGAAGAAGCGCCTGCTTATGAAAAAAATGCCTTTTCAGGCAATTTCAACCTCGTCTTTTACCCGGCGAAAATAAGACTGATGCGCCCTGATCTTCTCGAAGTGCGTGCCCGTTCGCAACGCGAAACCTGCCTCGAAAACCTTAAAAACCTGCATTTCGTCTCGACCTTTCACCCAGACCAGACCGAAAAATTTTATCAGATTGTTTACGCTGCGCAACCGGTCTGCCCGGCCGGCGGCACTTATTCAAGCGTCATGCCGGTTTCCTGCTCTCAACATGGCACAATTTCGGGAGGCGTGCTCAAGCCGGTTTCTGACTTTTTCAAAGGGGTTGGCGCCATCTCGATTCAGAGTTTCATCGACTCCGAAGGCTTTCAGAGTGAGGTTAGATTTTTCCCCGAGTAAAGTGCTTCTATATAAGAGCGCATTGAGTATTTTTCGCCGATTCGACGGCGTGGCCTGTCAGCCGGTTTTGTATAGACTTAAAAATGGGGCTGTTTCATAGCAATGTGAAGCAGCCCCTTTTTTTGAACTGAAACACGGCGCCATTTAAAAAATTTTGGCAAATGTAAACAATTGGCGGCAGGGGCTGACCGATTTTGCGTATGTAAGTTTACATAATATTCTGTAGCCCCGTTGTTTTTGATGAACTATTCGGCGAGCATGAGCCAGAGGCGGCCGTAGTGGTGCAGATCGCCGGCACTGTCGCCAGCTTCACGGCCCTGGCCGTGATAGAGGTCGATATGGCCGGGCCCCTTGATGGCGCCGCCGGTATCGTGGGCGAAGAGAATATCGTAGCGATGACCGGTCAGAACGCCGTGTTCATCAAGCACGGGGATCTCGGCCAGCAGACAGGCGCCATAGGGAATACATGACCGATCTACAGCGATTGAATGCATGGCAGTCACTGGCACGCCGGCGGCCCCGGTTGGCGCGGTTGAGCGCCATGCAAAAAATGCGTAAGACGGGTTGTGGTTGAGCATTGGCACCAGTTGCTCGGGGTGCGTGGCAAACCATTCGCGGATTGCTCGCAGCGAGATTTTTTCTGCGGGTATCGAGCCATTGGTGACCAGCATTTTTCCGATACTGCGGTAGGGGTGCCCGTTGCCTCCGGCAAAGCCGATGTGCCTGATATTGCCGTTGCCGAAATCGAGCACTCCAGAACCCTGCACCGACAAAAAGAAATTGTCGAGCAGGCTGTCGGTATAAGCCAGTTCGAGGCCGTGTCCGGCCAGCGCTTTATCCTGGTCGATTTCTTTTCGCGACGGCATTCTGTCAAACTTTGGCATGGCGTAAACCGGGTATTTAAAAACGTTGTCTGGCTTTTCACGCGCCGCCAGTCTCGGTGTAAAATAGCCGGTAAAATGCACGTTGCCGCGATTATCTTCGCCATTGATCTGGTAAAACGACAGCTGTTGCAGCGCTTCAGCCTGGTCATAGATCGCAAAGCGGCCAATAATTTCGGTGGCTTTAATCAGCTGGTTGACGGTGATCTCCAGGTTTCCAGCTGTAAAAACTGCGTCGACAGTCATACGCGAAAGATAGTGGGCGTTTCTCTGCGCGGCTTCCCGCAGGCCGGGTGTGATCTTCAGCCTGTTCGGTTGCTGTGAGGTCTTGACGTACATCTGCAAAAACTCAACTCCAGGAACTTTTCCGTTATTCTCAAATTCATAGCCGTGCCCAAGCGGCGCCGCCTCTATTTGCGCAACGGGAAAATGCGCGAGCAGCAAAATCTGAAAAACAACCAGCAGAATTTTCGTCATAGTTCCCCCTGATCTGGCGATCTAAAATTCATTTTAACACGTCAAAGGTTTTTTAAAAATTGTCGGCCTGTTTCGGTCAGGTGGTATTTTTGCAGGCGTCGGGGCGATTTCCGTTCAGGCCTGCATTGACCCTGAAGGAATGAGCGAGATCATGTTTCTGCCACTAGAATAACGAATTTTGTCATGCACCAGAGGGTTCATGTACACGGGCACATGAAAAATTATGCACCGTTGCCTGTCTGGTAAGCCAATAAAATACCTGCCGATGGCAACGGCTGAATGTCTGCAAAACGACAAATGATGCGGGGAACGGGCATGTAAAAAATTTTTTCTGCAAGTCTTCCGATTTTAGATTTAACGAGTATAATCAAAGAATATGATAACCAATGTAATAAAAACTGGTGTTTTAGTATTCGGTTTCGTTGCTGCTTCCGGGGTTATGGGTGTATCGGCACAGGAAGGAACACTTGACGTAAGTGCCCGCGAAAAACTGCTCCAGGAAACGCTGCAACTGCTCGACAGAGTTGAAAATGAATCGCCAAAGGCCCACGCTGATCTGGTTAAGATCCGTGAACGCCTGTTGGCTATTCATAAGAACCCTGTTGTAGAAGGCATTCAGAGTGCTGATGTCAACCCCGAACTTGTCTACTACCGTCAGCGCAACACCCCGGCTCGTCAGGCCAAAAAAGCCCGGCGCACCAACTTCCAGGAATCTGTAAAGGGTCTGCGTGATGATGCTCTGCGTCAGCGCCTGCACGATGCGATTGCCAACCAGAAGGTTTATGATTATGGCGATGCCAGGCGTCTGGTCATGCTTAAAATCGATAATCACGAAGGTTACATCGAATGTATTTACACCGGCAGAGTCATTTCGGCTGATACAATGCCGAAAACTTCCGAAATGAACATCGAGCACACCTGGCCCCAGTCAAAGGGCGCGACTGGTCCCGCCAAGTCAGATATGCATCATCTGTTCCCGACTGACCCGGTTGCTAACTCGACCCGCAGCAGTCTGCCCTTCGGCGAAGTATCGAACCCGAAATGGCAGAATGGTGGCAGCGAATGTGACCAGAAGCGCTTCGAAATCCGCAAAAAATACCGTGGCAACTCAGCACGTGCTATGTTTTACTTTGCCGTCAGATATAACAAGAACATCTCAGCCCCCGAAGAAGACATTTTGCGGCAATGGCATAAAGAAGACCCGGTCGATGCCACCGAAAAATCGCGCAACGAAATAGTTGAATCAGTTCAGGGTAATCGCAATCCTTTTATTGATAACCCTGAATATGTCGATCAGATTACTGATTTCTAGATCCTAACCAACCTTTTGGGGCGGCTTCCTAAGCCGCCTTTTTTTTTGGTCGCTTTTTTTCGCGTTCGTGATATATTTTGTGGTTCAGCATGAGTAACATGGAGGTTAATTATGGGCAGTAGCATTCGCAATCTTGTCATTATCGCTTTTCTGGTGTGCCTGCTGCAGCCTGCAAGCTTGCAGGCGGGCGGGTATGTTTACAACAAGGTGCAGCAAGGGGCACCGTTCATTCACTTCGACATCGAAGACATTTACCACCAGCGCTGGGTAAGCACCTATCTGCGTGGCAAACCGATCATCATTCTCACCGGTCATCGTAACCAGCGCTACGAGATTCTTAAATGGGCCGAAACCTTCAGACAGGAATACGGTCTGCCGGGTCACGTTCATCTGCTCTGGGCAGTGAATCTGCGCAAGTTTCCCTGGTCGACGAGTCGGGCAACCGTAATCAGGCAATGGCGCGATTTTAATCCGCCGATTCCGGTCCTCATGGACTGGAGCGGCATTATCGGGCGTGGCCTGCGCATTAACTATAATGTTCCGAACATTATTGTCATTGATGCCTTCGGTCGTCTCGCTCTGCATGAAATGCATACCTACAACCCCGAAGTCTACGCGGCGCTTTCAGCACGTATCATGAGCCTGCTCTCGGTTAACCCTGGTTATGCCGTCGGCCCAGGCGTGCAGGGTGGCATGTTGCCAACCCAGCCTGTGCCACTCGGGCAGATTGTACCGAACCCGACCGGTCGCAAGGGCGACTCTAACTGAGTAAAAGTCATTAAAACAAACCCGGGTCTGGCAGAATTGCCAGGCCCGGGTTTGTTTTTGAGGTTGCTTTTCGTTAAGCCTGGGCGATTATTTTGATTTCAGAGGGGTGCAGAGTGTAGTTAAGGCAACGTGGCACGGTGCCGAGTTCAAAATCAAGACTGACGTCTACGCATGAACCGGGGCCTGTAATCGCCGTAACATCAGGAATAAATACATTCTGATTGTTGCAGCGGTCTTTGTTGAGAATTACAAACAATGTTTTCATGCCAGGCTGCGAGCGTTTGAAGCAGAAGACATTCGGCCAGTTGGCCTGATCAACAATTTCAAGGCCGGTTTCAATGTTGAGAACATCGAATTTCTGCTTGAGAGCCGCAATTTTGCGCAGATAATCGCTAAGATCGATTTCGGTTTCTTCCCACCAGGTGGGGTCAGTTTTAACGACATTCAGACTTTTGCGAAAACCGTACTCAAAGCCAGTCGTGATCATATACCCCTTGCTGAACAGCGCCGAAAAAAGAATCTGACGCTTCACGGCGGCGAGGTCACCATTGAGTTCGCTGATCAGGCGTGCAGTGTCGTGAGATTCCGGGAATGCGATCGAAGGTGTAAGGGGTGAAGTCTTATAGTATTGTTCCATGCCCCAGGGAGCGTTAAAATCCCAGTATTTTACTGAGTTGAACAGGTAGTCAAAGCCATGCTTCGCGAGTTCTTGCACCTGTTTGAAATCACAGCCGAGCGACTCAGCCAGAAACAGGCACCCAGGCCGGTTTTGCCGCGATTTATCGATGAGAAAGTTCCAGAGGGGGGCGGGCACCTGATAGGCCATATCACACCTGAAGCCATCGACGCCCATTTCAAGATAATAGGCCATCATTTTCCACCAGAAATTCCAGAGATTCTGGCGATCTTTTGAATTCTCGTTATCGACTTCGGCGAGATCGCCCCAGGTAACCCATTTGCCGTCGTGCATGGCGCCGGGGTTGAGAACTTTGCCGCTGGCATCATGTCTGTACCAGTCTGGGTGTTCCTGTATCAGCTGGCAGTCGATGGCGGTATGATTGATGACCAGATCCATTATAAAAAGAATGCCGTGGTTGTGGCAGGCGCTGATAAAATCACGCAACTGCTCAGTCGGAGCCTTTGAGGCACCATTATCGATAAACATCGGGTTGAATTTGTAATAATCTTTCGGCGAATAGAGGCTGCCGCTGAAACCCGGGTAATGAAACGGGTTGACCCAGATGGCATTGAACCCCATATCTTTGATGTGGTCGAGTTGCTCGGCCCACTTGCTCATACTGCCCACCAGTCGCGGGTAAAGATTGTAGAGACGGATGCCCTGATTGCCCAGAAGCGGGTGTGTCATTTCGTAGCCTCCTCAGCTTTTTTATGTAGTTCATTCAACGCACCAACCAGCGCAGCAATCTCTTTTTTGTTTACACTGCGATAAAAATCGATTTCTCCGTCGGGAGTCTTGAGTTTAAGCAAAGTCATGGTTTCATTGCCATCCTGCTCTTCGGAAGTTTTGATGCCGAGCCACTGCCGGCGCGTCAGTCGGTGCGCGGTCGGTGGTTCTCGCATGTTCTGAGAAAAGCTGAAGCCATCAGCGGTCATGCCGGCATTCAGAGATTGAAAGGTCAAGGATTTGCCCATGAACATGAACAAGAGAAAAAAACCGGCGCAAAAAAGCAATTCGGCCCATTGCTCGGTTTTAACGCCATTGTAGACAAAAAAGAGAACCGGCAATACCAGAGCCGCAACCATGAGAAAAACCCCGGTGCCTATTTCAAGGAGCGGGTAATAAGCGAATCCGGGCAATTTGTCTTCGGTAACGATCCAACGTACCATTAGTTTCCTGGCTTTCTGGCGGGGGCTGCGATTTTCCAGTCGCCCTCACCGGTAATGATCTCGAGATCCATGCCAAGAAGCGTGCCATAGCTGGCAACTGCTTTTGCAGGCAACACAAGGTAAGTGTCTGAGTCGATGGCCTTTTTTAGAGCTTCAACATCGTTTAATACTAATGCGGCAGCGGCCTGATTGTCAAACCTGGTGATGCGTTGAATATTAAAAGTCGGCACCGGTCGCCCGACATAGAAATACCATCCCTCAATCATCTCATCGACGAGAATCAGTTTATGTGTCTGGGGAAGGGTCGCAGCGATTCGTTTGAGCAGATACCACTGGCTGGGCAAGTAGCGGGTGCGCTCGCTGTGCCTCTGGTCGGGGTAAGGTTCGTTGCCACGAATACCATGCAGAATGAAAAACATAAACCCCGGAACCAGCATTGCCAGTATTACAAGCATTCCGACACGGCTCTTTTTTAAAATAAAAGCCAGCAGCATCAGTGAAGCGAAGAGCCAGAACATGCCTGCAAAAATGGCTGTCTGCGCGATAATGCGGTAACCGGCAAAATATTGATAACCCCAGACCGAAAGGGCCATGCCCGCAAGCGATGCAAAGGCCGCGATGCCAATGCAATGTTGCCGGGCGGTTTCGCTGCCTTCAGGTTCAGTCGAAAAAAAGGCTTTTTTAACCGCGTTACCGGTAAGCAAAGCCACCGGAACCAGAAGCGGCAGTGCGTAGCCGGCGAGCTTTGAGCGACTCAACGAAAAAACGACAAGTGGCACAATCAGCCAGAGAAGCAGATAAACTGCCGCTGGATCGGTTTTGTATTCCTGTATCTTTTCTTTCAGGGCAATGGCAAAAAAACTGGTCCAGGGAAAAACCCCGAGCGGAAGCAGGACAAGAAAGTAGTAGAAGGGGGCGGTGCGCTGATGAGCGCTGCTTGCGACACGGTTGATCGTTTCGTCAATGAGAAAATAGGCCAGCAGCCCATCATTTTGCATCGCCATAAGCAGATACCAGCCGAGACCGGTAATAACAAAAATCGCCCAGCCTGCCCGGGCTGCAAAAAGTTCTCTGGTGGCCTTCTTTTGCCCGGTCAGCATGGCAGCGGGCAGCAGGCCTGCCAACGGCAGCAGGGCAGGGGGGCCCTTGACCATGAAAGCAAGACCGGCGCACAGCCAGAAGGCGTATTTCCAGCGTTGCCGTTGCTCGGCGAGCCAGCAGAAAAAAAAGAAGACCATGAGGGTTTCGGCGGCCGCCAGATAGGGGTCTGTGGTCAGGCCTCTGAACTGAAACTGAAAAAACAGTGAAGTAATCAGAATTACGGCGGCGGTCAGGCCGCTCAGGGTGCCGAAAAACAAGCGACCGAGCAGAAAGGTGCCTAACGCCGTCGTTCCGGCGGCAAAGCAGAGAAAAAAACGTGCCCCAAACTCGTTGATGCCAAAGATTTGCAGGCCGAGAGCGCTCAGCCAGTAGGTCACCGGGGGTTTGGTCAGATGTTTAAGGCCGTTCTGTCTGGGTGAAAACCAGTCGCCGCTGTCAACCATCTGGCGTGCTACTGATGCATAACGGGCTTCTGAGGTTTCAAACAGCCCGGCGGTGCCAATGTGCAATAAAACAGGCAGCAGACCGGCAAGAAAAACCAGGAGCGGCAACACCCGTCGCAGCCTGATCAGCAGGTCAGTCTTCGCCATTATACTCGCCCGGTTCATTTGAAATCACTTCTGCACGTTTCTCGCGGCCGATCAAAACCAGATTGCGTATGTAAATGACGAAACCCATTGACTGGCCAAGAATGAAGACCGGGTCCTGGCGCTTGATTGCGTAGGCAAGCAGCAGAAAAGACCCGCCAATGCTGAAATACCAGAAAGAAATCGGAATAATACTCTTTTTTTGACGCTCAGAAGCAAGCCATTGCACGAAGAAACGCATCGAAAAGAGCAACTGCCCAAGTAAGCCAACTATAAGCCAGAGATCAAACCTGCTCATCTATCTGATACCTCAATTTGCGCCATTTCATCCAGCGAATGGCGAGTAGATCAAGAAAAGACCTGAGTATCCGGTTCCAGACATTGTATTTTGAAACCCCGAGGGCGCGAGGGTGATGACTGACTTCGACTTCAACCACCCGACCACCGTTCATTTTGACCAGAGTTGGCAAAAATCGGTGCATGCCTTCGAACAGTTCAATCGGTTGAATGTACTCAGCCCGAAAAGCCTTAAGGGAGCAACCAGTGTCTTTAATGGTCTCACTGCTGATCACATTTCGTATCCAGTTGGCGATTTTAGATGAAACACGCCTGACAAAATTGTCATTGCGCTTCTTTCGCCAGCCAACCGCCGCGGCGCAATCAGCACCCAGATGGTCTAGTAGCAACGGAATATCGGCCGGGTCATTCTGAAGGTCAGCGTCGAGGGTAATAATTACCGCGCCACGTGCTGCTTTGATGCCCGCAGCCATCGCGGCAGTCTGCCCGTTGTTCTTTGAAAAACGCAGCCCTCTTATTGCCGGAAATCTTTGTTTGAGTTCAACAAGACGCGCAAAACTACCGTCAGTCGAGCCATCATCGACGAGCAGGAGTTCCCATGGCTTGCCGAGGCCGGACATGGTTGCGTCAACGCGTCTGACCAGCTCTTCAAGGCTTTCAGCTTCATTGTAAACCGGTATGGCCACTGAATAAAAAATATTGCTCATTTAAAGTCTCTGGCACCACCACTGTGTTTGAATTCTTCGAGAGTCTATCACAAAAAGCTGGCGCAAAAAACTCTCAGTTTAAAATTCCACCAAAAATAAAACACCCCGCCGAAGCGGGGTGTCTGGGTTTGTGATCAGAGTTCCTGGTGAGCTTTCAGAAATTTTTCCTGGCGATCAAGCAGCTTATTGAGTGATACGCCAACTTCTTCTTCGAAATCGTCCATGCTGATGAATTCGGCAGCAACGGCACGAGCCTGTGCTAATTCTTCGGCGGTTTTGATGTCGGCAACCATTTTGCTGATTTTTTCGCGGGCTTCAGCAATGCATTTGTCGGCTTCCTGGGGGCTGACTACCGGTGAACTGCCATAGCCACCACTGTGGGTTGCATCATGCAGCACGCTTTCGAGTGAAGACCAGGTCCACATCTGCTGGCGAAGCTCGGCAACGTTAAGTGCAAAAGCCGAAGAAGCAATAGCAAGAAGAAAAACCACTGCAAAAACCACTACTTTTTTAGTTCTGAACATTTTTTTCTCCGTTGAAAATTTTTATGCTGTTTTGTTAGCAATTAGTGTACCAAGTCTTAAAAACTGCTCTGGTGCAAAAATTCACAAAGCAAGTATAGCATAATGACAAAAAACCGGCAATCCTCTGCCGAAAAATTCAGCAATTCTCAGTCAAAAGCAACCCGGCTGACAGGTCGAAGCTCCTACTTTTAAAAGACAACTGTTTAAACAAAAGTGGCTTTTGACGCGAGTTACAAAACTCACCGAGGATTGCTGCGAAAAAATCGCCAATTCATAGACACTGAAGCTATATCTGCAAAAACTATTTTGATTTCAAGAGGGTTTGCCTGGCAGGTTGAATTTTTTCATTCCCGCTGTTTTGCTTACGAGTTAAGCATTCCCGGCAAATCGAAAAAGAAAAAGGCCACGAGATTTCGTGGCCTTTAATAGCAATAATGCGATCAAAAATCAGAGTTGGCTTTTTCTGCAAAAAGCTTGTGATATATTTAAGTATTTGTGAGCATACCTTTTGTCGAGTTGGTGCGTTCAGGCATCAGGTGCGAAAAATTGCAAATAACACAAACTGGTTTCAGGCGGTCATGGCTTTGCGAACTTTATCCATGCCGTTCATGCGGTAGGTGCCTTTATAAAACTCATACTTGTGCGGCGCCAGAATGCTGACTTCAGCGGTGTTGCCCATCTGCATGACCAGGATGTTCCCCTGACTGTCGGTACCTTTGTAGATCATCGAATGACCGTAGCGGTTGTGACCGTAATCGAGCAGAATCATGTCGCCGGGTCTGATGTCGGGCGGCGGCGGAGGTTTGACGCCCGGGTTGATCGAGGAGGTGTATTTTTGCGACCATAGCCCGCTGGTAGAGGTTCGCCCACCACTAATCGGGTAGGCAACACCGGCTTTGCCATAAGCTTCTTTTTGCAACATCTGCACAAAACCGCTGCAGTCAATGCCGCCAATTTTTTGAAACTTGTTATACGCTTCTTTTGAACGCCATTTCCAGGTGTTGATGTCAACGTAATTTTCATAATAATCGCGAGATTCAAGGCCGAGTTGGTTGCCTGAACCCTTCTTTTTCTGGTAGGTTTTGAGGTCGTCGAAACCGCCGAATTTAAAGACGATCGGTTCATCGATGTAGGGTTGGGCGATTTCCTGTATCTTGCGGGCAAAAACAATATCTTCAAAATGTTTTTCGAGCTGCTTTAAAATGCTGGCTGCCTGGTCGTGTTTGCCAAGTTTTTCAAGGCACATTGCCTGCATGTAGAGCGACTCAGCCGGGTTGCCACTCGAGGCTGCTGCCAGTTTGTATGCCTCAGCGTAATCGCCGTTCTTATAAGCTTTATTGGCACGGTTCAGCTTCCAGTACCAGGGGAAACGCTCAAAATTAAGCAGATTCTTGCCAAGGTGTCGGTTCCAGCGTTCGAACTGTTTTGCGTTGGCAAGAGACTGCTGAGCCTGGGGCTGTGTGGCAGTCGTGGCGCCTGATACAGTCGCTTTGCTGACCAGGTCGTTGCGAACCCAGCCGGTCAGGCCATTGCCAAAATCAAGCTGATACCAACCGTTCTTTTCGCCTTTAATTACACCCGACGAGCCCATCGGCAAGGTTTTGAGCACGGAATTGCCAATGCCAGGGCCACTGCGAACATTAACCCAGGCCTTGTTTATTTCGTAACTGTCTGCTGCGATGGTAGCCGTTACGGTCGAAGATTCGTTGCCGACGGCAAACGGGTCGTTTTGAGCCATGATCGGGTTGCTGCCATGCAGCCCAAACATCAACAGAAAACCAAACATCAGGTAACTTCTGCGCATGCGATGCTCCATCTTTTTAATTTATTAACATTCTAATGAAAAAGCCGCTAACCGTCTACGGTTAAAAGTTATTGCCCGAACGCAACAACTTGAATCCATCTGCCGCTGAACCAGAAAACCCGTAAAGCTTGCCGTCGCTGCATAGTTTCCAGCTGGCGGTCAGGAAAGGTGCATCGAAAATTGGCAATGCAACCGATTGCAGCACTTCGGCATGGTCGCCGAGCTTGGCAAAGTTGAGAATGCCGGGCTTGCTCCTGGTGACCACCTGCACTACCAGGCGATTAGCGTGTATCCCGGCTGTTTTTATGAATACTATCGGTTCACCTGGTTCGTAAAGCCCGATCATTTCGGGTTCTTGAACTTCATCGGCGAGTTCGGCGGCGATAATGCCACGTGAATCGGCCTCAAGATTATATTGCACCCCGAAAATGCGCTGGCCGGTACAGGCTGGTTCGAGCGCCACGGCCGGATGCTGAACTGTCTGGTCATTTTTGCAGATCAGCAGGCCGTTTCCCTGGTCTTCGATGAGAAAAAGCTTGTCGTTGAGAATACTCAGGCGGCCCGGGTTCTTGAAGGCTATTCTTACGTGCCGGTCAACCTTGCCATTAGCCGGGTTAATCACTGCTACCCCGTCAGGTTCGCGGGTCAAAACATACAGGCGCTGGTTGAAGCAGGCAAGATCGCCAAGTCGCCCGTAGTTGAGCATGATGTAAGACCATTCGTTCTTTTTGAAGCACTTTAACATGCTGTTGACCGAATCCGAAAACCAGGCGGCGCCATCATTGTCAATGTCAAAGCCGCCAATGCACTGATAAGGCGCAACAGGCAGCACCCCCGGTGATGGCAGCCTTATGCCGAGCTGATTCACTTCTTTGCCCCAGTTGCCTTTGCAGATCAATACGTTATCACCGGCATGCGCCGCGAAAACCTGGCATAACAGAATGAACCCCAGCAAAATATAAACGATACGTTTCTGCATCTGATTTACTCCGGTCAGCTGAATAATGTATCAAGTTTAACAGAATTCCCTACACCATGCACAGCTCTAAAAATTTTTAGGGTGAGCGCATAGTTGGACTTTGTAAAATGCAAAATAATTTTGAATGATCGCCTCTGGCAAAGCCGCCTGCATTAGCTTTAATTGCTCGCATAGCCCGGAAAGAATTCACTTAACAGCACTCTGACCAGATAACGGGGAGTTTCTCTGCAGTGCTTTCTCTGGTTGACTTGGCTGGTGACGCGGGGTAGTATAAAGTCATCTTTCATCATGTTTAAATATCTCAGAGTATCGGTTACTGATCGCTGCAACTACCGCTGCATTTATTGCATGCCCGAAGACGGCATCTGCAAACAGTCACATGACCAGGTCATGCGTTACGAAGAAATGCTGCCGGTGATTCGTGCTGCTGTCGAAACCGGTGTTGAGCAGGTTCGGGTAACCGGCGGCGAACCGCTCGTCAGGTCGGGCATCGTTGAATTTATTGGTGATCTGGCGAAAATACCCGGTCTGAATGATTTGACCCTGACCACCAATGGTGCTTTGCTCGACAAATTTGCTTTGCCTCTTAAACAAGCTGGTCTGCGCCGGGTTAACGTCAGTATTGATTCTTTGAACCCTGAGAATTTTCATAAAATTACCCGAAATGGCAATTTGAGTGATGTGTTGCGTGGCATTGATGCAGCAATAGCTGCCGGCCTGGGGCCGGTTAAGATTAATACTGTGCTGATGCCGGGCTTGAACGATCACGAAATTTTGTCTTTTGCAGATTTTGCCGCCGAAAAAGGCCTGTCGGTGCGTTTTATCGAGCGAATGCCTTTCAATACAGATCCCGGCGGCGAACCGGTCGAATTTGTTCCAGAAGAAAGGGTTCTCAGAACAATCTCAGAAAAATACCGCCTGGTGCCCCATGATGAGCATTCGTATGGCCCGGCCCGCAGCTTCAGTATCGAAGGCAGCAATGGCCGTATCGGGCTGATCAGTTCGCGCAGCACGCCGTTCTGCCACCTGTGCCAGCGGTTGCGTCTAACTTCTGGTGGCTATATTCTACCCTGTCTTGATTCAAATTATGGTATAAATATCAGAGGCCTCGGCCCTGATGAAATCAAGGCGGTAATCGAACGCCTTGATAGCGAAAAGTCAGGCTGGCACAAGAACCGGGCCTGTTTTGCGGCAACTTTTGATAATTCCCTGTCAAAAATCGGCGGTTAATTCTAAGGAGCAGTTTATGGCAAATGCAAAGAACCTCTGCCTCGGAATCGATCTCGGAGGCACCAAAGTAGCGGTTGGCCTTTGCAAAGGCGAAGAGATTCTCAAAAAGGCGATTTTTCCGACTCAGGCTTCTGCGGGTTTTGATGGGGTTATTTCAGTGATACTCGGTGCCGTCGAGAAGGTAATGGAAGGGCATACCCTCAAAGAGGTGTCGGGCGCCGGTATCGGTTCAGCTGGCCAGATCGACGGTGCCAGCGGCGAAGTTATCTATTCGCCGAATCTCGGCTGGCGAAACGCACCCCTCGGCAACGCGGTGAGCAAGGCTCTTGGTTTGCCGGTCAAGGTGCTGAACGATGTGCGTGCCGCCACAGTCGCCGAACAGAAATTTGGCAACGGCAAAGGCCTTGAAAATTTTGGTAATATTTTTGTCGGCACCGGCGTCGGTTCGGGCTGGGTTATTAATGGCCAGCTGATGAACGGTGTCACTAATTCAGCGGGTGAAATCGGCCACATCTGCATGGACCCGGAAGGCCCACTCTGTGGCTGCGGTAATCGGGGCTGTCTTGAAGCCTATTGTTCAGGCACAGGCATGGAAAATTACGTGAAAGCCGAATTGAAAAAGGGGCGCAAGAGCCTGCTCAGCGAGCTTGCTGAGCACAAACTCGAAAATGTGCGCGGCCCGCTGATCGGCAAGGCAGCAGAGCAGGGTGATGAACTGGCTCTTGAAGCAATTCATCGGGTTGGTAAATATCTAGGGTTGGCTCTGGCGAACGTTCATACTCTGCTGAACCCAGAAGTAGTGCTTCTTGGCGGCGGCATGATGGCTCTTAAAAAGTTTTTCCTGCCGCAGCTTGATAACACTCTGCGTCAGCACATTCTGCCGGTAGCCGCTAATCATAATCGGCCCCTCATCAAAGAGGCCCGTTTTGAGAATGACGCTGTTCTGCTCGGTGGGGCGGCAGTTTTTGCATGAAGCCTCTTTACCCGGCAACTTTCAAGGCTGCTGATGTAGAACGCCAGCATTGGGCAGAAATACCGGCGAACATTCAGTTTTATCGGCATGTTCGCAACGTCTGTAATGGTTTTCCAAGTGTTGTGCTCGCCTGGTCGGCCAGGCCAGGCCTCGAAAGCCTTGCGGCGGGCATTGCTGAAGGCCTCATGAATAGCGGAATAAATGTTTTCATGCCGCCGCAGGCCGCACCGATTTGTGCTTTATCACAGGCGATCGGCGCACGTAATCTTCCGATTGCCCTTTATCTCGACGCTGACGAACATGTTGCCAATCTGACGCTTGCCGCGCTTTCGAGCCACGGCGGGCCATTTGACCAGCAGGATATTCTTACGGCGCCGTTTGGGCGCAGCGGAAAGTCTGGAGTCGCCGGTGAAACCGACATTGAAAGAGCTTATGTCAATAATCTTGCCGGGCTGGCTGACCAGTTTATCGAAAACGGCACCGGTTTTTCCGAGCTGGAAATCCCTTTTAGCGCCCTTTTAGATCGTCTGCATGAAAACCCGGCACTGAAAATACTTTTTCAGCAAGACCCCGAGGGGCCGAAAGCCATCGTAGGTCATGATGGCCAGACGTTAACCATAATCGAAAAAGATGGCCGTCAGATGCAGACAACCGAAATAGCCAGCTTTATCACCAGTTACCTTGTCGAAGACAGAATGGCTGCCGGCACACTTCTCGGGCCGACCGGTCAGGTGCACGATTTTGCCAGATCTTTCGCCGGTCTCGAAACCATTGAAATCGATGATTCGCTGACTGATTTTCACCATCGCGCCAGTTTCATCGACCTGCTGATTGGGTGGTGGCACAATGGTTTGATTGCTCACCAGGGCGGCAGTTGCTTTGGCGATGCCATTTTAACCGCCGTCTACTATCTCGAATCCCGCCGCCGCCACCACCAAAAAAAAAATATGTAGGGACCGGTTTGTAGGGACCGGTTTGTAGGGACCGGTTTAAAACCGGTCCCTACGGGTATGTAATTGCATCCGGGTATGTAATCGTGCGCGGGTATGTAATTGCATCCGGGTATGTAATCGTGCGCGGGTATGTAATTGCATTCGGGTATGTAATTGTGTGCGGGTACGCAATCACACCCGTTCGAAGACACACACCAGTTCAACATGATGCGTACGTGGGTATAGATCGAACCCGGCGACCTCAGTCAGGCGGTAACCGCTGTTGACGATGGCGCTCGCATCTTTTTCGCAGGCATCGAGGTCGCAGAAAACGCAGACAACCTTTTTGGGCAGCAATTTGCCGAGCAGACGTGCGATGCCGGGGGTGCCGGTGCGCGGTGGGTCGATCAGTAGAACATCAGGTTCAGGGGTGCATTTTGCCAGTTCTTTGAGCGCATCACCTTCAATGAGACTTATGCGTTCAGAGAAACCGCTGCGTATAACGTTGCGTTGCCCGGTTCTAACTGCACCAGGGTGTGATTCTATTGCCTCAACCCGGGCGCCCTTGGCAGCCAGAGCCAGAGTGAAATTGCCGGCACCGGCAAACCCTTCAACAATGCGAGTTTCGGCGGAAGGTTTGCAGAATTCAACAACCTTGCGCACCAGCACTGGGTTCTGAAAGATGTTTCCCTGCACGAAGAACGAAGGTTCGGCATCATAAGGCCCACCATCTATTTCGGGGGCGACCAGCCCGGTAACATTGACCGGCCCGACGACTTCTTTAATTTTGCCATCGAATGTAGAGATCGACATGCCCTTGAGATTAAGACTGCGCATGACTTTCATCAGATCTTCATAGCAATGCCGTGAAGTTTGCCCCTTCATGAGCACGGCGTGCCCGGTGACCCGGTCTGAATTGTGTGCTGAAGAAGACATCAATGTCAGGCTGTCGAGCATGATCGGAACCTGATTGAGAATTTTGCGGGCGGCGACCAGGCGGCGGTTGAGTGGGGCGGTAACCAGGGCGCAGGCAGTAACCGGCACCACGTTTCCGGGCACTGGTGTCTGCCAGTTATCGGAAGCGAGAAAACCTGATTCGCGTTCTTCAAAGCTTCGGCTCTGATGCAGCCTGACGCGTGGCAGATACCTGATCAGCTCACGGGAAGGGTGAAAGCTGTGAACGAAGGCTTCTCTGCCGCCTGGTATGCGGGCGAGACTGCGTTCAATCATAGCCTGTTTTTCTTTTTTGCGGCCTTTTTCTGAGAGTTCGAGAAGATCGCAGCCGCCGCAAGGGCCGTGAAAAAAGCAGTCGGGCTTGACGCGTTCGGGTGAAGGCTCAAAAAGGGCTGCAGATACGACTTTTAAAGCGCTGTCAAGCTGGACTTCGACCTTGTCGCCAGGCAGAAAACCGGCAAGCCTGACCCGGTTATGTTCAAGGGTAATAAAGGCCTGACCGTTGCCGGTCAGACCTTCAACAACTGCAATCACGCGTCTGAGTTTGTTTTCGTTCACTCTTGTTACTTCTTGATGACTTTTGGGCACTGCAAGCGTTCATAACTGGGCATGCTGCCGAGTAGCGGGCGTGCATAGTTGAGAAAGTCAGTGGTAACGCCGTTGCCGGCTTCGTTGATGAAAGTGCGTGGCATTGGCTTCGTTTCGCGGGCGACACTGGCGAGCGGGGTCAGGAAATAATCGACCGAATAATCGCCAGTTCTGCGAATGGCAACTGAGCCATCGACGTTGTTCCAGACGGCAAACTGGGCGGCTTTTTCGCCGACTTCACGGGCTTCGGCCTGGTCAACTTCTGAAACGATGCCGAGAAAGCTTCTCTGCAGGTAACCAAAAGTATCAGAGCGAACCCGCTTGATTTTGAGGCGGTCCTTGATGACTTTGCCGAGGGCATCGCCGAGGGCGCCGGTACCCGAAAGCTGCACGTTGCCGTGCGCATCTTTTTCAGAATCGCCGATCAGCGAAGAGATAATCGGCTGGCCATCGGGGCCGACAATGCCTTCAGACACGGCAATGACACAGCGGCCGAAGCGCCGGTAAGCATCATCGACATCTTTCAGAAAAGTTTCAGTTTCGAAGGGTCTTTCTGGCATATAAATGAGGTGTGGGCCGTCGTCTTCATATTTCTGGGCGAAAGCCGAGGCTGCAGTCAAAAAACCAGCGTTGCGGCCCATAACGACGCCAATGTAGACGCCGGGCAGTGCGCGGTTATCAAGGTTAACGCCGGCGAAGGCTGAAGCAACGAACTTGGCCGCCGAACCATAGCCAGGGCAGTGGTCGGTGACCCGAAGATCGTTATCAATGGTTTTTGGGATATGAATGCAGCGCAGTTCATAGCCAGCGGCCGCGGCATTATCATTCACGATGCGCACCGCATCAGCCGAATCGTTACCGCCGTTGTAGAAGAAATATCTGACATTGTGCTTCATACAGACTTTAAAAATCTTTTCACAATAATCAGCATCTGGTTTATCACGGGTCGAAAGCAGTGCCGAACTGGGTGTACAGGCAACTCTTTCGAGATTGTGGGTAGTTGCCTGGGTCAGATCGATGAAATCTTCTTCGATAATGCCTCTGACGCCATGTAGAGCGCCATAAACACGGTCAACTTCAGGAAACTTTCTTGATTCAAGAACCGCACCTACCAGACTCTGGTTGATAACAGCAGTCGGGCCGCCGCCCTGAGCGATAAGAACGTTACCTACGAGTTTTGCCATGTTATAGTGTCTCCTCTGTTTGTAATGAATTGCACCGCGCCATTATGCCCCGAAAGGCCGCAGCAGGTCAAGAAGAAGTTTTTTTCCGAAGGGGCATTGACAAAGAATCTGAGGCACCATAGAATGCACGGCATGCCCACCCCCCGCAAAAAGAAAATCGCGCCGGCTACGGCGGTAAATATTGCCGCCGGCGACCGCCAGGTGCTCGTCGATGCCATCGCTGAAGCGCAAGGCGCCGAAGTGTTGAGTGCGGCAACCTGCCGGACCGATAAAACCTGGGATAACATCCGGATTCTTGCCCGGGGCAACGAAGACTCAGCGCCGGCAATCGTGCGCAGTCTCCGGCCCGGTGATGTTATGCTCCATAACCATCCATCAGGCGAACTGATGCCTTCTGATGCCGATCTTTCGGTGGCTTCATTGTGTGGCAAGTCAGGCATCGGTTTCGTTATTCACAATAATGCATGCAATGAATTCTATGTTGTCGTCGAGCCTTTTATTGAAAAACAGGTACAACAACTTGATCCCCGCGAAATGACTGCCTTCATCACAAAAGGCGGTGCCATTGCCCGCCGCCTCGACAACTTCGAAGAGCGTGCCGGACAGAAAAACCTCATGGAAAAAATCATTGAGGCAATGAACAAACCCTGCCACGCCATGCTCGAGGGTGAGACCGGCATCGGCAAAAGCATGGCGTATCTGATTCCGGCGGTGCACTACGCGATCCGAAACCGTTGCCGGGTCGGCATCTCAACCAATACCATCAACTTGCAGCATCAGCTGGTCAATAAAGACCTGCCTTTTCTTGCATCGATTCTTGATTTTCCCTTTAAATACTGCCTGGTCAAAGGCCGGCGCAATTACATCTGCCTGCGCCGTATTCGCGAAGCCCTCGCCGCCACCGATGGTGAGTTCCTGCTCGAACACGATGAATTCGATCAGTTTAATCGCCTGGTTTCGTGGGCCGAAAATACCGCCGATGGTTCGTTGAGCGATCTGAACTGGGTGCCGGTTGAATCGCTCTGGGAAAAAATCTGCTGCGACAAAGACAGTTGCCCGGGCATAAAATGCAGCGAATACAACGAATGTTTTTTTTATACTTCGCGGCGTTTTGCTTCTGAAGCCGATATTCTTGTGGTCAACCACCACCTGCTTTTTGCTGACCTTGCCCTGCGTGCCGACACCTCTGAATACAGTCAGACAGCGGTTATACCGGCCTGCAAGGTTGTGATTCTCGATGAAGCTCATAATCTCGAAGAAACGGCGACCAAGCATTTCGGGTTTCGCACTACTGCAGTTGGCATTCAGCGAGTTCTTAACAAGATTTATCAGAAACGTGGCCGGCGTGAGCAGGGTAGTCTCGCGACTCTTTATTCGCTGATTTCGTTCGGTCGCGGCGATTTTTCGGTCGAGAACCGGGCGGCCCTCCTCCAGGATCTTTCCGAAGATATGATTCCGTCGCGCCTCGAAATCGGTGATCTCAGCCGAAGTCTTTTTGATGCGGTGACTGCCTTTATTACTGACCCGGCCAGCGCCCAACCCGGTGAATACCGTCTGCGTATCGGGCCGCGCGAAGAGCAACGCGGTGAGTTTTCTTCTCTGGTGCATTTTGCCTTTAAGCTGCGTGACGAATGCAAGCGACTTGCTGGTCGAATGCGCAAGATGGCCCGCAAGATAAGCAATCTGCTTGGCGATGAAGAATCAGACGAAAGTGAATGTTTTGAACTGCCCGTAACCGAGTTAAATTCTTACGCGGCCCGCCTCGACGAAACTGCAGGTGGCGTCAACATTCTTTTCGATGCGAGTGCCACTGATCGTGAAATTTTTGTGCACTTCTTCACGGCTGCCTTCAGAAAAAACGCTGTCTACCCGGCCTTTAATTCACTGCCTATCGAAGTCGCGAAGCCGATGCTGGAGTATTGTTTTAAAAAAATACCCTGCACGGTTCTGGTTTCCGGAACTATGACCACCGCCCATGATTTTTCGTTTATTCGCGGTCGTCTTGGCCTTGACAACGCTGAACTGACGCCGAAACCACTTGAAGAACGCTTCTCTTCGCCCTTTAATTACCAGGTGCAGGCGCGGCTTTTCATTCCGACCGATTTGCCTGACCCGGCCAGCCCGGTTTTTGCCGAGAAAGTCAGTGACCCGTTATTCGAAATTATTCTCGCTTCGCGTGGCGGCGCCTTGATTTTGTGCACCTCATACGGCCATTTGAACCATTTTTACAACAGTCTGGCGCGGCGGCTTGCCGCCGAGGGCCTTGAATGTTACAAGCAGGGCGAACTTGAACGGCATCATCTTCTTGAATTGTTCAAAGAAGACGGCAACGCCGTGCTGATTGCAACCGACAGTTTCTGGGAAGGGGTCGATATACCCGGTTCAGCGTTGCGCAACCTTATCATAACCCGCTTGCCGTTTGCGACGCCCAATGACCCGGTGCTTGAGGCACGCAACGAAAAGATCAAGGGCGCAGGGGGCAATGCCTTTAAAGAATATCAACTGCCGATGGCCGCTATCAAGCTCAAACAGGGTTTTGGCCGGCTGATCCGAAAAAAAGACGACCGCGGCACCGTCTGGATACTTGATAACCGTATTGTCAGCAAAAGTTACGGCAGTTATTTTCTTGATTCACTGCCAGAACTGCCGGTCATGCGTGGCAAATTTCAGGCACTGGCGGGCATGGCCCGCAAATTTTTCGGCAATGATTCTTGCGAATAGCGCTCGGCGCGAATCAGACAGAACGGCTCAGCTGCTTGAAGAATTCAACCAGTTCAGGCTCGTCTGAGTCTTCGGCAATCTGCAAAAGGGTCAGCCCGGCCTTATTTTTCATGTTAAGGTCGGCCCCGGCCGAAATCAGACTTCTCACCGCTTCGAATGAACCGTCTTCAACGGCATGCATCAGAGCGGTATTGCCCGAGTCATCACGGCGATCAAGCAGAATGCCATATTCGAGCAGCAGGGCGAGAACGTCGAAGTGTTCTTCAAGCACCGCTCTGATCAACGGCGTTGCGCCGAAGACACCTTTTATTTCGGGGTCAGCACCGGCATCAAGCAGTGCCTTTACGATTTTGATATTGCCAAGGCTGACGGCAAGCAGCAGTGGTGATGAGCCTTGTACGGCTTCGCAGCGGTGCATGTCTGAATCTTTTTCGATCAGCATTTCGACTGCGGCGAGATTGTCGTTCTGAATTGCCTTGAAGAGAAGGGTCATGCCTGAATCATCGTTTTCGTTAATCAGCTGCGGATACTGCTTGATCAGCGTTGACAGCTCAGGTAGCCGGTTGTTCTGCAGCAGGCTGACGGCCTTGCTGAAATGGCCCGAAACCGTGATGGTGCCCGGAATCTTATTTATCGCATCGACAAGTTCTACCAGGCGCAGCCGGTCGAGATTGTCGGGCAGCCCTTCGAGATAGCCAGCAAGATCTGGCAGGCTGTTCAGGAGAATTGCTGCAACCGTAAGGCTGGCTGACTCGCGAAAATTGGCGAGCAGGCATTCAAGCCCCTGCACATAAAGCACCGGAATATCATTGCTTTTGCCGAAACCGGTCAGAAAACGACCAAAGCCAAAATTGAGGCGGTTGCGCTTCAGGCGCTCAAAATAGATACAGGCATTCTGAGCCTTCTGTACCCTGGCAACCACGTCCTGTTCGTGAAAAGACAATGTCCAGGCCAGGCGTGACAGTTTGAGGGTCAGGCAGGCGTTTTCCTGGTTGCATGCCAGTTCGGCGGCCACTGAGGTCATGTAAGCTGTTTGAATGCGATCGAGAGCGAACGGCTGCTCTTCGCTGCTGACAAAAAAATTAAGGGCTTCAGCGCCGCGTTCGAGCCTGACCAGACAGAGAAAGTGGTAATAACGCTGCCAGCCAAAGAGTGCCGGGTCTACGGGCGGGTTGGCGAGCAGACGGGTGCGCATTTCCTGGCAGAGATCAAGGGCGCTGGCGTAACTTTCCTGGTTGAGCTGCGTGGCAATCTGTTTAAGATAGGTTTCAAAGATAGTTGGATTTGTCATGCTTCATTCGAGGTAACCGTGGTCGTCACCATTATTGGTTTCAACGCAGCTGACCCGTAAATTTTCCTTTTCATTTTGTATCCAGTAGCGACCCGCACAGGGGCAGACCGGCTTGCGGCGAAGATAACCGAGTTCTTTGAGCTTATCGACGGTCAGATTGGTGTTATCGATACTGCTCATTTCAGTCTGACTTTGCAGGGCAGCTGCAAGTATCACCCGCATATTTTCGCGGCAACTGGTTCGGCGTATGCGGGTTCGGATATTGGAAAAACTCCATGATGCGAGTGCGACAAGTATGCCGATAATCGCAATCACGATCATCAGCTCAATCAGCGTAAAACCTGCGGTTCTACGTTTCAGGTGGGTTTGGTAATTGTCAGCATGCATAGGCAGACCATGATATACTGTTTTGCAGCGAAAAAAAAGCATAAATATCATGATTACGCTTAATGGGAAAAAGATAAGGCTATGGCTGCAACCTGAGAAAAATCAGGCGTTGCAGAAAATCGGCCGGGGTTATATGATTTTATTTAAAATTGACTGCATGCAATCGGGAGAAAAAAATGGGTCTGACCGCTAAACTCGTTCTCAAAGCACTTGAAACAGGTATCGTGCCTGAGCGCATCTCGAGAGCATGGGTGCGCTACCTTTGCTCTCAAGCGATTGATCGCGCATCGCTCGGTGATGTTGAAGCGCGGCATGCGGTATTTCGCCAGGTTCTCAAAGAACTCAAACTTGGAGCCATGATTCGCAATGAGCCAAATGCCGAGGATTCGGGCGGTGAAATGGGCCCTGAATTCTACGAGCTTTTTCTTGGCAAACGCCTTAATTCAGGCTGTTGCTACTTTCCAACCGGGGCTGAAGACCTTGACGAAGCCGAAGATACCATGTTGTGGATGTCGGCTGACCGTGCCCATATCCGTGATGGCATGAAGATTCTTGAAATTGGCTGTGGCTGGGGAGCCATGACTTTCTGGCTGGCGGAACAGTTTCCCATGGCGCATATAACCGCTATTGCCGAGAGCACCAGCCGGGCAATTCATCTTCAGAAACGTTTAAAAGAGCTTGAGCTGAATAATGTCAGAGTGGTGGCCGCTGAATTTCAGGATCTCAATTTCAGTGCTGAGTTTGACCGGGTAATCTGCATTGAAAGATTTGATCTGATTGCGCCAGCCCCCGCCTGGGATTCAAAAATAAAAGCCTGGTTAAAACCAGATGGCAAGTTGTTTTTGCAACATCAGGTACATTCTGCTTGCGCCTATTACCAGGAATCAGCCGGTCTTGGCGATATTCCGGGCAACAGTGTTGTCAACCTTCGCATGGTGCCGTCTGCAGAAATGCTCTGCCTTTGCCAGAAGGCCTTCATGGTCGAAGATTACTGGAAAATCAGCGGTGAACAGTATAAAAAAACGGCGGAGCGCTGGCTGAACCGCTACTATTTTAACCGACTGGCAATTCTACCGTTATTCGAAAAGGTATATGGCAAGAAAATGGCCTGGACCTGGCTGCAACGCTGGCGCCTGTATCTGATTGCCCTGGCTGAACAGTCGGGCTTTAATCGTGGTCAAGAATGGATAATCAGCCAATATCTCATGGGCTGACAGGTTTTAAAGGTTATTTAGGTTTAAAAAAAGCCGGGCAATCAGTTTGCCCGGCTTTTCAGGTTTACCCTGCAGGTTAATCGCGACTCTGAAAGGCTGCCAGCAGTCTGAGCAATTCAAGATACAGCCAGACAAGCGTCACCAGCAGACCAAAGGCGCCATACCATTCCATGTGTTGCGGCGCTCCTGACTGGGCGCCCTTATAGATCATGTCGAAATCGAGAATCAGATTCAGCGCTGCAATAGCTACAACAACCAGGCTGATAATTATGCCAACCACGCCGGTAGAATGAATCGGAGTCGATAGACCGAACATGCTGAGAATGAAAGAGAACAAGTAGGCAAAACAAACACCCATGGTGGCCGAGAGAACACCGGCCCGGAAACGCTCGGTCGGCTGTATGATGCCGGTCCGGTAGAGGAACAGCATGCCAAAAAGGGTTGCGAGGGTGAGCATGATGGCGTTCAGCACTATGCCCTGATAGGCCATCTGAAAAAGAGCAGAGATGCCACCGAGGGTCAGGCCTTCGAATACGGCGTAAATCGGGGCGGTAAACCGGGCATTCTTTGGCGAAAAAATGGTAATAAGCGCGGTGATCAGACCACCAAAAATACCGAGATACATCAGGCTCTGCACGCTGGCAACCTGTTCATATACCATTTTCCAGGTGAAACTGCCGGCGGTAATCACCAGCAGCATCAGAAAAGCAATTTTATTGATGGTGCCCTGCACGGTCATCACGTTGCCGGCTGCCGCCGTTGCGCGAAAATACTCATCTTTGAACGCGGGGTTTGAAGTTCTGTCAAAACTCATGTTTTTTTTCCTCCGGGCTGGTGAGATGATGACCATTCGGTCATCGGGTAGTGAAACAATTACCAGTGCGACATCTTTGTCGCGGTCAGGTGCGACTCAGCTTTTCAGCTTCGAGCAGGCCTCTTTCGAGGTCTTCGAGACCATTCTTGATGCTTTCGACCTCTTTGACCATGGCGTCAGAAGAGGCTTGCAGGGTCATGACATCGACGAATTTAAGGGCGTTCATGTTGTCCATGAGGCTGTCGAACAGGTCACGCATCTGAATTTTCTGCATCTTTATACGGTTTAGACTCGTGGCGAGGCCATCAAGTTTCAAGAATCTTTGCTTTTTCTGGTCAATATTCGCCTGCATCTGGGCGCGACTGACCTCGTCGGTCATAACCGTCAGCTGTTGCTCATAGTCTTTAACATCGGCAGAAAGCTTGTCGCGGTCAATAGTACCAAGATAGCTGCCAAGCCCGGCGGTTCTCGCGAGAACCACCGCGTGCTTGACCTGCAGGTTCTCGACCTGATCGATGATCTTCTGCAGGGCAGATTTCATGGCAGGCTTAGCATTGCGGTGACTTTTTCTGACTTTGATCAGCTCGCGCTCAATATCGGTAAATTCTTTTAGATCGTTCTCAACCAGCAGTTCAGGCTCGACATCAACCTGGGAAAGCTTGAGAATCCGGCGACGCAGGTTGCTCTGGCTGAGTGATTCAGCGAGGTCGGCTGCGCCGGCCGTGAGATTCTGCAACGTAACGCCGCGCTGAAAGCCCAGCACAATTATTCCACAAAGGATGGCTGCGAATGAATAAGCACTCAAACCGGCTGCCATAACGATATACGGCACAAAGAACAGCGCAAAGGCGGTAAACAGATAACTTGCATCGCGTTCTCGCACCGTGACGACGAGCATAACCAGGGCCATCAGGTGAAAGAACAACTGCGACTCGCTCGATACACCTTCGGTAGCCTTGAAGATCCACATCATGTAGGTATTTACGCTCAGGCAGCAGAAGGAAGCGAGGGTTCGTTTGACTTTGCTGTCATCGATATCGGCATCGAAGTGTTGAAGATTCTGCACCTGGCGAACGGCCAGGGGTGCCGGGTTGGCTGGTTTGCTCGCGGGCATAAGGTCTCCTCAGGATTTGTCGGTCGGAAACAGAAAGATGAACAGACTGCTTAGTATGCGAAAGGGTAGCATAACAATAAAATACAACAACCACACAGAAAATGCGATACCGAGCAAAAACAACGGAATATTAATCAGGGCGCTGACAATATTGGAGAGGTAGTTGTTCCAGATGCGGACGGTCCAGGGGGTAACGCCTTGTTCGTCAACTTCAACTGATTCGACATACTGGGTCGTTGAGGGGTCGTAGAAGAGTGCCTCGCCACGGTCTTTTTGTGGTTGGCCGTTCTGGCTCTCAGACCCGTCTTCGACTGTGCCGTGTATGGCACAGGTCAGTATGCCATCGGTAACGAGGTTGCCGATAGTGCCGTAGGAGCAGCCAATTTCTGGTCTGTTAAGGTCGCTTTTAAGGTATTTTCCTTCTACCAGATATGGGATTTCGTTGTCGGTGACCAGATCAAGCATTTCGGCGCTTTGGTGATCCATGTTATACATTTCTACGGCACCGAGCAGCACGCGCATGTTGGCGTAGCAGGCTTTTTCGCGGGATTGTTCGCGGGCTTTTCTGAAGTTTGGTATGGCAATGGCTGCAATGGGCAGAAACCCGGTTGCGCCCCATAATGACACGCCTTTCGCCTCGGTTTTGCGTATAACGGTGCGTTTAACCGGAGCGCCATGTTTGGCACGGGCCATAGCGGCGGCATGTCTAATGGAAGTCGCGCCGCCGGCTTCGGCGACCTGAGTGACCGGGGTAGTCGAAACAGCTATGAACGAGGTGAACGGGGTCGAGAACTGAAATTCTTTGCTGAGGGCGATAACTTCGTCTTTAAGTTGCTGCTTCTGGCCATAGGTCTGCATCTGCAGCATCAGTTCGTCGGCCTTGGCTCTTGCCCAGTACCGGGCCGCAAAAAGGTTTTCTGAAGAGGTTGCCGGGAAGGAGGCCTGAATGGGGTATTCGTATTTTTCGGCATTGATCTTGCCGCTCAGGGTTATCTGCGAATCGCCGGCGTTCTGATAGCGGCCGGTGACCACAAGCTGAGTGCCCTGATACATGTTTGGCAGGGTTTTGGGGTAGATATCGCTGGCTTCGATGCCTTTCATGTCGAGGGCCAGATCGACGAGCAGCGGAGTGCTGATCGACTGGTAGAAACTGATCAGTTCTTCGTCAATGTTGGCCTTTTGTTCATCGAGATAAAGGGCTTCACCACGGTTTTCCATGGCGAGTTTGTTGAGAAGGGTCTGATTGACGCTGTTGCCGACCCCCAGGGTAAAAGTGCGCACCTGCAGGGTGTTGAGATTGTTGTAGTTGCGGGCGATGGTGTTGGTGTCGGTGATGCCGTTGCTGGCTTCGCCGTCAGTCAAGAAAACCAGGGTGCGGGTGCGGTCAGGGGTTTCGTCAAACAGGCTGAGAGCGTGGCGAAGCGATTCATCAATATTGGTACCGCCACTGGCACGCAATTGGTCGATAAAACCGTGAGCAATATCGCGATTTTCCTTGTTTACTGGCATTAATTCGAGCTTCCAGAGCACGACAGTTGATGAAAAAGAGATGATACCGAAGCGATCTTTTTCGTTGAGTTTGTTAACAAAGAATTCAAAGGCCTTTTTGGTCTGTTCGATTTTATTGCCAGACATTGAACCGGAGGTATCCATGACGAAAACGATGTCGCGGTTGACGATGTCTTTCTGGGTGAC
The DNA here is from genome assembly GCA_035352635.1 of Candidatus Rifleibacterium sp. Taxonomy (GTDB): domain Bacteria; phylum Muiribacteriota; class Ozemobacteria; order Ozemobacterales; family Ozemobacteraceae; genus Rifleibacterium. Next base: position 43,167 of record DAOPYA010000006.1, read on the forward strand.
GATTTCCTGGGGCGAGAGCATCAGCACAAAATAACCGGCTTTTGATGCATCGGGGCGGGTAGCCAGAAAATTGGCCGCCATTTTGTCGGCTTTAACTTCATAGTCAAGCCTGAAATCACTGTTTGATAAAAAATTATTCTTTTCAAACACCATTTTCCAGTTGGTGGGGGTGATTTTTTCGGCGTAGATGTCGTGGGTCAGCGAGGTAAGGCCGATAATTTCTTTCTGGTCGGAAACTTCAACGATGAGTGTAACAGCCTCGAGGGGCTGGGTCTGAAAACCAGCGATGTTAAAAGGCAGGCTGTAGCTAACAATACCCTTGTTGTAGGGCAGAATTTCGCTGTATTCTATGGTGACTGTGGCCCTGGATTTCGGGCCAATAGCGCCGATACTGGTTTCAAAAACGCCAGGCTGTTTCTGAACGGCCATGGCTGGCATCAAGCCTTCGGATTTGGCTTCGTTAAAAGTTTCTTGGGCCTGGCCAGATTCTTCAATACGACCTTCGTAAGTCTGGCCCTGGCTGTCGGTCAGTGAAAAATTCTGAACTGAGGCCTTTTCGTGCACCGGAAACTTGATATTCGGCTGAATAGTAAAGTCGTGCGGGTTGTAAAAAACCATTTCGAGCCTGGTAATGGCGACCTGGCTGTTGATTTTGACGTTTACTTTCTGGTGAACAAGCGGCAGATTGCCCTGAGAGAACACCAGATAAGACGCGTCGGCGGCTGAAAGGCCTGCGAACAGCATAACGATAATGATGATTGATAAAATAAAGTTTTTCATCGTTGCTCCCCCTGATTTAATTCTGCCCCAGTATACCGCCACCGATTCAGAAATAATAATGATAAATAATTTCATCTGGCACCAGTGTACCGTGGCATATAATTGTTAGCAACCGGCATGCCATGTCTTAAAACCATGATCCATTCTGATTTAGCCAGAATATCGGCGAAATTGGTGCGACAAATATGACGCTATTATTGTTCGTCGGGTTCGGGTGCTGTTTCGGCGGCAATAATTCAGCGGGCTGGCGGAAAATCGGGGAAAATAAGATTGTGAGTGTAAAGGTCGGCGCCTGTTTTGATGCCACGCTTTTCGAGCTGATCGATCATACCGAAAAGAATTTCTTTGACGGCGCGGGTATCGGCCATGGCGCGGTGGGCGTTCACCAGGTCAATGTTGAAGTGGCTGGCAACATTGCTAAGTTTGTTTGAACTCAACCCGAGAAACTTGCGGGCCAGGCGAAGGGTGCAGAGCGACGGCATGCGCAGAGGCTGGCGCAGGTGTTTCCTGAAAGCGTAGTCTAAAAATGACCAGTCGAAAGGCACGTTGTGGGCGACGAAGATTTTATCACGGAACAGCTCCGCGAGAATCGGTGCCAGTTCTGGCATTTTTGGCTTGCCACGCAACATGGCGTCGGTAATGCCGGTTAAGCGCGTGATTTCGCCAGGAACGGGCATTTCGGGATCGACGAGCGTCTCAAACAACTCTTCTTTGCCGTTTTGCAGTGAGATGATGGCGACCTCGGTAATTGCCGCCTCTTCGGGCTTGAAACCAGTTGTTTCAAGGTCGAGAATGACAAACGGCAGTTCTTTGATTGGAAGATTAACAAAATCCGGCATTAAATTTTTCATGCAGATATGGTATAACTAACGGGTAAAATGGTCAAATTAACCGTTTGTGCCTGCTCAAGCGCCTGGCAGACAGCGGTTTCATCGGAGGGCAGTGATGCAGATGCAACGTCTCAAGGGCCTGGTTGAAAGTGTTTTTGCTGACCGGGTCGTGGTAGTAGCCGACAAGACCGGCGCAGAATATTCTTTCGACCCTGACGAACTGCCTGGGGCGGCCAGGGGTACCCGGGTCGATCTGTTGATTACCCCATCAGATGAAGATGGCGGTTTTGCGTCAATCATTTCGATCAAAACGCAGAAGCAGATTAAGCCGCTCAAAATGGCAAGCTTTGCCACCCTGGTCGGGCACATGCTCAAAACCCGCGACCGTCTCAAGGCAACTCTTGCCGAATCAGTCGATGCAGATACTCAGAATGAACTCAACGAAAAAATAGCCTGGCTCGACCGCGGCATCAGACTTTTTTCATAATAAAAACCGTCGCCCGGCACCAGCAATCGAAAAGCAGTATCATGGGTTTACATAATCACGCGAGGGCAAATCAATTACATGCCGCCGTCACTTGACCGGCGGGCAGATCAGCGGGTCAGGCAACTCAGCCAGCACCGGAAACATACGGTTGGGTGACATCACCACCAGATCGCTGACTTTGAGATGACGTTTCGCCATTTTTCGGGAGCGCAGCAGAATTTTCTGCAGTTCTTCAGCATGCCCGGGCTTGAGATCTTTGCTCAGGGTTATGTGTGGCTGATAGTTGTGACGGTCGGCATGTGGAAAAATCTCGAACTCGCCGAATTTTTCGCAAACCTCGTTATGCAGATTCTGCAGGGCCTGACAGGGCAGAACTTTTAAAAAGATGACAGTAGCGCGACCTTGAGCGTATCTGAAAACGTCGAAGCCACGCACATAAATTTTAAGGGGCAGATATCTGGCGCAAATGCTGTGAATCGAAGGCAGCAAGCCGATAATGCGCTGGTCATCAAGAAATTCTGAAGAAAACCCGAGAAACTTCACGGTCAGATGTGCTGTTTCAGGGGGTTCAAAAGAATCGCAGACCCTTAGCAATTTCTGCTGGCAGGCGGCCAGATAGCTGCGAAAAATAGCCGGCACCCTGAATGCCAGCGTATAGGGCAGATTGCGATTGTTTTCGTCAGCCTGTTTCTGGTTGGTCATTTTGAAGAAAGTGCAGGAAACGGTTTGCGCCGTTCCCTGCACTTGTTGCACATTTTAGCCGGCTTTCGATCTGAAACGATGACCGGCAGAGTATTACAGATTCTTCAGGACCCCGGTCTTTTCATTGAACGCGGTGATCATTTCATCCCAATGTTTGATAACTTCTTCGCTGAATGCGTCTTCCCAGAATTCGGGATCCCAGAGTTCGTTGAGTTCTTCAACGGTTTTGCCCTGCTGTTCAACCCAGGTATAATACTTGAAGTTGTGCAGGCGCTTGCGGTCATGATAGTTGAGTTCCATCATGTTCTGGCTGCCTTCACCAAGCATGAAGCGTTCAAAGTCTGCAAGAGCGCGTTCGCCGGTCATTTTGCCATGCTGATGTTCGAGTTCGCCGAGGCGCGACTGATACATTTCGGCCGAGTCAGTCAGACAGGTGAACAGAATGTCGTTTTCGTCCATTTCATAGAACTTGGCGGTCTTTACGGCTGAAAGCACATTGCTGACGCTGCTGACGCCGAGGAGCGACAGCTTTTCGATGACTTCGGGCTTAACACCAGCATTTTTAAGCATTGCGTGACCTTCGGGGGTGTTGAATACCCTGAACAGCCTCATGCAGTTTTCATCATCCACGGCAACCACCGTGTCGGTATTGCGGGTGTTGTGAATCCAGGGAACATGCTTGTCGCCGATACCTTCAATGCGGTGACCACCAAACCCGCAGTTCAGCAGGGTGGGGCACTGAAGTGCTTCAGAAGCGACGATGCGGGCGTGCGGGTGAATGTGTTTGATGCGGTCGCCAGCGGCGATGGTGCCGGCTGAACCAGTCGCGCTGACCCATGCGGCCATGCGGCTGCGTGGCCCTTTGACCTTTTCAAATACTTCAAGGGCGGCGTTGCCGGTCAGGTTGTAGTGCCAGATCGGGTTGCCGATTTCGGCAAACTGATTAAAAATTACGATATTGTTGCCGCGTTCTTTGATGAGTTCCCAGCATTTGTCGTAGATTTCTTTGACGTTTGATTCGCAGCCGGGGGTGGCGAAGATTTCGCTCGTGCCGATTTCTTTGAGCCAGGCGAAGCGCTCGGGGCTCATATCCTGGGGAAGAATGGCAATCGCGGGTGAGCCGAGCAGAGCGCAGTCATAAGCGCCGCCGCGGCAGTAGTTGCCGGTGCTTGGCCAGACGGCCTTCTGTTTTGTCGGGTCAAATTCACCGCTGACGAGCCGCGGAACCAGACAACTGAAAGCAGCCCCGACCTTGTGAGCGCCGGTGGGAAAATACTTGCCGACCAGACCGATGATGCGGGCTTTGACGCCGGTGATGGCGCTGGGCAGTTCAACAAAATTCACATCACCATAAAGACCGGTTTTGGTATCGTTTTTCCAGGTGATGCGGAACAGGTTGCGGGGATTGACATCCCAAAGACCGAGCGGCTTAACCTGCGTTTTGATTTTTTCGGGGATCAGGTTGGGGTTTTTCTGCTGGGCAAAAGTCGGAATTACCACATTGCGTTCTTTGGCGCGGTTAACGGTATTTTTGATTACTTCATCATTTACATGAAGTTTGAACTTTTTTAAATACTTAGGCACGATTTGGCTCCTTGGTTATGGGTATACGTGAGTGCCGGCTTCGCCTTTAACGGCGCGGGCAAGATTCTCGGGGTTAGTGATGATGGCATGCTTGCCACCGTTTTTAATGAACTTGATAATTGCTTCGCATTTCGGAAGCATAGAACCTGGCTTGAAATGGCCTTCTTTGCAATATTTTTCGAGTTCGGCGACCGTAACTTTTTCGAGAGATTTCTGATCGGGTTTGCCGAAGTTCAGGCAGGCTTTTTCGACGGCGGTCGATACGATGAACATGTCGGCCTTGATATTCGAGGCAAGAAGTGCTGACGCAAAGTCTTTGTCGATTACAGCGGCGGTACCTTCAAGGTTGCCTTTGTCGTTGCGAATAACCGGAATCCCACCGCCACCAACTGCCACGACGCAGAAACCCTTGTCGGCGAGAGTGGTAATCGCATTTTCTTCGATAATTTCGAGGGGCAGCGGTGAGGCTACCACCCGGCGCCAGCCACGGCCGGCGTCTTCAACCATCGACCAGCCGTCATTCTTGATGCGGTCTTTGGCTTCGGCTTCAGTGTAGAACTGACCGATCGGTTTGCTCGGCTTTTTGAAAGACGGGTCGTTTTTATCGACGAGAACCTGCGTTACTACAGTTACTACTGGTTTGCTGATTCCACGTTTTTTGAATTCATTGCCAAGGGCCATCTGAAAATTGTAGCCGATGGCGCCCTGAGTATCAGCACCGCATGAATCAAGCGGAACCGGGTGCAACTGACTGCGTGCGATTTCGCTGCGCAGCAGAATAAAACCGACCTGTGGCCCGTTGCCATGCGTCAATACAACGTTATAACCCTGTTCGATCATGTCGGCGACATGAACCATGGTTCTGCAGGCTGCATCATACTGATCTGGTACCGACTGATGCTTGCTGTCGAGAATCAGTGAATTGCCGCCTACCGCGACTACTGCGAGTTTACCTTTTGCTGCCATAAAAGTGTCATTCCTTTGTCAGTCAGCGACTGACTTTGCATATTATGGGTGTAACGAAGCGCCTTCAGCCTTCATTATATTGCCTTAATCGACTTTCCTTGCGTTTTTGTTAGTCTGAATCGAAATTTTCTGCACCGATTATACCTGCAAATATTTAAAATGTAAACTTTCCAACGAACCAGGGTATTTAAATACACCTTGAAAAAGGCAATAATGAGGAAATTTTATTTTAATCAGTGGTTATAGTTTAATATGCAACAAAGGTGTTCTTTCAATCGTATGATAAAAAAAATTGGGGGTTGATATGCTGGCGAAAAATCTCGTTTTGAGCGCTTTCCTGGGTGCTGTGTTCTTTTCAGCCGGCTGTGGCAGCCAAGCGACTCCGGCCGCAAAAATCGTCAGCGTCAGTGGCCAGGTTGAAGCTAAAATCACAGCTGAACAGGGTTTTGCGACTGCGGCAGGCGATATGCAGCTGATGGCAGGCGGTGCCGTGAGAACTGCCAAAGATTCTTCTGCCAGCCTGATGACCCTCGCTGATTCTGCAAAAGTCGATGTTGCGGCTGATTCATATTTTGAAGTGCGTGCGGGCAGCGACAAAATTGGGTTTCAGGGCGAGGGCAAGGCGGTTTATGACGTTAACAAACAGCAGAAATCTATTGTCGTTGAAACCAGGCATGGCAATACGGCGGTTCTCGGTACAAGATTCGGGCAGATAGTTTCGAGCAGCTCTTTTGAACTTTATGTTGCCAATGGCAAGGTTGAGTTTACAAATAAAACTGGTGAAAAACGCCAGGTTGGTGCCGGCCAGCAGCTAATCTGGAATACTTCAGAGGCGTTGCCGACGGTCGTTGAAACCAATGTGGTCGAATCAGAGGCAATTTTTGGCTCGGGTGACCGAAGCTTTGAATTTAACCGCCACTGACAATTCAACAGTTTTTCTCAATGCTGCAACAAAAATGATATGCTGACCGTATGCACTTTGTCTGTTAAAGCGAGTTCGTTCGATGGGGGCAAACATGAGATCGTTTAAAACAAGGCTTGGCATGGCCTTGCCTTTCACGATAATAGCGATGGTTGTGGTAGTTGGCTTTATCATGACCATGAGTCGCATGAATCAGGGTGTGAAAAACCAGATTTTTCACACCAATAATCACCAGTTGTCGTTTTTAATGGCCTATTCAGCCCTTTCACGGGTTTGTGCCAAAATACACTCTTTTTCGTGGGCGAATCGGCCGTTTGTTACTGACCCTCTGGTTGAAAACAAAGTGGCTCTGCAGGGTGGCGAGTATGATCTGCTCGTCGAAAACAGCAAAAACCGCGACTTTCAGGCTGATGTGTATGTGCGCACTCATCTGGCAGGCATTTCCAGAATGTATTTCTGGCGTGTAAGATTTAACGATGACCTGCTCGATGTGTCTAATCAGATTTTTGTCGAAGCCTTTTTGAATGCTGATCCAAAAGATTTTCCGGTAGCTGGCAAGGCTAACCCCTTTGCCAGCAGAGTCGAAAGCATGCTTGCCCAGCGAGTCGCCAACCAGAAAAAATCCGACCAGCTGGCTCGTGAAATCATCAAGCTTAAAAAGCCCAATGATATTATCAAAGAGATTAATGGCCGGCCGATCGCGCCTGGCGACCCGGGCTTTCCACCCCCGCCTGAAGACATTGAAATTGCAAAAAAAGAACCGGTCGATGTGCCGCAGATGCCGCCACTCCCCGGCTCCGAAAAGCCATCCGCGCCTGGCCCCAGGGTCAACGTTCCGCCTTCTGCCACCGACAGCATGGTCGGCATCAATATGAATGCAAAGATGGCAAGTGTCGTCAGCTCTTCAAAATCGGCCTACGACTACACCGACCAGGGCTGGAAAAAAATTGAAGAGAAGGGAGTTGGGGGGATGTCAGAAGCGACTGATCTTCACACCCAGGCTGCCGAAGCCCGAGAAAAGGCCTTTGATGATATGAGCGATTTGATAACCGATGCCAGAACAGGCATCAATGACGCACCCAGCTCCGGTGCCGCAAAGGCCATCGAAGAAATGGTTTCCCAGACGATCGTCGCCGGCGTGCAAAACCTCGGAAACGCCCTCAACCGAGGCATGGATCACCTTGACAACAACGCCGGCAGTGATTATCTCAACTCATTGCCAACTGCAGAGTCGGTTGCCAAGCTTACCACCGACTGGGAAACCGCCCTGGTTAACGTAACCGCAGATGTTACCCGAATGACTGAATTGGCCAACGAAATCGGCCCATTTGCCAAGGCACCCGAAGTCGAGGCGGCTCTTGCAGCTGCCCTCGAGCAGGCCAGAGCTAATGTTGAACAGTTGACCAAACTGGTTGAAGATGCAAAAAAGAGGCTCGAAGAACTCATCAAAAAAGAAGAAGAAGAAGCCGAGCGCCTTCGACAGCAGGAAAACGAGAGCCAGCAATGAAAATGCAGCACAAATCCGGAACCACCCTTGTCGAGCTTCTTGTGGTAATTGGCCTGGTGGGTTTGATCGGGGCCGCCGGCATGCACTTTTTTACCTCCGTAAACACCAGCCAGAAGGCTTTTTCGCAACAGGCGATTCTTCAGATGGAATCGCGCAAGGCATTCGACCAGATTATCGATCAGATTCGCGAGGGCACTGATGTAATCAGGCCTGTCACCGGCGAAACCATGCATTATATGGTTTTTCGCGACCTGCTGAATCAGGTGAACATGTTGTATCTCGAACCAAATAATGATGAATCAGTGCGCCTTAAACAGAGGGTTTACCGGCTGGTTTCATACTGCAATGATTTTTCAGGGGCATATAACAAGGCCAATGAAAAGATTTTGCACAATTCAATCAAGCAGTTACGGTTTTCGAGCCTTTCGCCTTCAAGCGTGCAGGTTAATGCAACCGTCGTCAGTGATAAGGGCGAATATCAGTTTCTCGCCCACGTCGGTTTGTTGAATGTCGGGGGGATCGAATGAAAACTTCGCGCAGACAGGGCATGACCCTTATCGAAATAACGATTGGCTTTGCCATTTTAACGGCGATCAGCGCCTTTTTTCTCAGTTTTCTGACTTCTTCTTCAAAAGAGATTTCGTTTTCGGCAGATCACTTTAATGCGGTTATTCTATCGCAGAAGGTCTGCGAAGATTTGCTTGAAGAGATCGCCGTAAACCCTTATGGCCTTGAGACCCTTGGCATCGACGAATCAATCAACAGCAAACATGACGTTGTTGATGGCAGTTCGGTGTTCTTCTCTTTTATCGAAGACCGCACTGAGCCGTGGGGTTTGATTGAGCCGGCTAAAGATGGCATGATCAACAGTTCTATGCAGCCGCTTTATAGTTCAGTTAAAAAATTTAAATTCGGGGTTTCGGGCAGGCGCTTGGCAAAGACCGGCGACCACGAAGACCGCAATCTGGTTTCGTGCAATGTTGACTTCTCGTGGAGCGCTCAAACCGGCAAGGGAGCCTATAACAATTCATTTGAGCTTTTTTCGCCAGTTTCGGTCAAAAAGGTCTCGCTGGGCGTGTCGCTTAACGAGGCTGCAATCGATGCCCGGATTCCCCCGGAAGTCTTTTATCAGCCCTCACAAACCATCGGAGAACTCGCAACCCGGATCGGTGAAAACGTTGATGCGGTGCTTTCGGTCGGGCGTATTTCTCTGGTAAGCCGCGACTTTATCAATTCACAGTTCTACCGTGATTCAAAAGATGCCATCAGGATTCTTTTGCGTAAACTCTCGACTCTTTCGGCCGATGACAGCGAAGAAATCTTCGAAACCCGCTTGCAGCTGGCAAAGACCTGGTATGAGCAGGCAAAGGTCTGCTTTCAGATCATCAGCTACCTCGAGCCGCATTTCACCACTCTGCAACAGCAGGGAAAATTTGACGGCACTTCTGGCAGCGGTTTTAACCCTATCAGTTTTCAACAAGATCTCATGAGCTTCAGAATCATTTATGAATTCTTTGCTGGTGCGATTGTTCAGGCCAGGTTTCATTATTATCAGCTGTTGCAGCCGGCCATGGTCGCTTTAAAAGGCAACAAGGCCCAGCTTCAGGTCATTCAGAAACTTATCGATATTTACCGCATCACTTCAATATTGCCCACCAGACCAGAAGGCATGGCAGAGTATCGAAGTTTTCTTAATCGCATCAAGGGCCTGTCAGAGAACCGTAACCCATTTGTTAACCGTATGATCGGCCATGAATTGAAGATGCTTGATAATCGCAATGACTGGCTGCAGCATTACCCGAACCTTGGCCGCATCGATGATATGCTAACCGGCAAAATGCCGGGTATTCTTGCCTTCATAAAGACAAAGACCATAGGGGCGCTCACAAATTAAGCCGGCCGACACACTCCGGGTTGCAATTTTTGTGCGTGCATAAGCTTTAAAGGCCTGTCTGGCCAGTTGATTTGCGGGCAAGAAACCGCACCGCTGGTGCAGAGGCCGATCAGTCTCTCAGTAATCAATCGTTATCAGGTATATCAACCGAAACGTATTAGCCTTCTTTTGTCAACCCAGCCTTTGACGCGCTTCTTTTTGCCGCTGTTGTGAAGACTGCCTTCATGTCGGTGCCCGCCTCTTGTAATAAAATGGAATATTCCCCACAATTCCCACAACCCGGCGCGAGGCCCTTTAATTGACGCAAAAGGTTCTTTCGGCTCCCCGTAGATTTTTGCAGGCCTCAATAACACCCGGATTGAAAAATGGCCGCATGTCAAAAATTCGCGCATCGCCACTCAGCCATCAAGCCTGAAAAAACTGCGCGAACTCAAAAACCTCGCGGCCGAAGAAACCGCCGCAAAATAACCTTGTGGCCGATTTCCCTGGGCCGGTGACCTCGAAAAAATGACCTAAGACTCATGATTTTTAAGTCTGCTGGCTGAGGTCATGCAGGCGTTTTTTTGTGACTTTTTCGAGTTGGGTTCTTTGTTTTTCGGTCATGGGGATCTGCTGCAGAATGGCTGAATACTGGCAGAACCTTGCTGTCAGCCGGTCGAGCATTTTGCTGACCGCCGCTTCAGAAACTCCGAACCGCCCGGCAAAGCTGACAAGATTACTCCTTTTGATGTTGTCGTCACGTCCATCAAGTTTCAAGGCCATTTTGTGGTCACCATAAATATGTGTGCAGAGCAGATCGTAGGCCGGCGAGACCTCGACTATCCTGCTTCCAGACTTGACGAGCAGGCTGATATTCTTTGCATGCAGATCGCCGTTGCCAATGAGATACGAGAACGCATAAACCTCAATCAGCCTTAGTATGGCAACCTTCGCCGCCGATACATGCGTTGTGACGCCCCTGGCAATATCATTAAAAGCGACTCGATACTTGTCGGCCGGGTAGCGGTCGAGCATCTGGCAGGCGTCTTCCTGATGATGCCTAAGAAATCTGCCGGTTTTTTCGTTCCAGACGCGGTCGAATCGTGTGACGAGAAGGCCATTATTGCCGTCGCGGTCTCTAACCAGACTGGTTCTGGCCGCTTCAATGCTGCATTTTTGTGCTAGTTGCATGCAGAAGTGTTCATTCTCAACCAGATTCGGTTTGTCGGGCGGATTCAACTTGAGAATATACCGGCAATTCTCTTTCGCAATGTTGACAGGGAAACTGATCATCGATGCCGAGAGTTTTTCCTGGGCTCCTGCAATCGCCTCGTCGCGCATAATTGCATTGCCGGATAACACTTTCTGAAAATATTCGTAGAAATTTATTTCTCTGAGCTTTGGAATCTGTGCTTCATCCTCAGAGCGCTCGACGCCGGCATAGACATCACCGATTACCTGATCGCCGATGCTTGCGAAAAGACTGAAAAGATCGTCTTCAGAAGTCTTTAGATTTCGCACCAGCGACTTTAATCGTAACCCTTCGGGCAGCAGTCCCGCAAAAAACGGAAAAAGATTGACGCCAGGGTTGATCAGGCGTGCCGGGCTTTTCTTCATGCAGAAAGAAATCCCTGCAAAATTCTGCTGCCGCAGAAAATCGTCGTCGAACACAAACTCGCAGCCGGCAGGCGTTCTGCGCAAGATTCCGGCTCGCTGACCATCTCGAAAGATGTTTAATTCGCTGATCGAACGGGCGTCTTTCATTTTTCAACAATATTCTCTGAAGTTCGGAAGCCTGAACCTCCGGGGGTAAGGGCCAACTCGAGGCCGAGAACATCAATTACGGCAAGCAGCTTGTCGAGCTGTGTTTTGGGCTTGCCGTTTTCGAGCTGCGAAACGTAGTTAAGACTGACACCCGCCAGGTCGGCCAGCTGTGTCTGAGTCAGACCGAGATTTTTGCGGTAGTCCTTGATTGCCGCACCTAATTTTTTAGTTACCTGCGAACTCGAATTGTTCATTTTTCCTATGTGTGAAGTAAAAATTTAACTTATCCTACTAAAGTATATTGATTTTTATAAAAATTACAATGATCGTGCGAAAAAAGTTAAAAATCCTCTGAAAAAATATAATTCTGCAGGAAATTCATGCGATCATGTGAAAAATGATTGTTTTATGGCTGCCCCTGATTCTGACGCTGACCCTTTTTCTGGTCTGGCCCCAGGTCTCTCTGCCACGGCTTTTTCAAAGACTGCAATGCGTTCCGCATGCATCTGCTGGCGAAATGCCTGGCATTCTTGCCTTCATCAAGGCAAAAACCATTGGGGCGCTCACAAATTAAACTGGTCGCTGCACTCCGGGTTGCCATTTTTGTGCGTGCATAAGCTTTAAAGGCCTGCATGGCCAGTTGATTGGCGGGAAGGAAGCCGCAACGCTGGTGCAGAGGCCGATCAGCCGCTCAGTAATCAATCGTTATCAGGTATATCAACCGAAACGTATTCGCCTTCTTTTGGTGTGCGTTTTTTGAAATTTTCAATTGGCACATAAATCTCAATGGTGGCATCAGGGTCATCGGGGTGCTTGATAACCACCACCACAATGCCGCCGGTTACGCGGTCTACCCAGCCTTTGACGCGCTTCTTTTTGCCGCTGTTATGAAGACTGCCTTCATGTCGGTGCCCGCTCATAAGTTTACTCCTGAAATAAAATAGAATGTTCCCCTGAGATTCAACAAAAGCGTTCAGCAGGTTTACATGTTGTGGTAATCGATGCCGGTCAGTTGAATATGACCGGGTAGAAACTTCTTGAAAATGCTGCCGATATAATCGACGGCATCGTTTAAAATCTGGTTATCGGGGTCAATCAAGTAGCCTGGGCCAATATGCCGGCAGATATCGCTGACAATTTCATCAGTCGGAAGCTTTTCGTCGGTCAGGCGGCTCATACGGGTTGTAACCCAGGTAACGATCAACGGAATGCAGGAAGGCGAAGTTTTAAACGCGAGTTCGAACCAGCGCTCGGCTTCGGCGAATTCACCACATCTTTTGCATATAATACCAAGACCGAGCAAGGCATCGAGGGAATTTGCTACTTTATTCAATTCTTCGTGATAATGCGTTTTGGCAAGGGCCAGATTTTTTTCTGGCTCAATGTCGTTGACGGCAAGGGTTTTATAGGTGCGTGCCAGCATATAAGAAACTTGGCCAAGGGCTGGTTGGTCTTTGGCCAGGGCTTCACAGGCCTGAATTGTTTCGGCGTATTTTTGTTGGCTGAACAGGGCGTTGATATTTGCAAAACGCCCGCTGACATCAATATAGCCGGTCTTATTAAAGATTTTGATCGGCGTCAACGAAGGGTAGCCAACTACAGCAACGCGATAGTTGCCCTGCGATTGCCTCAGGCCTTCAGCAAAGTTTTCGCTGCCCTCTTTGCAATAAAACTGGCTGCTGATGGCGCGATCAAGATCGCAATTGTAGAGCGAAAGAATATTGCCTTCAACAAATGGTATTTTGACGCTTTGTAGTTTTTCAATTGGCACTTCGAGATAGACTTGCAGGTTTTCGCCCTTGAACTGCAGGCGTGCGTGATGAATCATCGGCGAAAACACGAAATAGATAATGGTCGGCACCTTTACTACGCCCGGATCAGATAGAAACGCGGTAAATGAATTACGGGCCATCATGGTATCGATGTGATCGGGTGCAGTTTCGCGTGTGGCAGATTTCATGATTTCCCATAGTTCGGCGGCTCTGGCTTCGATTTTTGCAAAAGCAGGCGAAGCACGCAGTTCAGCTTCAAGCGCTTCGCATTCATCGAGTCTGGCTATTGCCTTTTGGCAGCCGGGGAAAATGCCTGGCCAGGTTAGTGCTACGCCGCATGACTGCGGAGCTTTCGGCGATTGCCTGGCGACTTCGAGCCATTGTTTGACCTGTTTTCGGCTCAACATCAGAGCGTCACCGGTGCAAAGCAGCATTTCGACAGTAAGATCATTGAGGTTGCCTGCATAATCGGCAATCAACCGCTGCATAAACGTTTCAGGGTTAAATTCGCCGCCGTCAGAGGCTGGCGCCAGGCTTTTTTCTTTGCGGGTTTGATCGAAGATGCGCTGATAGAGGTCGGGTGGGATGGGCACGAACTCGCGTAGATTTCTTATTATTTCTTTTTCTTCGTTCGACAGGTTTTCGTCGGCCATGATGTCTTTCAAGGCCGCGGAATAGATAGTTTCGACGCTGAGTGACCGGTGGGCGGGTGCTGGTGGCGTAGCGGTAGTGGTTTCAATGGCGGCGGTCAGTTCATTCAACATGGCGGTTACCTCAGCATTTTTGCTGAGTTTGCTGAGGCGTGACAATTCGGTTTTCAGGGCATCACGGCTTGCCGGAATAAAGCCGAAAGCACGTTTCTGGCAGTGACGGGCCACCTTGACTACCAGGCCGAAATCATTTATCAGCTCAGGCACTGCTATAAGCAGGGCTGCGTTCCAGCGGAGCTGAGCCGCAAAAAGCACGTCGCAGCAGTTCAGAGCAGCGTAGAGCAGGAACTCCAGGGAGTGCTTCATGTATTGGGCGAGAAAGTTTCCGTTGCCCGGCATTTTCGACCAGCGGGTGAAGAGGCCTGAGAACATGAAGGTTTCCATTTGTCGAACATGTTCGGCAAAAATATAATCGCAGGTCAGTGTTGAAGAAATTTTCGCGGCAAAATAAGAAGGTGTGAAGAGATCGGGGTAAATAAACAGATTGTGTATTTCGGCGTTCCATGGCTCTTGATCGGCGTAGAACCGCGCATACCGCAGAAACATTTCAAGCACCGCAGGGTAGTATGAAAAATTACGTTGATGTGGCAGCAGCGCCAGACGAAATGCTTCGGTGAAGCCCTGGCAGATAGCTTGCTTTTCTTCAGTGGGACGTGAATGGGTAGGGTTGTATTCGCCCCGCATGTAATCGAGATTATCTTTGATATCCTCGTGATTGCTGTTCCAGAGGGCCTCAAACAGATCCCGAAAAAATGGTAGACCCGCCATTGTGAATGTTCCTCCGTGTTTTAAAGACCATTATTTTTTTCTAGTTGCTAAAGTTCAGCTGTCCGGTTGGTTGGCACAGATTATGTCAATTTCTGTCGCTCTCAATGGCTTTTCCAGCTTTATTTCGCCACTGCTAAAGATTTATAACACAGCCAGCCAATTCCCACAACCCGGCGCGAGGCCCTTTAATTGACGCAAAAGGTTCTTTCGGCTCCCCGTAGAACATTCTTTGCCTTCGTGGGAATCGTCTTGATGAGTTTAAAAGGCCCGCCTGCAAGAGGTGCGCGGGCGGGCCTTTGTGTTAAACTTGTTCAGAAGCTGGTTTCAGGAAAAAAGTGAGCGCAGGCGTTTGGCGCCCTGACCGATCAGTGAGGCGCCGCTTGACCAGAGGTCAGCGACTGCCTTGCCGGCTGAGCCTGCACTGCTGGCGATGTTGCCACCGACAATGGCCGCGCCGCCGCTGACACGATTCCAGAGGCCGCCCTGTTTCCAGCGTTCCTGGCCCCAGTTGCTCATGTTTCTGCCCGAATTTTTCGCGAAGTTTGAAGCGACGCCAACAATGGCGCCGGGCAGGCCAAGAACCAGTTTGGTGGCACCGCCGATAGTCTGAGTGACCGAGCGGTTGGTCCAGCCGTTTACGACGTCATTGATGCCCGATGCCATGTTGTCTTCGGTCGCGGTTTCAAAGGTGCCGGGGTATGGGGTAGAGGTCGGGCTGCAGGTGCCATTATTGTCGATAAGAACGTTTGAATAGCTCACCAGGCTGCCGAGAACGCTATTGCCGAATGGCTTGTTCCAGGAGGTCATGAATTTGTCGATCGGCATGGTGTGCGGGCCTTCGTCGCCCCAGTAAGAATCGCGCATGCGCAGCGAAACGACATTACCGCTGGCATCGGTATCATAACCGGTAATACATACCCAATGGGGCACGCCGCCGCTCGATTCGACCAGAACGATCACCGGCTTGCCTTCGTCTATTCTTTTTGTAATATCTTTAATGCCGGCGCGGTTTTTCATGCGTGCATCGATGCCGTTCGCACGCAGATATTCAGCAATCGTCGGGGGCGCAGTGAAAATACCTTTCGGGTTTGATTCCTGGTAAACCTTCTGCGGGTCGGCCTCGATGCCCATACCTTTCAGAAGAGTGCTCATTGCAAACTGGCCGCAGTAGTTGTCACCGTCAATATTGATATCCAGATTGTCGTAATTTTTAAGATGGTGTTCTTTGGCATTCTCTGGTCTGGCTTCATTGCGCTTGCCTTTCCAGGGGCCGAGGGTGCGGTAGATGCGGCTCAGATCTTTTATCAGCGACGGTTCGTCTGCTCCTGGCGTTGCAGTATCGCCTTCATCAGGGGCAGAGTCTGCGGCTGTTGCAACCGGCGTGCTCTCACTTTTAGCCGGAATGGTCACACTATCTACGTTAAATGGGTTCGCATCGGCGATTGACAAGGCGCAAAGAAACCAAGCGGTCATCAGCAGAAACGAAAATCTTCTGAACATACTGCTACCTCCGGCGTTTTCTACTATTATACTCAGAACTCACCAGAAAAGTTTTACTTTAGCCTGAGATTTAAAACAATAAACTAAGGGTCAGGCGTTTTCCGGGTGCGGGCTGAGATTCTGCAGGCATTTTTTTTGACTTTTTTCGAGCTGATTACAATGATCGTGCGAAAAAATGTTAAAAAGCATCTGAAAAAACATAATTCTGCAGGAAATTCATGCGATCATGTGAAAAATGATTGTTTTATGGCTGCCCCTGATTCTGACGCTGACCCTTTTTCTGGCTCATGAAAGCTTTTGCCGATTCTTTCTGGCTCTGAAAAAAGGCCTGCAGCTTTTCGTTCAGTGCCTGCCCCTCAAGATTTGAATCGGCGCCAACTTTGTCGAGAAAGTCCATGTTTTCCTGATGCTTCCCGGCAAAAAAGGCTTTGAATTCTTCGTAAGACCTTGTAAATCTGGCAAGGGCCTGTTCCCGCATTTCTGGTCTGGCACCAGGTCCCTCTGCAACTGCCTTTTCAAAGGCTGCAATGCGTTCCGCATGCATCTGCTGGCGAAATGCCGAATTCTTCTCATACTGGCGGGTCTTGAACTCCTTCAGAGCCTGTATCAGTTCAGACTTCGGCTTTCCCTGCATTGACGCCATGAATTGCTTACCCTCTGCAGCCTCTTCGGCAAGAAATTCCTGCAGTCTGGCCTGCTGCTCCGAAAAAAGCTTGCCCATCTGCATGCTGCCGCTCTTAGTTCCCATTTTTCCATTCTGAGCCTGCATATTCTGCGCCAATACGGGCTGGTTTAAAATGCTGCCGGCGAGAAGGCCGGCGACGGCGAGCGCTTTCATTGTCGAAAAAAACAGTCTGCTTCTGCTCATTTATTTTTTTCCTCCCGGAGTAACAGATTCGAGAAACCTGGCCAGCCAGGCATGGTTATGTCTGTCGCTGCCTGCTTATGATACTCCCGGTTCGGTTCGGGGCCAAAACAATATTATTAACGAACATGTCTGGTCGTTAATTTTCGCTTTTTCGATTAACATCGATTATCATCGATTATCATTAAGCGACTTGGATATTGTTAAAAAGTTAACACTCGGGTATAATTTGGCAACGCGGACGGTCGATATATTACTTCGGTCTGCACCACTATAGAAAACTGGAGATTGGAATGAGCAACTCAAAGAAAATCATGGAACTGGCTGAGAAGTATCGCGATTATACTGCCAAAAACCTTGGCAAGATGGTCAAAATTCCCTCTGAAAGCATGAAGGAAAAAGACGTTCAGGCAGAAGCCGCCCGTCAGATGAAAGAAGCCGGTTTCGATGAAGTTCGCATCGATGGACTCGGAAACGTTATCGGCCGCATCGGCAAGGGCAAAACTGTCATCGCCATTGATGGCCATGTTGATACAGTCGGGGTCGGCAACCGCGCCAACTGGGAATTTGATCCGTTCAGCGGCGATGTCAAAGACGGTTATGTCTGGGGCCGTGGAACCATCGACCAGGAAGGCGGCATCGCTTCAGCAATTACCGCCGGCCGCATTCTTAAAGACATGGGCTTTGACCGCGACGTTACTTTTTATGTAGTCAGCTCAGTCATGGAAGAAGATTGCGATGGTCTCTGCTGGAAATACCTCGTCGAAGAAGAAAAACTCAAACCAGACTTCGTCATCAGCACTGAACCGACTAACCTCAACATCTATCGCGGTCATCGCGGTCGTATGGAAATCGGCGTCGATTTCCGTGGTATTTCGTGCCATGGTTCAGCCCCTGAACGCGGCAAAAACGCTGTTTACATGGCAGCTAAATTTGCTCTCGAAGTCGAAAAACTTAACGAACGCCTGAAACACGATGATTTTCTTGGCAAAGGCACGGTGACCATTTCTGAATTCAAATCAGGCAGCCCGTCACTCTGTGCCGTAGCCGATTCGGTCCACATTCACCTTGATCGCCGCCTTACCTGGGGCGAAACCAAAGATTCAGCTGTCAAAGAAGTTGAAGATGTCATCAAGGCTATCGGCCTCAAACTGAACGATGAAGCCAAAGTCGAAGTTCTTCATTACGAAGAAGTCGCTTACACCGGCCTTAAATACGGCATGGAAAAGTATTTCCCCACCTGGAAAATCCCCGAAACCGAACACGTCGTTCAGACTGGCGTAAAATCATTCAAGGAACTGTTCAATAAAGACCCGAAGGTCGATAAATGGACATTCTCGACCAACGGCGTTACCATCAACGGCTATTACAAGATTCCGATGATCGGCTTTGGCCCGGGCAACGAAGTTTACGCGCACGCTCCGAACGAAAAGATTCCGGTTGATGATCTTGTGAAGGCTTCGGCTTTCTACGCCCAGTTCGCTTATAATATCTGAGGTTAAAGCCCGTTGGGCAGGTTTTAAAATGCCTGTTCAACGGTTCTCTTTTGTCTGTAGGGTTTTAAACAAATACAAAAAGGAAATATAAATGAAAGAATTAAATGCTCTGCTGAAAGAAATCAAGGGTTACAAAAGCAAAATGCACGGTAAAGATTTCCTCCTCACCTGGGAAAAATCCACCGACGAGCTGAAACAGATTCTTGCCATCGCCGACCTGCTCAAATTGATGCGCGAAAAGAACATTTCTGCAAAGGTGTTTGACAGCGGTATCGCCGTATCTTTGTTCCGCGACAATTCGACCCGCACCAGATTTTCTTTTGCTTCAGCATGTAATTTGCTTGGCCTCGCCGTCCAGGATCTCGACGAAGGCAAATCGCAGATCGCTCATGGCGAAACCGTTCGCGAAACTGCGAACATGATTTCTTTCCTGTCAGAAGTTATCGGCATTCGCGATGACATGTATCTCGGCGCCGGCAATACCTATATGCGTGAAGTCGGTGATGCTCTTGATGACGGTGTTAAGCAGGGTGTTCTGCCGCAGAGACCTGCGGTTGTTAACCTTCAGTGCGATATCGATCACCCGACCCAGGCAATGGCCGACCTCGGCTGGCTCAAAGAACATTTTGGCGGGCTCGATAAACTCAAAGGCAAGAAGATCGCGATGACCTGGGCGTATTCACCGAGTTACGGCAAGCCCCTTTCCGTACCCCAGGGTATTATCGGCCTGATGACCCGCTTTGGCATGGATGTCGCTCTTGCTCACCCCGAAGGCTACAACCTGATACCCGATGTAATGGAAGTCGCGAAGAAAAACGCCAAGGAAAGCGGCGGCAAATTCAGCGTCAGCAACAGCATGGAAGAAGCCTTCAAGGGTGCTGACATCGTTTACCCGAAGAGCTGGGCGCCTTATGCCGTTATGGGCAGGCGCACTGAACTGCTGCGCAAGAACGATCACGATGGTCTCAAGGCTCTCGAAAAAGAATGTCTGGCCAACAATGCCAAGTTCAAAAACTGGGAATGCACCGAAGAAATGATGAAGCACACTAAAAAAGGCAAGGCGCTCTACATGCACTGCCTGCCCGCCGACATCACTGACGTTTCGTGCAAGGCCGGTGAAGTTGCCGCCAGCGTTTTTGACCGCTATCGCATTGAAACTTACAAAGAAGCCGGTTACAAGCCCTATATGATCGCTGCCATGATTCTGACCACCCGCTTTAAAGAAGTGCCGGGCATGCTCGAAGCCCTGGTTGAAAAAGGCCGCAAAAGAATCAAGTTCTGATATTACCTCCGGTTATTTTAAAAGGCTTCAGGTGAACTGAAGCCTTTTTTTATGGCGATTTTTCGGTTCGCCGCGGGTCTGGTTAAAGCAACTTTGACCCGGGCGCATCAGAGGGGGATTTATAGAACCCTCAGAAGCTGGTCAGGGCCAGGCGGATTGCTTCTTGAAGGTTAACTGAATTGAAGGGTTTGCGCAGGAAGGCCTGCGGCAGATCGGTGTGAGAGCCTTTTAAGGCCATGGCATCATCGTAGCCGCTGGCCAGTATGAAGGGAAGTCGGGCTGATTTTTTGCGCAGCGCCGCCAGGGTTTGCCAGCCATCCATGCCGGGCATGATCAGATCGCAGATCACCAGTTTGATTCTGGGGTTAGTATCGAAAAGCTGCATGGCTTCAACCCCATCTTGTGCTTCGATGACTTCGAAATTAAAGTGTTGTAACATGCTGGTGGTAATAAAGCGCACCATCTGATCGTCTTCTACGACCAGAATATAGCCACCCTCAAGCTGTATTGGCAGGGTTTGTGAGTGGCTGGCGTTTTCTCTGGTCTTGTCTTCGGGGCTTTTGCCATGGGTTTCGCCAAGATAGGCCATGAGCATGGCACTAAGCTCAGCGGCTTTCATGGCCGCTTTCATGGCGTCGTCCTGCTTCTTTTTCTGGCGGTCTTCTTCATTGGCCTTCAGCAACTCAAGATTGCCGATGACGATCTGCAACTGGTTGTTGAATTGATGAGCAACTGCTTCGGCAAGTTTGGCAAGGCTGTCGGCTCTTTCGGTCTGCTGGCGGTGCGCTTCGATTAAAATGCTCTGGCGTTCACTTTCTTTGCGGGCCAGCGCATTAGCATAAATTTCACCAATGACCCGCAATAATGAAATCTCTTCGTCGGTCCAGGAATGGATCTTGTTTATGCAATCGTAACCGAAAAGACCAATCAACTTGTTGTTGTGCAGCAATGGCAAAACCAGGACTGCCGTTGTTTTATCTTCGCGAAGAACAATTTTGAATTCTTCGTGAGCATCGGGCATTTTTTCAACGGATTTAAAATAGTGGTAATCGACTTTCCGAGTCTGAAATTCAGTAACGAAGGTGAAATTACTGACGGGAAAATCCTGATACCGAGCTTTTATCGATTTGATATGAGCAGGGCGCCACTCGTGGGTGAACGAAAACCGGCTGGCATCTTCATTGAAGAGAACTATATAGCCGCGTTCAACAGCAAAAAAATCGCAAGTCAGTTGCAGGGCTTTTTCAAGAATCCGGTCAATTTCGCTGGTCGGGGAATTGGCAAAGCCTGTGGAGATATTGGTCACCAACCGTTCAAAACTATAATGATATTGAAGTTTGTCGGTGGCATTTTTGAACTCGCTGATATCCTCGATTATGCCAATTCCTGAGGTTACCTGGCCATTTGCGTCAAAAACCGGCGCAAATACCGCCTTGACAGGAGATGCGCTATTTGTTGAAACCAGGGGAAAGAAACCGTTGTAATACGCTGACTTGCCATTCAGGGCGTCTTTGATGCCTTGCATGGCTTTTTGATTTGGTTGTTCAAAAAGATTCAGGCCGATCAGGGTCTCTAGGTTATTTTGAGCGAGCTGTAAGAACTTTTTGTTGCATTGTTTGATAATTCCGTTCTCATCAAAAACAAAAATTGCGGCCGGCGCGTTATCAAAAATCTTTCTGAACTTTTCTTCAGACTCTTGCAGCGCATTGGTCAGGCGTCTGATCGGAAAACTCTCGGGTTCTCCGGGGTTTTCCTGGGGTACTGATAAGTGCAGATGGCAAATCTGCGGTTGTTCATCAGCCAGGCTTATGACGGCAGTAATTCTGACATGGGGCATGCAGAATTCACATTGCTCTTCGGCTTTGATGACCCCGGTTAACGCTACAGACGCCATCACCAGGCCAAGTTCATCGCTAAGTTTTTGCACCTCACAGGTGAGATGGTCTAATTTTATTGAATCGGGAATTTGCCTGATGTCGTCTTTGAAGCGTTTCAGGCATTCATTGCGGGTATTGGAAATCTCGTGAATTGCGGTGCCGATGCCGGTTAAACTGGCGGCAAGCATCGGTTTAAGAGATTCAAGGTCGCGTCTGGTGAACAAAACCTCAAGAAAATCAGAAAAAAAACTTCTGATTTTCTGCTCGTGAACCCATTTTGCAGATTTTTTAGAGGCCGTCTTTTTCAAAAATACCTATCCAACCTGATTACAACGTGTCTATATAAGAGAGCATCGAGTATTTTTCGCCGATGCGACGGCGCGGCCTATCAGCCGGGTTTGTTTTGTTTAGAGGCTGCCCCGCTCATGCGGTATCGCGGGGCAGCCTGCTTGATAACCGATTTAGAAGCGTTCCCAGAGAGAGTTGGCCAGTTCTCTTGATTTGGCCATCATTTCTTCTTCTTCGCCTTCTGCGAGGAAGGTAAGTTGACCGTCTTCCATGATGGTTTTGCCCTGGCAAATCGTAGTCTGAACCTTGCTGAACGGCAGGCCAAAGGTCAGGTGCCCGAAGGTGTTGCCAGCGGTGACCGGGGTGGGGGGCAGGTAATCCCAGACGATGATGTCGGGGGCGGCGCCTTCTTCAAGGCAGCCGATCTTGCGTTTAAACAGCTTGCTGGCCAGTTTGGGGCCGTTGACTGCGAACATTTTCCAGGCTTCGCCGTAGATTTTGCGGGGGTCGCCGGCCTGATGTTTGTGCAGAATATTGGCGACTGCCAGGTCTTCGAGTGGTGAAGCCGACATCCCATCGGTGCCGAAGCTGACGTTGATTTTTTCTTCCATCATTTTTTCGAGCGGTGAGCACCCGACCGCATTGTTCATGTTCGAACGCGGGTTATGGATAACGTTGGTTTTGGTCAGCGCCAGGGTCGAAATGTCGTGTGAGTCGCAGTTGACGCCGTGTACGAAAATATGCTCAGGGCCGGTCAGTTTATAGCGGTGCAGGCGATCGACAACCGAGCGAAAACCGCGTTTTACGGCGTCTTCGTTATCGGCCTTATCTTCGGCAACATGAATGTGAACCCCGGTTTGCAGTGCCTGTGAGAGTTCGGCGGCACGCTGCAGACTGGTATCGCTCAAGGTGAAGCTGGCATGCAGACCGATCATGGCAGTGATATCAGATTCGCTGTCGAGTTTTAGCCCCCTGATAAAGCTGGCGTTTTCTTCGAAGCCGGCGTCACAGCGCTCGATACCGTCGCGGTCAGTGATTTCGTAGCAGAGATTGCCGCGCAGGCCGCATTTTCTGAAGGCGTCACGCAGAATCGACAGCGAACCGGTAATGCAGTTCGGGCTGGCATGATGATCGATCATGGTGGTGACGCCATTGCGCACTGCATCGAGCATCGGAATCATCGCGGTCAGATAAAGATCTTCTTTGGTAAGCGCCTTGTCGAGGCGCCACCACAGGCGCTCAAGTATCTGGACAAAATTGGTCGGCGGAGCGTCTTTGAGGGAAATCCCGCGCGCAAAAGTCGAATAAAGGTGCATGTGGGTGTTGACAATGCCGGGCATAACCAGTCTGCCTTTGACATTTTTAACTTTTGCTTTGGGAAAACGTTGTTTAAGTTCTTCGGTGCTGCCAACGGCGTGAATCTTGTTTTCGTCATAAGCGACGGCGCCGTCGTTGATAACCTGATGATTTTCTCCAAGGGTGACTAGAGTAGCGTGACCGATTATTTTCATCAATCAACCTCATTTCGTGTATGTAATAAAACCTCTCCGGGTCTCAAAAAAATAGCATATTGTCGCCAGACTTGGCAACCACATTCATCAATTGTTCTGAATCACTGAACTGCTGATCATTGCAACCAGTTCGGCGGTTGAAACCCGACCGGCCATGTCGCTGCCCGAAAGCAGGCCATCGGCAAGGTCGCGTTTCCGGCCATGCAGTTGCAGAATCTTTTCTTCGATGGTGTTAGTGGTAATCAGACGGTAAATAGTTACGGGTCTTGTCTGGCCTATGCGATGCGCCCGGTCAGAAGCCTGATCTTCAACCGCCGGGTTCCACCAGGGGTCGAGGTGAATTACATAATCGGCCGCCGTCAGGTTAAGCCCCAGGCCACCGGCCTTCAAGCTGATTAGAAAAAAGTCGCCGTTTCCTTCCTGGAAGTTGTTGATCGCTTTGTTGCGGCCGCGAACCGGCGTTGAGCCATCGAGATACTGGTAGGCATAACCCTTGCGGTCGAAAAGCTCACGTACGAGCGCCAGATGATCGACAAACTGGCTGAAAATAAGAGCCTTGTGGCGGTTTTCGAGCAGTTCTTCAACAATACGTTCGAGCAACTGCAATTTTGAACTGGCAATGCCAGCTTCGGGTGCTACCAGCGAAGGGTTGCAACACAACCGGCGCAGGCGCATGATTTCGGCAAGCACCAGCATTGGTTTGCCGCTTTCCCCATTTTCGCCGGCCGAAATCTTTTCGATTGCATTGCGGCGCATGCTTTCATAGAGAGCGGTCTCGTCGCGACTTAGATCAACCTGCAGGGTGATTTCGGTGCGTGGGGGCAGATCTTGAAGAACCTGACTCTTGGTGCGTCTTAGTATGAAGGGTTGCACCAGCTTTTTCAGGCGCAGCTGGGCAAGTTTGTCGCCCTGGTTCTGAATCGGATTGGCGAAATTTTCGTTGAAGACCTCGACCGAACCAAGCAGCCCCGGGTTGAGAAAGCGGAACAGGTTCCAGAGTTCGCCGAGGTGGTTTTCGATTGGAGTGCCGGTCATCAGCATTTTAAAGCGGCCCTGCAGCATCATAACAGCCTGAGAGCGGTTGGTAGCCATATTTTTAATGGCCTGTGCCTCGTCAAGAACGATGGTTGTCCAGTTAATCGCTGCAATTGCCTCGATTTCATTCTGCAGGACACCGTAACTGCAGATAATCAGATCGTAGGGAGCCAGGTCTTTAATCGTCTGGCGGCGGTCGCTTTGCGCAAACAGAACTGGTCTGAGAGTCGGAGCAAACCGCAAAGTCTCGTTATACCAGTTCATGCAGACCGAGGTTGGCGCCAGAACGAATGCCGGGCCTTCGGCCGCTCGGCTTAGAATGAGCGCCAGGGCTTCGACAGTTTTGCCAAGCCCCATGTCATCGGCCAGACAGGCCCCCATGCCGAGGTAAGCCATGCGACTGAGCCAGTAAAAAGCTTCGCGCTGGTATTCGCGCAACTCGGCCGTCAGCGTTGATGGAATCTCAAAGGTTTTTTCTGTGGCAGTTTTGAGCCGCGTCAGAGCGGTTTTCCAGGTCTTGTCGAAAGTCAGCTCTTCAATTTCGTCGAGCAGGGTTTCGACGGCCGGGATGGCCGAAACATGAAAATTGCTGGTGTTGCCGCTCTGGTCGGTAAAGCCGCGCAGATCGTTGATGCGGCGCCTGAAGTCTTCGGTGATGGCAAGCACCTGATGTTCACCAATGGTGATAAAGCGACTGTGCCCGTCATAAAGTTTTAACAGCTGTTGCAGATCAAGAACCAGCCCATCTTCAACCGGCAATTCTCCGGAAATGGCAAACCAGTCATTCTTGCCTTCGATTCTGAAGCGGAACCGGTTGAAATTTGCCCGGGTCACCCTGGTTGGCCGATGATTCGCGGGCCATTCGATTGGCAGATTTTCAACCTGTTGCAGCTCAAGAAGCAGTTGCAGCGAGTCTTCGGCGGCGTCAAGTTCGCCCTGGAAGTCTGATTTTTCAATGCCGGCAAGCGATGGGCAGATAGCGATCAGTTGTTCGGCGTTGTTTGTCTCGAGGTCAGTATTTCGCCGGGTATGCAGTTTTTGCCCGGCGATTTCGGTAAACACATCGTTCATGCCACGCCCGGGCACAAAACCAGGCCCCTTGTCACCGAAGGGCCGCACACAAAGTTTAACTTTCAGCCCGGCGCCTGCCGGAGCCAGTTGGGCGTAAATACTGCTGTCTGAGGCAACCGAGGCGATTGGCGTCAGATTTTCAGTGCCCTCGACGCTCGTATGGACCGGCATAAGCGGGCTTAGCCCGGCAATTGTCTGTTTGAGTCGGCCGAGCGCCGCTGGCGGAAATTTTCGGTTGTTATCGAGAACCCGGGCGGCTTTTATCTGCACATCGCTGAATTCATAAACCCTCAGGCGGTAATCGGCTTCCTGGGTCACCAGAACCCGGCGACCGGTAAATTCAGGCTGAAAGGCAAGTTGCAGGGCGTCATTATTTTTGTTCAGCAGCAAAACCGGTTCGCCACGTAGAATCTCAATGGTCTGCTGGTCATTGTTAACAAAATAAACGGCCGGATGCCCGATCATGGCGGCAAAGACCTGCCATTCTTCGTCTTCGTCAAAGCTTCTCAGCCAGGGTCTGACATTTTGCAGCGCCTTAAAAATCAGCTGATCATGCATGGTATAGAAATCCGGAAATGGTTTCATACCATTGAAATACCTGTGATTATCGACAATCTTGCCGGCCGACCATTTTCCTGATTTCAGGCGGGTCTGCTCGCGGCCATATATTTCAAAACTTCGCGGCAGGTTGAGTTTGATTTCCCAGATCAGGCGGTCGGCTGCGTCGGTATGGCAGCCTGCCAGATTCAGGGCGGTATTCAATGCTTCGAGAACTATTTCCCAGGGGGCGCGTTGTTCAACGATTTCGGCGAGGGGCAGCATTAATTGGGCATCCCAGGCGGTGAGGCGCTGCAATTCATCAGAGTTAAGCGGCATGCCTAGCGCCCGTTTCAGGCGCAGGCCTTCGCACGCGGGCATCAGATAACCGCCGGCCATGGCCTGGCTGATCAGCAGTCCGAGAGGTTCTTCGTAAATAATCGGGTTGGTGATGCCAAGCCAGCGCAGGGTCAATAGACCGATGAAATTATTGAATTTGGCCGCTGAATGGTTGATCTGTTGCAAAATCTGTTCGTGATCGACATGCCCGGTTATTCTTGCTTCGAAAAGCTTCTTAAGGTGAAGATAGAAAGGCGGGTAAAGCAGAGAAGGCCTTGAAACCTTTTCGAAGTGCTGTTTTGCTTCGTGCAGGCACTCGGGGGTGCCGTTCTGAATGAGGGCGATTGAATAAAACACATCAGCGAGAGTGCTAAAGCCCGAAAGCTTTTTTTTGCGGGACTTGCGTAATTCTCGGAGGGCGTTTCTGAAGGCTGGCAAAGCGGCTTCCTGACCATGGAAAAGGAAAAGGGTCATCGCCTGCAGCCCCGCTGCTTCTGGTGAAGTTGAGCATTCAATATAGGTTCTGGCCCGCTGAAAATCACCCTGCATCAGCAGACGTTCAGCAATAATATGTGCCCCGTGCTCAAGAAACAGGGCAGATTTAAGCCAGTGGGGCTGCATGAAATATTTAAACAGGGCGCATTCGGCGTCGCTGAATGCTTCTTCGCAGGTAAGAAGGCTGAAACAGTGAATTTCTGTGAGAATGCTGATCTGGGAGCTTTCAGGCAGCAACTGAAACCAGCTGTCGTTAAAATTAAAAGCCAGGCGGGTCGTCAGGTTAAAAATTTCGTCGTTGCCTTCTTCAAGGTAGCTGAAGTCGGGCGTGTCTTCGAAATCTTGAACCCCGAGATAATAAGAGATAATCAGGGACCGCTCGCTCTGGGTTGTGTAACTGGCCTGGCTCGAATATTCTGAAGTGGTCACCAGCTGATTAACTGCCTGGGCGATTTTTCGATGCAGATTTTTTGCCAGGGGCCAGGCAAAGGTCTGACCGATGTAATGTGGGTTCAGAATAAAGCCGCTGCCTATGGGCTGCATGAAGCCCTGGGCTTCGAGTTGTTGCAGTATGGTTTCGAACTGTTGCCGTGAAAAGTTGTCTTCGATGATGTTTTCGCGGCTGAGCCGGTTAAAAAGCCAGGCGGCGATATATGAATCGATGGGCGAGGCATAAACAAGCTGCATGGCGCCAAGAAGCTTTTCATGATCCTTGAGGTCTGAAAATGAGAGAGCCTTGGCGCTTGAATAAGCCGCACCGGCTGTTTCTGTTTGTTTCATCAATGTTATAAATTTCTGCCGGTTGTTGTCATACCAGGCATTTGCCTTTGTATTGCCGCTCTGACAATTTTATTGGTCAGTTGCCGTAATAGATTTGTTTGCTGCGTTCGTTCTGTTTTGCAATAATTTCATGGAGTTCAGCGTCAGAAATCTTCGTGAATCGCCCTTTTTCAATGAGCGTTTCGCCATGCACCATCGAGAAATCAACGGTGTCGACGGCGCAGAATACCAAAGCCGCCAGCGGGTCGGTTGAACTGCCGGCCTGCCTGAGGCTGTCGAGCCTGAACCCGACTATATCTGCTTCATAATCATTCTGAAGCAGGCCGATGTCATCGCGACCAAGAACCCTGGCGCCGCCCAGCGTGGCAACTTTCAGGGCTTCTCTGGCGGTGATGCAGTCGGCAGTTTTAAGAACGCGTTGTAACAGCAGGCAGTTGCGAACCTCGAGCATCATGTTCGAGCAGTCATTGCTGGCGCTGCCATCAACCGCGAGGCTCACCGGCACGTCGGCCTTGAGCATTTCAACGATCGGCGCGATTCCAGAGGCCAGGCGCATGTTACTTGTCGGGCAGTGCGCGACACCACCCTGGGCCTTGCCCATCGCCACTACTTCTTCGGCTGACATGTGAACGCAGTGGGCGTAAAACGAATTCTCATCCATCCAGCCGAGGTCTTCCATCAGCTTGTATGGGCGAACTCCGAATTCTTTAATCGTGAATTCTTCTTCATCTTTGGTTTCTGCAAGATGCGTGTGCGTTTTAAGGCCTTTGCGGTTCGCATACTTTTTCGCCTCGATCATTAACTCCCTGGTTACGGAAAAGGGCGAACAGGGCGCAACGATAATGCGGGTCATGCCGCCGCGCTCTGCCTGGTGAACCTTGTTAACCAGTTCGTCTGTTTCTTTCATGATCACGTCTTCGGTTTGCACAACCGAATCAGGCGGAAGCCCGCCGTCTTTCTTTGAGCGCGACATGCTGCCGCGACAGAGATGAAAGCGCATGCCGGTGTAGCGTGCCGCTTCGACCTGGCGGTAATACAACTCAGACTGACCGTCTGGAACGAGATAAGAATGATCTACAGCCGTGGTACAACCGCTCATCAAAAGTTCAAGGGTTGCCACTTTGGTTGCCAGATTAAAATCGTCGGGAGTAATTCTTGCCCAGAGAGGGTAGAGTCTTACCAGCCAAGTAAAAAGTTTGGCATCCTGCACTTTAGGAAAGTTTCGGGTCAGGGTTTGATAAAAATGGTGATGGGTATTAACCAGGCCCGGAATAATTATAAGTCCAGAAGCATCTATGGTTCGAGCATCAGAGGCCTGAAGAGACAGCTTTGCTGCATCTCCGATCGCTACAATCCGGGTTCCATCGACCAAAATGGAAACGTTTTCTTGGACTTCGGCATCGCCACCGGCCCAGAAATACCTGGCATTTTTGATGAAGGTCTTCATGACATCTCCTTAAAAGTAAGTGCAGGTGTTGCGTGCCATATTACATCATTTTCAGAACCCTCTGCACTAAAATTTTTGGCAAATTTCTGTTTATAAAACAAATGATTTTTTTCAATATTTTACTTGACCTTGCTGCGCAAATCTGTTATTTTATACACCTCTCGCAAGAGGGTACCGTGAAAACGGCAGCATACTTGAAAATCTGATCAAAGTTACTCAGCAGACGAAAGCTTTTATGGGCACTGCCCATAAAAGATGGGCTTTGAGTCTGTTTCGACCAGGTAACTGGTTGGTGCCGCTGAAAATAATTTTAAAAAAGTTGTTGACAGCAGACGGGT
>DAOPYA010000007.1:0-67653 GCA_035352635.1 Candidatus Rifleibacterium sp.
AGGCCGAAAACTCCAAAACCCGTTCCTCAAAAAATAGCAACGCTATTTTTCGGTATCAACGGAACAAAAGCAAGTTACTTGATTACAATGAGTAATGAGGATCCAATTCCAAATGGGAAATATGATCTCGAAATTCCTTACGAACCACACCATCTGTATGGTGAACCGTATGAGAACTTCTCTCTGTTCGCAAAAACCTGGTTCCGAATCGGTCATACCGGCAATCGCTATCTACATCTGGGCGAAGTCTCTAAAGGCTGTATAACTGTTAGAGCGGCAGACAATCATCCGGGAGCCTGGGACGAAATTTATAGTCGTTTAATTGTCAGCAGAATGGGTGATTCAATGAATGTCGGAACACTGCATGTTGTTGACTGAACTGTTTGAAAACTTATCCATAAAGGAAATATTCCGTGAAACGAAGAGGGGTTTATCTGCTGATGGCGTTTTTGGGGATTTTTGTCTGCTTTGAATCGTTGTCTTATGCCACAAAAGGCGCTAAAACTGCGAAAGCGAGAAAAACCGTTCGGTTTCATGTGGTGATAACAGACAAATGTAACAGTCACTTCTCGAGGCGCCTCCTCGAATCTGTCAAAGAAGCCGTCAATTGTAAAGTATACGTTTTGACAAGAAATTTTGGCGTGATGTCAAAAGATGCTGCCGAAGGCGAAAAAAAGGCTCTCATGGAATACCGTCCCTACCATGAGATAATCACGGACCCGGTCAAGCCGGTGCCTGGTGACCAAAAACTCACACTGAGATTTAACCCGCCAGATGCCGAGGGGATCTACAACGCCGATTTTCTACACTTCATCTACAAACCCGATCAAACCTGGGAACGGGGCTTTAATCCTGGAAATTATCGCTTTCAGAGAGAGTTCTCAGACATAGCCCGGTTGCGTGATAGACTCGTTGACCTGCTGATCGGCCTTCCTTTTAAATAACTACATAACCCGGTTAATTCATATAATGAGTTTTTTCCTCTCAGCTGCGCGAAGTGCATCAAGGATTTAAGAGACTCACCCGGCGTTAGTTAATTCTCGGTGACGGTCAGGGTTGTTTTTGCAGTTCGGCTCCGAGGAGCTTCATCAGTTCGACATCGCCCTTTTCGGCAGCTTCGTAGTAGCGTTTGCGCAGTTGCTGGCGATTGTCGGCAGTGCTAGCTGTATTGCTGTTTCCGTGAATTTTTAGTTGCTGATCAGCTGCAAATGGGTTTATTTGAGCCGGTTCGGGTGCATGAGCCGCTGGTGACGGCGTTGCGGGGGCCTGGGCGACTGGCTGGGGTTTAACAAAACTGTCGAGGTATTTATTCAGGGCAGCGTTGAATTTGTCTTCACCGAAAACGATTTTGGCGCCTACCTTGTCGGCGTAGAGGTCTTCTTTGCTGCGTGAACCGTTCGGGTTAAGAAACGAACTGTCGATGACTTCTTTCAGAAAGCCGACGACCATGGTAATGCCGTAGGCCAGATGCGCTGAACCCACCAGACTTTTAATATGCAAGGCCAGCTCGGCTGATTTTTTTATATGAGTGGCTTTGTCATCCTGAAAGTCGCTGCGGGTAATTGTACGACCATCTTTTTGGAGGTTTATCGCATCGATGCTCTGGTTGGCATGGGCAAACAGACGATCAAAGCTTGCCTTATAAAAAATCACCGGCAGTTTGTGCAGAAAACTGAGCTGAAAAGCGCCCTGCATCGCAGCTCTCGCTTTGGCGAGCGCGTCAGAAGCGAACGATGCTTCAGTCGAAACCGGCATAGCCGTCAGCAGCATGAATAACAGCAAAATTGTCTGAAGGTTCTTAATCATGTGTACAATTATACCGAAGTTTCAAACAACCGTGAAGGGGTGCTTCAAACGAGCCTTGAGCGCAGGATGTCGTGCAGGTGCAGAAAGCCTACCACAATGTCATTGTCGACTACCGGCAGAGAGGTTATTGATTTGTCTTCCATGGTTTTGAGGGCTTCCATGGCCAGGCGGTCTGGTGAAGTGCATCTCGGCCTGGCTGTCATGATCTCGTTGATCGGGATCTCGAGATTGCCGGTGGTGCAGCGCTCAAAGTAGCGGCGCAGGTCGCCGTCAGTGAAAACGCCCAGCAGCCGGTTATTTGCATCGACAATTACCAGCGCTCCGAACCCGCCTTTTGACATACCGGCCACCGCGTCACGCAGGCTTGTTTCTGGGGAGGTTAACGGGATGCTGCTGCCCGTATGCATCAGATCTTTTACAGCCACAAAGCGACGCCCCAGACTGCCAGACGGGTGCAGCCGCGCAAAGTCCTTTTCTTTAAAGCCGCGTGCTTCGATCAGGGCGCCAGCAAGCGCGTCGCCAAGAGCCATGGCCACGGTAGTAGAACTGGTTGGTGCCAGGTTCATCGGGCAGGCTTCACGTTCGACCCCAGCGTTAAAAACCACGTCGGCCATTCGTGCCAGAGACGAGCCGGTGTTGCCGACCATGGCGATGATGCTGGTGCCGATGCGGCGCAAAAACGGAATCAGTCTGATTATTTCTTCGGTCTCGCCCGAGTTAGACAGCAAAAGCACTGTGTCGTGTTCTCTGATCATGCCAAGATCGCCATGCAGAGCTTCGGCCGGGTGCAGAAAAAACGAAGGAGTGCCGGTGCTGGAAAGGGTAGAAGAAATTTTGCGGCCGACCAGCCCTGATTTGCCCATGCCGCAGACAATAAGGCGCCCCGGGCTGGTGAGAATAAGGTCGATAGCCTTGACCAGTTCGTCGCCAAGTCTGGCCGCTGCGGCGCGCACTGCTTCGCTTTCGAGTTCAAGAATGGTTTTTGCGGTTGTCAACGGGCTGGAATGCATTGGTGCCACCTGTAAAAACTTCAGAATCATGCTTTGTTAAAATACCATTTTCGGAGACAGCAGACAACCGCCGGTTTACAGTTCTTAATCTTGCGGAATCGGGTGTACATTGTTATTATAGTAGTGATGAACTGGTGCTCGAAGGGAGCATAAATATGAAATATCTGCGTAACATAAACAAAAGAACAGGTATGGCCCTGTTTTTTACCATCTGTACGATTGCGGTGATCAGCATAATTGTCTACGGCATGATCTATTTCATGCGTGGTGAGGTCTATCATTCCGAGAACTATGTTGACTCTACCGTTTCTTTGCTGCTGGCCGAAGCCGGCATTGAAGAGACTCTGTTTACGGTTAAAAGCCAGATGAATGACCGTGAAAACTCATTTTACAAGCTGATTACCGGCCAGGATTCAGGTTCTGTAGACATCGATCTATCAAGGCTCTCTGACGGTAATAAATCGGTCGCCCCGATTGTTGAAGGCGGTTCGGTCAAGGCCCGCCTCACCTGGGAAATCGATAAAAAGGCATTTGAAGCTTTGGTTGCTCAGGGTGTGCCTCGCGAAATCGCCAGACAGGGCACGATTACCATCAATTCTCTCGGCACTTTCCACCGCACCCGCAAACAGGTTGAGGTCAAAAAGAGCCTCAAGGCTATGCTGCTCAAAGGCCCCTTAAAATCAAATTCTGTTGGCATGGTTGCCCCCAATCATGGCCTGTTTCTCAACAAAGCCAACCAGGACTCCTTCAAAATCGAAAGCTTCGACTTCTGGGATCCATGGGGTTTCATCGTCAAGGGCGGCAAAACCTACATGAAAGACGGCATCAAGATCGATCTGCCCAAGTGGCTGATGCTCACCAAAATGCGCAGCGAACTCGATCACCCCTGGCTCGATATGGGCATCGGCTGGACCGGCTGGAACGGCGGCGGTGACTTAAGTGAAACCGACATCGAATATACCGGGCAGGGCGTTACCCGCCAGTATTACAAATGGCAGGGGCTGTTTACCTGGCCATGGTGGGTTAAAAACGGTGATGAACTGTATCATTCGCAAACCCGCAAGGTCGAAGAATACGAAAGCAAGAGCCTGAACGTTTACCCGGCCTCTGTCTACCGCGCTCTGGCAAACCGGGTTGTTGACCCGACCCTGAACCCCGAACATGCCAAATACTTCGGTAATATCAACTTTCAGGAAGCCTTTGGCCGCAACGAAGTTAACTATAACAAGGTTGTGCCCCTCTACGGCTGGGGCGACTGGCGCAAGGTTCATAACAAATACGCCAGATTTTTCGGTAACCCGACCAAGGCGCACGATACCAGTCGCGCCGTTGAAATTAACGGTCTGACCTACATCAAGGGCGATGTTTACCTCGAAGGCTGGGTCAAGGGAAAGGGCCTTCTTGTCGTCGAAGGCAACGTCTATGTTGGCGGCGACGTTCTGACTCTTCAAGATGACGCCGGTCTCGATTCTTGCGTCGGCGTAATCGCCCTGCGCGACAAGAGTTACGATACTTCGCTCGAAAACCCCAAAACCGGTCGAATTATTTATAAACCTCACCATGACAGTGACTGGTCAAGATTCGGCATCACGCACCCCTTCAGAAACCTCAGCCCGCGCCTTGAAGGTGCTTTTCATGCCGAAGGTGGCATGGAACTCGATACCGATTCTGACATGAAAAAACTCTGCAACATGGATATCGTGGGCAATCTCTCGGTTGATTATTTTGATCGCCGCCGCATGCCCAATGACGTAAGAATTACTTATTACAACTGGCAGGAAGTGCTTGAACGCTCAAGCTACGACTATGCCGTCGATAAAAAAATCGATTATACCAATCTCTATGAACTGGCCATTCAAAAAGAGCTTGTCAGCTGGCGTGAGGTTGACGCTACCCTTTGAATCTTCTTCGCAGGCTTGTTCCGGCCACTCTTGCCGCCAGACTTTTCTGGGGGGTTGCTGCTGCATCGTTGCTGACGGCAGTAGTAATCTGGGGTTGGCTTTATTCAAGGTTTTATGACACCCTTGATCGTGAAGCCTCTTTGCGGATGCGGCAGATCGCCACGGCACTGATGGCTGATGCCGGGCAGATTCAACCTGAATCAGACCGGAGTTCGTTGCGTCGAAACCTGCTCGCGCAGGTGTGGCAGCTTGAACATTCTTCAGGGCTGATGCAAAATCTTTACTGGCTCGATGTCTCGGGTGAACGGCCCGTTTTTATTGCATCCTTTTCCCGAGAACCCCTTAGGGAAGGGGCTGACCAGTTTCCAGCGACGGTTTTGCTGCCGCCTTCAGCCGAAGACGCCGAAGACCTGATTTACGATCATGTCAACGATCTCGACCGAGGCAGTCTGGTTTTTCCGGATCCCTATTCATACGGTGCCGAAAGGCGTTTTAAGGTGGTACTCTGCCCGTTGCTCGACGCAGATGGTCTGCTCGAAAGTGTGATCGGCATCGAAGCAGATATGCAGTATCTAAGACTGGCAGACGAATTCAAAAGAATTCTCGCTGAAGGCATTGCCCTGGCTGTTCTGATCAGCCTGGTTGTTTCGCTGCTGCTGGCTGATAATGTCGCTGCCAAGATTGGGGTTCTGGGTCGAAACATTGCAATTCTGGCTTCTGGTCGCCAACCCGAACTGCTGCATCTTTCGATCAGAGAACTCGATGATCTTTATCAGGCCTTTGTCTGCATGGCGGCCGATCTTGAGCGGCAGAGGGCAACGGTCAGGCAAGTTTTTGTCAGAAAACTCGAAGAGCTGTCGTTTACCGGCGGTGCGATTGCCCATGAAATTAGAAATCCACTCTCAGCGATTGAGATGCACTTTGGTCTGTTGAAGCGCCAACTGACCGCTACCCCAGAAATGGGTAATGCGGGCGGCCCGGTTCAAGAGATCGAACAGCAGTTGCTGCATTTGCGCCGACTGCTCACCAGCTTTTTGAACTATTCACGCCGGGTTCAGCCTCAGCCTGCCAGAGTCGCGGTTGCCGATTTTCTGACAGGAATAATTGAGCAGCGGCGCCGGATTCTCGGTGACTTTAAATTCATTAACAAGACAGACCCATCTCTGCATGCGGTTTTTGACCCATTGATGCTGCAGCAGGTGTTCGATAATCTCGTAAATAACTCATTTAGGGCCGCCGGTTCAGCCCCACTTGCCATCGAGGTCGAAGCTGTGATTGTTAACCGCAGTTTGCGCATTAAAATTGCCGATAATGGCCCCGGTGTGCCACCTGAGCTGCAATCGCAGCTTTTTGTGCCGTTTTCGACCGGTAATGCCGATGGCAATGGGTTCGGTCTGGCAATATCGCGTAAACTGATCGAAGCGCATGGTGGTGAAATTATTAACCAGAAAGATGCGCCAGTCGGCGCAGTCTTTATAATCGAGGTTCCACAAAATGAAGATTCTGGTTGTTGACGATAACGCCTCGTTGGCAAGAGCGATCAAGACCTTTCTGAATCAGGACGGCCACGTCGCTGATACTGCCGGTTCCGTAAAAGAGGGCAAAAAACTGCTCGCCCTCTCGAACTACGACCTGGTGATAACCGATCTCAGATTGCCTGACGGCGAAGGGCTTGAGATTATCAGCTCGGCCCGAGAAAGCCAGACGGCAACCGCGCCGGCGGTAATTCTCATGACCGCTTTCGGTTCAGTTGAGTCTGCCGTTACTGCCACGCGTCTGGGGGTTTCAGATTACCTGACCAAGCCGGTGTCAATGGAAGAATTCTCATTTCGCATCGAAAAAATAGCCAAACTGCGCCAGCTCGATGCCGAAAAGAGCCTGCTGAAGAGACAATGCGACAGTCTTCTTGAGGTCGCCGGCTTTGCTCATCTGCTCGATGATATTGTTGGCAGCAGCAGCGCCGTAACGCAGTTGAAGCAGCTGATTACCCGGGTAGCGCCTTTCCCGTCGACCGTTCTGGTGACCGGTGAAACCGGGGCCGGCAAAGAAATGGTTGCCCGGGCAGTTCATCAGTTGTCACCCCGCGCTGATGGGCCATTTGTCAGGGTCAATTGTGCTTCTATTCCAGAAACCCTTTTTGAAGCGGAGCTGTTTGGCCACGAGAAAGGTGCCTTCACCGACGCGAGGCAGATGCGGGTCGGTTGTTTTGAGGCCGCCGCCCAGGGAACAGTCTTTCTTGACGAAGTCGGCGAAGTGCCTCTGGCGATGCAGGCCAAGTTGTTGCGGGTGCTTCAGGAAAAAGAAATCATGCGGATTGGCAGTTCAACGGCAGTTCAGGTTGACGTCAGGATTGTTGCCGCCACCAACCGCAATCTTGATGCAATGGTCGCCGCCGGAACCTTTCGCGAAGACCTGCTCTACCGGCTCAGCGTTTTTAATATCGTTGTGCCACCGCTTCGCGAGCGCCGTGAAGATTTTGCCCCTCTCTGTCGTAGCCTGCTAGCCCGTCTTGGCCGGGAACTAGGCCGCCCAGCCGTTTCGGTCAGCGATGAACTTGTGCAGCGACTGGCTATGATGCCCTGGCCCGGCAACGTCAGGCAATTAAAAAACGCTCTTGAACGTGCCGTGGTGCTTTCTGACGGTGATGAGCTGGCAGCCGCATTCTTTTCGACGCCCGATGCGAGATCCCCGGCCTCGATTTGCAATCCCGCCGGCGATCAGGGCGAAGCGGTTATGCCGGCAGTCGGCCTGGTAGAATCTCTTGAGGCGCTTGAACGCCGCATGATCGTCGCCGCATTGCAGAAATGTGGCGGAACAAAAAGCCGGGCCGCTGAGATTCTCAGAATCCCGCGAACCCAGCTTTTATACAGAATGAAGAGACTTGGTCTGGCCGAGACCGGTGATTAAGGGCTAATCAGAGGGCCATAAGTTTCTGATAGGTGGCTTCGAGCTTTTTCAGTGCTTCATCAGCGAGTTTGCTGACTTCGGCTTTGACTTCTGCCTGCATTTTGTCTCTGGCTGCCTGAACCCGTTCTCGGTCTGCTTCGCTAAGCTTTTCAAGGCGTTTGCCTGCTTTGCCCTGATTTTCTTCCATGCGCTTGCCGATGTTGGCGCGGCGGTTTTCAATATTCTTTTTGAAGTTGTTATAACGTTCAGTGATTCTGGCTTTGCGCTCAGTGAGATCAGCTACGCCCATGGCAGGTTTTTCTGAACCATTTTCGCTAACTTTGGCGTTGCCATCTTGCTGCTGTCGTTTTTCGATGCGTGCCGATGCTTTGTTGACGCGCTCTTCAAACTTGGCGAGTTTTTCATTAAGCTTCTCAAAGCGGGCTTTAACGTTTTCGAGAATCTTGGCCCGATGAGTTTCAATGCGTGCCAGAACCTGGTCAACATTTACCGCCTGACCTTTCAGTGAGCCCGCGTTATTTTGATCGGCAACAGTGGCATCGGGCGTTGGTTGAGCACTGAGATTGACCGTAGCCATAAGGCTGACAAGAACGAAAAGGGCGATAAAAAGCTTTTTCATATTTTCCTCCAGAAATTAACTTGATACACAGGCAATTCACCTGATTCGCTGTTAAGGCTCGTAAAATTGCCATTACACTTAATTGAGCATGTAACGTGCCAGCTGAATGAAACGCCTTTCAGGAGCCGAAGTCTGCTTAATTTCATACCAGTAGCGTCAGAAATTTGACGCGATATGCCAGGGTTTGGCGTCAGAAATCTGACATTGTGTCAGATTTTGCAGCGGGTTAAAAAAAACTGCTATACTCTGGCGATGAACTTCAAGTTAATCGCGGTAATTGCTCTGCTTCCCTACACGATCTGGTTGATGATCGATTACCAGTATCACTTTATCGACGGGGCGAACCTGCTGATTCACGAAGCCGGCCATCTGTTGTTCAATTTTATCGGCAACCATGATCTTACGGTGGCCGGTGGCACTATTCTTCAGTTGTTTGTGCCGCTGATGTTCGCTTTTCACCTCTGGTCGGGTTCTGATCGTTTTGGTGCCGGTCTCTGCCTTTTCTGGTCTGGCGAGAGTCTTATGTACACTGCCGTTTATCTGGGCGACGCGCAGGCCCGAAAACTGCCACTCTGGGGCGGTGGTTCGCACGACTGGGCTTATCTGCTCGCCCAGCTCGGCATGGTTAAGAACTGTCAGGAAATTGCGCTGGCCCTGCATTTGCTGGCAACCGTCATTCTGTGGGCCGGTCTGTTTATTGCTTTCAGATCGGCTATCAGACCTGGCGATTCCGGGTTGATAGATGCCGACTCTGATGACCTTAACAGTGAAGTCTGAGTGAATTGACTGCATAAATTTTGGGTAACTGCCGATGTTATCTTTGAGGTTTGCTATCAGACATTCACTACGACAACTTGTCATGCTGCTGCTGATCGGCCAGATTTTTCTGGTCGGCGCGATTCTGCAGACCGAAAACGCTGTCTATAAAGATATTGAGCCTGAAGAGACTACCGGGCTGTATGATATGACGAAGCATTCGAAGACCGCACCAGAACGGCACCTTGAAATGCTCGGTGAAGATCAGATGCCAGAACCGGTCGCTTCTGAAGCCACTGTAAGCGAACCGGTCGAAAAAGCCATTCTGCCAGCCACTGCCCCGGTCGTTCTCGCGGTCGACTTCAGAACTGAAGAAGCTTTTGAGATTGTTGAATTTACCCTGTCGCACGCAGTTAAGATTCTCAGACGCAACCAGGGCGGCAAACTGCTGAAAATGCGCTTGCTGCCAGGTGTGCAGCCTCTTCAGGCGGCGCACGCATCGCTGCTGCACGAAAAACTCAGCAAATTCAGCATTTATCATGCTGGCAATTTCTCTGAAATGGTCATCTCGGCAGGCGGGCGTATTGGCAACCCATACACTGCTTCTGATTCGACCGGGGTTTTCAAACTTTGTATCCCTTATCAGCTTGAGAAAACCCGGTTCTATCTGCAGAACGGCGAAAAGATTGCCGACGGCCTGACCTATTACCAGGACCGTACAGCCGTTGGCGACCGGTTCTCTGATGTGCATGTTCTCAGAGTAGAGCCATTTTCTGAGAAAATCAGTGTTTTTCCGGTTCTTGCCAATGAGGGCATTGCCCAGAAAGAAGTTCTTTCATCGATGGCCAAACGCTACAAAGCCGTTGCTGCCATCAATGGCGCTTATTTTACCTCGCGCGGCGACCCGATTGGCACCCTGATCATCAATCGCCGCCTGATCAGCTCACCACTCTATAAACGCTCGGTTTTTGGTGTAACTGAAGATGATACGCTGATTTTCGGCAATCCCGATTTTTCTGGT
This sequence comes from Candidatus Rifleibacterium sp., assembly GCA_035352635.1. Classification (GTDB taxonomy): domain Bacteria; phylum Muiribacteriota; class Ozemobacteria; order Ozemobacterales; family Ozemobacteraceae; genus Rifleibacterium. Next base: position 10,021 of record DAOPYA010000007.1, read on the forward strand.
GTTCTCAGGGCTGAAGATTTGTCAGAGAAGATAGACGCTGTTAATCAGCCCAGGCGCGGTGATACGATGGTGGTTTTTACCCCTGAATACGCCCGCAGCACCCTCACCGATGAAGATGGCCTTGAACTGGTTATGGTCAAAGGAAAAATCGTCGGTATTCATGAAAAAAATGCCCTGATTCCGCCAGATGGCGTGGTTGTTTCGGCCGGCGGCGAAAAGGCCGGCAAACTGGCCCGCCTCAAGCTCGGTCAGTCGGTTGAACTCGATTACACGATTGACCAGCCATGGAACACCATCAAACATGCGGTATGCGGTGGGCCGCGCCTCGTAGAAAATGGCCGAAAGAGCATCAACGGCAAGGAAGAAAAGTTTGACCATTCAATCATCGCCGGCCGACACCCGCGCACCGCGGTTGCGCTCACATTTGACGGTGATCTGTTGCTGATCGTTGTTGACGGCCGAACTCGCCGCAATGCCGGTATGAAGCTCGACGAAATGGCTGATTATTTAAGAAAACTGGGTGCCCGCCACGCGATTAACCTCGACGGCGGTGGTTCATCGTCGATGATCGTGCGTGGCCGCACGATGAATTCCCCTTCAGATGGCCAGGAACGAAGAATTTCAAACGGCATTCTGATTTCGAACCGCTGACTTTTTAACAGCGGTTTCATCTTTCAGAATCGTTTCTAGCCAGGCTTCATGCTTTTATCTGGCAGCTGGCCGATTGTCAGATTAATCTTTTCGATTTCTCGTGCCCTCTGACTGTAGCGATTAAATCATTAACAAATTGCTATTGCCCGGCTATTGGTTAGGCTGTATCATGCCGATAGATTTCTGACTGGGTGTAATTTGTGCCTTAAATGTTAAGGTATGTCTGGGTTATTTCTCTGGAGTGAGTGAAATGCTCTGGCTTGGAAGTCCTCGCAGTAAAAGGGTCTGGCAACAAATAATGGTTACTCGTTTAAACATGGTTGAGCAAAAGTTCGGCCTTACGGTTTTGCTTGTGCTTGCATTTTTGGCTTGCAATTCTGCGTTTGCGCAGGTTGCTGCATCGGCTTCCACGCAGGTTAACACGCAAAACCCTGATATTCTGCGGCTCAAAGATGTTAAGCCCGGCATGAAAGGTTTTGGCAAAACCGTTGTTCACGGCCGCAAAATCGAGACCTTCGAAGTTGAAGTTCTTGGTCTGCTCTCTAACAACAAAGTAAACGAAAATGTGTTGATCAATGGCAAATCAATACTGGTAAAGGTTAGCGGTGATGTGATCAAACGCGCCGGTGGCATCGCTGCCGGTATGAGCGGCAGCCCTGTTTATGTTGAAGGCCGACTCATGGGTGGCATCAGCTCAGGCTGGATCATGACCGATCACACAGTTGGCCTGGTAACTCCAATTGAAGAGATGCTGGAAATCTGGTCTTACCCCGAACTTCCAGGCTCTGCCTGCCGCGATGACGAAGATTCTGTGCAGCGATGGCTTCCAATGGCCCCCCTGCACCTCGAAGGCCGCCCGATCAGCGCTATTCTCGAAGCTCCCTTTGATGTGGCGACTAGTCTCAAACCCGCGCCTGGCGAAGCGGTTTTTCAGCAGGCTTCGGTTGATGTTTACGTTGACGGTCTCGACGGCAAGGCTGCCGAAGTTCTCAAAACCCGTCTGCAGAAAAAGAATCTGGTCATGACCCGCAAGGGCAATGCACCAGGCCCCGATGCCACTGAAATTTCCGACGCGTCAGTTGATTCTTTCGAACCCGGTTCGGCGCTCGGCATACAACTGGCCCGCGGCGACATCAACATGACCACCCTCGGCACCATGACCCACCGCAGCGCGCATCGCATTCTCGCTCTTGCGCACCCGTTTCTCAAAAAGGGCGGGGTCTCTTTTCTGTTGACCGGTGCTTATATTCACCACTCGTTTTCCAGCGTGCAGATGCCTTTTAAAATCGGCGCGCCGACCGAAATGCTTGGCATCATCACCCAGGACCGCGAAAAGGGCCTGAGCGGCGAAATCGGGCGGTTCCCAGAAATGGTGCCGGTTCAGATCGATGTTCTCGATAAGAATCTGCAGGTGACCCGCAGTATCAATTACCAGATTGTCAGAGACCCCTCGGTATTCACCATGGTGCTTGAGTCAACTCTGATTCAGGCTCTGGAAGGGGTTATCGACCGTGCCGGTGCCGGCACTGCCCTGATGGGCGTTTCGCTTGACTGTGCCAGTCACGATGGCGACAAGTATAATTTTCGGCGTGAAAACCTGTTTTATTCGCGCAGCGATATCGTTCAGGCCCTGGTGACCGAGGTAACCAGCCTGATGGATATGGTCACCGAAAGTGAACACGAAGAAGTAATGCCGACCAGACTGCTGCTGAAGATCGAAGTCGAAACCCGGCGTCGCACTCTGTCGATCGAAAAGGTTGAAGTCAAGAATTCATCGGTTTCGAGTGGTGGAGTGCTTGATGTTGAGGTTACCTTAAGGCCATTCCGTGAGAAAAAGTTTGTGCGCAAGGTTAAATTGCCGATTCCTCATGATATTGGTCGCGAAAACCTTATTCTCTCTGTTTATGGCCTCAACATGAAAATTGAAGATGTCGATGTGCCCGCCGACTCTCGTGATACGAAGACCGGCCGCGATGCCCGTTCCGAAGATTCGCCCCCGGGTGATTTTGATGCGGTAATCAGAGCCTGGGTAAGCTCACCGAAGAACTCAGATATTCTTTTTCAGCTGACCGCCGAGGGCGATGAATCGAAAAAACTCAAACTCAACGGCCGGGATTTTGAGATTCAGCCCACCAATCTGGTAGTTACCGGGCGGGTTGATACGACTTTGACCCTCAGCGAGGAGTAGGCCTTGTTCGCAAAATTTGTCAGAGATTTTATTGAAGCAATTGGCAGCATGAGTATTCTGTTCATGCAGACCATTTATTGGACCATTCACAACCTGAGAACCGGGCGGTTTTCTTTTAAAAACCTTCTTGATCAGATGTCGCGCATAGGCGTTGATTCTTTGCTGATGGTGGCGATTACCGGTGTGTCAACCGGCGCGGTGCTGGTGGTTCAGATCGGTTACCAGTTCGCCCAGATGGGTGCCCAGAGCTATGTTGGCGGGGTAGTCAGTCTGGCTATGGCCAGAGAACTCGCCCCGATTCTGACTTCTATCGTGGTGGCCGGCCGTGTCGGCAGCGCGATTGCAGCTGAGCTTGGCACAATGAAAATTACCGAGCAGATTGACGCCCTTGAAACCATGGCGACCAACCCGGTTGATTACCTTGTGGTGCCCAGATTCTGGGGTTGCACCATCATGCTGTTCATGCTCACGATTTTTACCAATGTGGTTGGCATGATTGGCGGTTCGATTGTTGCGGTGCACCAGATCGGGCTGACGCTGATTTCCTTCAGAGATTCGATTTTGCACATGCTTCTGGTCCAGGATCTCATGGGCGGTCTGTTTAAGGCCATGATTTTTGGCGGCATTATTGGGATTATCGGTTGTTACAAGGGCTTTACCACCGAGGGTGGGGCTGAGGGTGTCGGTCAGAGCACTACCAGTGCGGTAGTCATGTCGATCATGATGATTCTTGCGGTAAACTACTTTCTCACCGTTGGTATCAACAACTTCAATGTGGCGTATCTGCAATGATCATCGTCTCAAATATTCAAAAAAGCTTTGGCCCGAAACAGGTTCTCAAGGGTGTGAACCTGAAAATCTACGATGGCGAATCACTGGTAATTCTCGGGCCATCGGGCTGTGGCAAGAGCGTGCTGCTCAAGCATATTATCGGCCTGATGAAGCCAGACGGCGGGCAGGTGCTGATTGACGGTGAAGACATCACCCGTTATGACCAGAAGCGTCTGGATGCCCTGCGAATGCGCATGGGGATGCTTTTTCAGTCAGCCGCGCTTTTTGACTCGCTGACCGTCGAAGAAAACGTGGCTTTCGGGCTGCGGCGTCATACCAGTCTCACGAACCGGGCGATTCATCACGTTGTCTCTGAAAAACTCGAACTGGTCGGGTTGCCGGGCACTAACTACCTGATGCCTTCTGAACTTTCGGGTGGTATGCGCAAGCGTGTTGGCCTGGCCCGCGCCATTGCCATGGAACCGGAAATCATTCTCTACGATGAGCCGACCACCGGGCTTGACCCGATTATGACCTCAGCGATTGATGAACTGCACCTGAGTCTTAAAGAACGACTCGGAGTCACCTCGATTGTGGTGACCCATGACCTCAAATCTGCTTATCGTGTCTGCGACCGCATTGCTCTGCATTTTGGCGGCCAGATCGTTGAAATTGGTACTCGTGAAGAAATTATTAACTCACCAAACCCTGTGGTTCAACAGTTTATTCGTGGTGAAGCCCAGGGCCCGATGACGCTTTTATAAGGCAAATACAGGAGAAGCAAATGAACTCGACAGTTAAAGTTGGTATAATGACCCTGATCGCTGCAGCACTGCTGTCGTACATGGTTTTTATCATCGGGGATTACAGCTTTTCTGAACAGGGTTACAAATTTGTGATCAGCTTCTATTCTGTCAACGGTCTGAGCAAGGGTTCAACCGTCTCGATGTCAGGGGTTAAAATTGGTAAGGTCACTACCATTGAGATTCAAGATGACCAGGTTCTCGTTAATGTCTATATCAACGATAAAAAGCTGCGCATCAGGCGCAAGAGCACCTTTACCATTTCGACGGCCGGCCTGATGGGTGAAAAATTCGTCGAAATCATGCCGACCCGCGATTACACTTCAACCTATGTTTCTGATGGCGAAACAATTCCGGGCACTGACCCGACTCGCATGGATGAGCTTTTTGAACAGGGCAACGTGCTTATTCAGAAACTTCAGGAACTCACCGCCTCCGCGAAGGATATCATTGGCGACCCGGAACTCAAGGAAAACACCCGCATCATGTTTCGCAATGCTCGTGCCGCTTCTGACCGGATGAACGAAATCATCGCATCGGTTCGCAATCGCAGCGACCGGATAGTCGAAAGTCTCGATAACATTCTGCACCGTGTTGATACCGAAATCGACCAGAACCGCGAAGATATCAGGGCTGTGGTTGCCAATTTCAGATTGTTCAGCGACCGTCTGTCGAGCATTACAGAAGACAGTCGTGAAGATTTCAAGGAAATCATCGCGAATGTCAGGAGCACAACTGATCGACTCGATGACATGATTGCCAAGCTCAACAAGAATGGCCAGATGACTGATGATCTGCGCAAAACCATTGAATCACTACGCGATGCTTCTGACAACGCCCGTGAAATTACCCGCGAAGTCAAAGAAATCGTTGCTGACAAGGAAATCCGTCAGAAAATCAACACAGGTCTCGATGATGCCCACAAACTCGCGCAAGCCGTCGATAAAGTTTTCCTTAATATTCGCCAGACCAGGGTTGATTTCAAGTATCTGCTGAGATACCGCGAAGATACCGAGAAGTTTATCTCAGATATCAACGTCGATCTTTACCCGAGCGACAAGACCTTTTATCGCATCGGTGTTGAAGATATCGGCGGCGAAGACAACCTGAACCTGATGGTTGCCCGGGGCGCTGACACCAACATCATTAAACGTGCCGGTATCATCAGCTCCAAAGTCGGGCTGGGCTTCGATTATTTCCTTGCCAAGCCGATTCAGCTCAGCGTCGATCTTATTGATACTACTGATTCGCAGATTCGCATCAAGGCCGGCTATCTGATGACTGAAAACATCAGGTTTGAGCTGCGGGTTGATGACGTGGCTGACGATCATGATGTGCAGTTCGGTCTTGAGTATAAATTCTGAGCGGAGCGACTCATGAATGCAACAGTGCCGGCTGGCCGGCCAAGAGTTCTGATTCTCACTACCGGCGGCACGATAACCATGCTGCGAGGCCCGCGCGGCGACTTCTACCCATGTGAAGACGCCCGCAGCCTTATCGAGAAGATTCCAGAACTCAATCAACTTGCGGTCATCGAAGTGCTTTCGGTGGCCAATCTTGATTCAAGCAATCTGACCCCTGACTTGTGGGCGGTAATTGCCCGGGCCATTTTTCAACGTATGAAAGACTTTGACGGCTTTGTGGTTGCCCACGGAACCGACACCCTGTGCTACACGGCCAGCGCTCTGGCTTTTTTTCTTCAGGAACTCAACAAGCCGGTAATCTTGACCGGCGCCCAGGTACCCCTCGAAGAGATCGGCTCAGATGGCCGCGCTAACCTTATTAATGCGGTGCGGGTCGCTATTTCTGACCTTGCCGAAGTGGCTGTTGTCTTTGGGTCTCTGGTCATCAGGGGCACCCGGGCCAAAAAAATGTCAGTGTGTGATATGCAGGCATTTATATCAGTTAATGATGTGCCGCTCGGCACAATCGGTCTGGCAATAAGATTCAACGAATCTGCGCGGCTGCGCAGTCGCCGCAAACCCATGCTGCGTGTTTTTCTGAATGATAATGTCGCCATGGTGCCGGTTTATCCGGGCATGAACCCTGAAATCATTACCTTTCTGGCCAGCACCCATAAAGGAATCGTTATCGAAGGCTATGGTGCCGGAAATATCCCGACCGGCGAAAAGAGCCTGATTCCGGCAATCTCGGCGGCAATTTCTGCCGGCGTGCCCGTGGTGGTCTGCACGCAATGCATCATCGGGTCGACCGAAATGGAGTTGTATCAGGTCGGGCGGGCGGCTCTTGATGCCGGTGCCATTCCGGCAATGGATATGACCCCCGAAACGACGATGGTCAAACTGATGTGGGTTCTGGGTCAGACGACTGACGTCACCACTATCGACTCAATGATGCAGAAGTCTTTTATCGGCGAACTTCATGAGGTCAGCTGATTGAAAAATTGCCCCGAGTGCGGGAAACCTGTTGCTGTTAGTCTGATGTACTGCGGAGTTTGCGGTGCAGCGGTCAGCCAGCCTGTCAAAAGTCGTCGCGAACGTCTGTTGTTTTTCATTTCGCCTCTTTTTCTGGTGCTGTTCTGCGTCGCGTTGAGCTACGAACTCGGGGTGATTGACCCTCTTGATGCCGGCCTTGTGTTTGCCGGCACTATTGTTCTGGTGTTTCTCGGTGCGGCGGGTATTTTCGGCACTTTTGTCTGGCTTTTTTCAGTTCCGGCACTGCCCGAAAGTTATTGGCATGCCGGGTTTCTGGCGGTTGTCCAGTTTGCGGCCTGTGGGTTTCTGCTGCACAATCTTGAGCCAATGATGCTTGGTGAATTTCCGGCTAACATTGGTCCGGTGGCTCATGTTCAGGCCCGGGCCGAGATTTTTGCCGTCACCTTTTTGCCTCTGCTCTTTGCCGGTTTACTTTCGGTATCGGCCCGGGCGAGAATCATGCGGTTTCCCGACAGCGCTGCCTCTGCCCTTTTGAGATTCATTTTCAAAAATACCATGCTGTTGCTGCCACTGCTGACAATTCTGGCTGCCGGTGGGCTGTATATGTCATCTTCTTCTCTGGCAAAAAGCACGATCAGGGCTGGCATTGCCTACGATCTTGATGCGGTTACCCTGACAGTAAGCATTGCCGATCAGGCTTTGCAGAATCATGGTGATTACGCACCTCTGCATTATCTCAAAGGCCTGGCGCTCATAGAAGGCCAACCTGCTGATTTTTCGCCAGCTGAAGCGCGGGTGCATCTTGAAAAAGCGGTTTCGTTGCAGCCTGGCATTCCATTGTATCTCTACCGCCTCAGCAGCGCGTTTGACCTCGAACATCGCGGCACGGAAGCTCTGGCGGCCGCGGCTTCCGCAAGCGCTCTTCTGCCTGAGGATGCTTTTCTATGGCAGCATCTTGGCGACCTGAACCTCAAATATCAGCAGTATGCGCCGGCAATAAAAGCCTTCAAGACCTCGCTTAAATACAACCCTGACAATTCAGTTGTGCTGAACAATCTTGCCTATACCCTGCTCGAAGTTAACCAGGAACTGCCGTTGGCCCTTGAAATGGCGAGGATGTCAGTCGAAAAATTGCCCGGACTGGTGTTTAATCTTGATACCCTGGCCTGGGCCTTGCATAAGAACGGCCAGAATGCCGAAGCGCTCGAGATAATGAACCAGGTTTTCACTGGCCGCAGCGAAGTTTCGCCCGAAGTAGATTTTCATTACGCGATGATTTTGCAGGCAACCGGTATGCTCAAAACGCCTCTGCAAACTTTTGATTCGCTGCTGGCACGCCCGGAAGTAGCCGCCAATCATCAGCTTTTTGGCCAGATTTTTGCAGCCCGCAGCAAAATTGCTGAAACTCATGGTGAAAAAGACGCGACAAATGACGATAATAAACCTGTTGGAGAATCAGTAGATGAAGAATAAGCTGATCAGGTTGTTTATTATTGCGGTTTTCGTAGTTATGCTGCCGTGCCACGCATCGGCAGTGCTGCATATTGATACCAGTTATTCCGGAAAATTCCGCGGTAACCCCGGGTTCGCGAAGATTCTGGCTGACCTGCCGTTCGTTTATCAGGAATCATTTCTGAAGATTCAGCGCTCCCTGGGCATTCCGACCCGCGAGCAGATGTATGTGGTTGTGATGTTTTCTGACAACCTTACCTACAAGGGTTTCAGACTGCGGGGCAAACGCCAGTCAGTGCGCACCGCCAACCGCACCATCGTTCATTATATTTATATCGATCTTGATTTTCTAATTAATAACCAGGCTACCCTGCTCGAAGAGATGACTCACGAAATGACTCACGCGATCATGGCAGATTCCATGGGTCTCAAAGAGTATGATTCTCTGCCGATGTGGGTTAAAGAAGGCACCGCCGTTCATGCCGCCGACCAGGGCCTGGCACGCATTAAAGCCCTGACCCGTCGTGGGTTTGATATTAACGCAATCGGCGGTGAAGATGAAAATATCGATGGTAACCCGATTTCGCTGGAGAAATATGTCGAAAATTACCTTAAAATAAGGTTCTTGCTGAAAAGCTTCGGCAGCAGTGCTCTGCATCGCTTTGTTAAGCGCCTGATGAAATCAGGTGATCTGAGCCAGGAACTCTCGGTCTGTTTCAATGGCCTGACCGAAGAAGTCATGAACCAGTATGCCCAGGATTTTATCAAAAAGACCCTGTATGACAATGCCAGGCCGGTTGCTTCTCAAGAAAACCTGCAGCGTGGCATCAGATTTTTTGATGAAGGCGAATTTCTTTCGGCACGCCTGGCGCTCACCGACGCCGTCTATGGCGGCCTATCAGACAGTGAGTTTCAACGGGCCGCTTATCTGCTCGCCGAATGCTACATTCAAGAACGCAATCCCCAGGGGGCTTTGCAGCTTCTCAAGCAGTTCAAGCCAGACCCGCGCAATGTTCCGGTTGATCGCTATGAATTTCTCAGCGCTTACTCTGAATACGCAATGGGGCTGGTGACCAAAGCCTATTTCGGTTTTAAAAAGGCTTTCGAAACCTCTTCTAACCAGGCTGTTCAAGAAGGCGCTCTCTATTACATCGTCAGGATTCTCATCGAGCTGGGTAACCGGCCCGAGGCAGACCGGGTGCTTGCCATGCTGCGTCAGCAGTTTCCAAAGAGCAGTTACCTTGACCTGGTTGGTCGGATTGTGGTGGCGACTCCATAAAAATCTTATGCAGAAGCTGAACCTCGGGTGTGGCGAGTTTAAAAAAGACGGCTACGTAAACGTTGATTTTGTCGCCGGCGCCGGGCCTGATATTTGCCATGACCTGAACCTCCTGCCATACCCTTTTGCCGATAATCAGTTCGCGCTGATTGAGGCAGATCACCTTCTCGAACATCTTGATGACCCCTTTGCCGTCATGCGCGAACTTTATCGAATTGCAGCTGATGGTGCCAGAATTGTGCTGCGGGTTCCGCATTTTTCTCGCGGTTTTACCCATGCCCAGCATAAGCGCGGTTTTGATGTGTCCTTTCCCCTGTATTTTAACCCGACCTTTAAGGGTGGTTATCAGGGCGTGCACATGCAGCTTGCAGGCATGCGACTGCGCTGGTTCGCCCAGGTGTATCTCAAGCGAACGGTCATGTCAGGGCCAGTTTGCTTTTTGGCGCAGGTTGCCGGTGCAGTCATCGATTTTTTTGCCAACCTCTCACCCTATCTGTGCTCGCGCCTCTGGTGTTTCTGGGTTGGTGGTTTCGACGAAGTCGAGTTTGCATTTGTCGTCAATAAAACCAGCAACAGTTCTCGTTAGAACCAGGCCCTGTTTGACTAGATTCTTCAGGTATGTTAGCTTGCTGTTACAGTAAAAGCTCACTGAAAGCAGAAGAGGGGCCAATGAATAATTCGGGCGAAGTCTTAAAACAGGGAATCTCGATCATCGTTCCTGCCTACAATGAAGAACATGCCATTGCGGCGACTGTTGAAAAATGCCATGGCGTCTTCGCCTCATTCAAGGGCCTGTCCTTCGAGATAATCGTCGTTGATGATGGTTCTTCAGACAAGACTGCCGAGAATGTGCCAGGCGACAAGTGCCTGTTATTGAGGCATCCAAAAAACTATGGCTATGGCCGTTCCCTGCTGCTGGGCATCAAAAAGGCCCGGTATCCATTCATTGGCATTGTTGATGCCGACAGCACCTACAACCCTGAAATCTTCAGACGCATGATTCCGCTCATGGATATCTATGACATGGTGATCGGTGCGCGGCAGATTACCTCGCAGTCGCGTGTGGTCAGTCTGATGCGCACTACCTTGAAACTTATGCTTAAATTCCTTGGTAATCATGACTCTCTCGACCCCAACAGCGGCATCAGAATTTTTAAAAAATCACTTGTCGAAAAGGGCGGGCACCTCTTCAGCAAAGGTTTCTCGTTTTCGACTTCGCTGACCTTTTTTGCTGCTCTCAATGACCAGTTTATCGAATACATTCCAATTGAGTATGGTGATCGCACCGGCGTTTCAAAAGTCCGTCACCTGCGAGATTCAATCAAAACCTTTTTTCTGGTTATCAGCATGTCGTTGATTTATCAGCCGATAAAATGTTTTGCCGGCCTTTTATTTATGCATATTTCTGGTATTGCATCGCTGGTAGCGGTTAAAAACCGGCTGGGTCGCGATACTTTTCTTGGCTTCATATTTTCGCTGGGAGTAGGCGTTTTGACCATCGGGTTTTCCTTTCTTGCCTTCATCATGGGGAAATCTTATGTTGATACCTTGTCGAGACGCAAATAATGCAGGAAACTCAAGCCACCGTCGTTCTAATTCAGCCCCGGATGGGCTTGTCTGGCGAATTTTCACAGCATCTGCCGCTGAGTCTTCTTTATATCGCCTCGGCCTTGAAAAAGCTGGCAGTGCGTGTCGAGATTCTTGATGCCAGGGTCATTGAAGACGACTGGCGAGTTCGGCTCAAAAAACTTCTGGCTTTGCAGCCGCTCTGGGTCGGCTTTACCGTGATGGCGGGGTTTCCAACTGCCCATGCCCGAGAAATTTCAAACTTCATCAGAGCCTGTTCGCCTGCCCCGATCGTCTGGGGCGGTGCAATGCCAACCGTCGATGCCTCATCATGTCTGAACGACAGCAGCATCGACTTCGCAGTGGCCGGCAGCGGTATATCTGCCACTGCTTTGCTTACTGAAGCCCTTCTGGCCGGAAAAGCCGCTGATGCTGAGTGCCTGAAGCAGATTCCCGGTCTGGCCTTTAAGATTGCCGGTCAGCACTATTTCAACCCCAGATTTCATGGCTTTGAACATGTCGGCTACACTGACCTGCCCTATGAATTGATTGAAGACTACTCTGTCTACGGGCAGATTGGCTCAAATGAACGAATTTTTCCGATTTACAGTGCTTACGGCTGCCCTTATCACTGTGCCTTTTGTATTTCGCCGGCTCTTTATCGTGACTTTTCGCCAAAATGGGCGCCGGTAGGCGCCCGTGAGACTGTTGATCATATTGAGTTTTTGCAGCGCAACTACGGGGCGACCACCATCTATTTTTATGATGACGATTCCTTTGTTAACCTTGAACACATTCGCGCTATAGTCACCACAATGAAAGACAGAGGCATAAAAATCAGGCTGAGCTTCAGAGGTGCGCGGGTAGACGAGATTAAACGCATGGATGACAGTTTCCTTGAATTGTTGAGTGAAACTGGAACCGAGATGCTGCATGTCGGCGTTGAATCTGGTTGTCAGCGTGTTCTTGACCTTTTTCAAAAGGGAATTACCGTCGAAGATATTCTAGCTATTAATCGAAAACTCGCCCGGCACCCAAAATTGATCGCCGCCTACAACTGGATCGTCGGCACCCCCTCAGAAACAGTTGCCGAAATTCGCCAGACCACCCGGCTTCTTTCGCAACTGATTAAAGACAACTTCCGTTGTTTTATTTTTCAGCCCAATATTTTTCGGGTGGTTCCAGGCTCGGTACTTGGTGAAAAGGCGAAAACCATGGGCTATAAGTCGCCTGCAACCCTCGATGAATGGGTAAATTCTGAGATTGAACAAGATGTTTCGGCACCCTGGCTTTCGCAAGAATTGAAACAATACATCAGAATGTTGCAGGTAACCGCCTATTTTGTTGATGATAAAGCTGAGTTACTGCTTAACAGCGGTTCTTTTAAAGACGCGTTGATTAAATTGGCCTCAAAGCTCTATCAACCGCTGGCCATGTTTCGTTTTAAATCAGGCTGGTCGGGGATGCTCATCGAGTCAGAATTGTTTTTCCTCGCACAAAAATTGCTCAAGTGGTGGCGCTGAGCTATTATGTGTGGCATCTGCGGTTTTTTGGGCAACTCGGCTGAAGAACCTTTTGCGGTCGTCAAGGGCATGGCGGCCAGTATCAGGCATCGGGGTGCTGAGGCGGATGGTTTTTTTCTCGAAAGGCCCGTAGCTCTCGGGCACCAGCGACTGTCGATTCTTGATCTTGCCGCCCGGGCAGATCAACCGTTTAAATCGGCTGACGGGCGCTTTGTTTTGGTTTTTAACGGTGAAATATACAATTACCGTGAACTGCAGGGCATGCTTGCGGGTTTTACGCCGCACACCACCTCAGATACCGAAATTCTGACCGAGTTATGGGCGCGACTCGGGCCCGATTGTCTGCAATACCTGAACGGCATGTTTGCCTTTGCCATTTTCGACCGGCACGAAAAAAGTCTTTTCTGCGTCAGAGATCGTCTTGGCGTCAAACCCTTTTATTACTGGCATGACGGCTCTGATTTTATTTTTGCATCAGAAGCCAAGGCGGTGCTCAGGCACCCGAAGATTACTGCGGTAACTGATTGGAAGGCTGTTTCAGATTATTTGTCGCTGGGTTATGTCACCGGATCTTCAACCATTTTTGCTGGGGTCAAAAAGCTTGAACCAGGCTGTTATCTAAAGGTTACCCCTGAAAGAATCAATAAAATCTGTTACTGGAATCTTGGCCAGAGGATTGCTGAAGGCCATTGCCGTGAATCAGATGCTCTTCTCGACTTGCTCGACTCGGCGATCGAATACCGTCTGATCAGCGATGTTCCGGTTGGCTCGTTTTTGAGCGCTGGTATTGATTCTTCAGCTATAACGGCGATTGCGGCACGCAAAAACCGCGATATTCAGACTTTTACCATCGGTTTTCGCGAAAAGTCCTATGATGAAGCGGTTGAGGCTGCCCGTTTTGCCGCAAAGCTCGGTTTGCCCAACCAGACCGATTACTTTTGCGAACCTGACAGCGATTTTTTGCAACTGGTGGTTAAATACTTTGACCAGCCGTTCGCAGATACCTCGGTAATGCCCTTTTTTCAGCTGTGCAGTCTGGCTGCCAGGCGCATGAAAGTTGTTTTGAGCGGTGATGGCGGCGATGAACTTTTTGCCGGTTATGAAACGCGCCGAGCCGATGCAATCGCTCTGACCGGGTATCGAACCGTGCCATTCTGGAACAACCTGCTGCGGCTTGGTTCAGGGGTAATGTCGCTAATACCGGCTGACCGCGGCAAGGTGTCGCTGCATTACAAACTCCGGCAGTTTCTTGAGTTCGCGCATCTTCCTCCCCAACAGAGCCATTTTTGCTGGCGCCTGCTCTTTACTGAAGACGAAAAACGCCGACTGTTAAGCCCACAGATCGTTGCAGGGCTTTCTGGCCATCAGACATGGAATACGGTATCAGAAATGTTTGCCGGGGTAAGTCATCTGCCGATTTTGCAACAGCAGGCGGTTGTCGATTTGCAGAGCTGGATGGCGGACGATATTCTTTATAAGGTTGATCAGGCTGCCATGGCCAGCACTCTTGAGGTCAGATCACCCTTTCTTGATTACCGCCTGGTCGAATCTGCCTTTGCCATACCCGAAAAGCGCAAATTCAGCCTGCTGAAAAGCAAAACACTGCTGCGAAAAAAGCTGGCCCCGGTTTTGCCCCCTGAAATTCTGAAGCGAAAAAAAGAGGGGTTCGGAAGCCCGGTATCTATGTGGCTTGAAGGGCACCTGGCTGAAGTATTTCTTGACTGTATGCATGCCGAAGCGTTTAGAGAGGTTTTTCCTGATACGGCTGCGATTATGAAACTTTATGATGACCACCGCCAAAGGGTTAAAGACAACGGTTACCGACTCTGGGCGCTGCTGATGTTTGCCTTCTGGCAAAAAGAATGGATGCGGAAATGATACAGTTGATCGAGCGTATTGCTGCCAGACAATCTTATATGCTGTTTGCCCTGTGGCTGCTGCTGATCGTCACTTATGCTCCGGTTATTAATGCCGATTACGTGCTTTACGACGAAAACATCGATATTCTTGGAAACCCGCTGATCAAGGCGCCCCTTACCTTGGGGGCGCTTAAAGATATTTTTACTTCATTCAGTGCCAATCAGTTTACCCCTTTGAGCACCATGTCTTTCTGGCTTGAATATAATTTTTTTGGCTTTAACTCTTCGGTCTCGCATCTGGTAAATCTGCTGTTGCATCTTGCGGCCGCCAGCTTGGTTTTTCTGCTGTTGCGATCCTTGACCCAACGACCACTGTTCAGTCTGGTGATTGCCTCGCTCTGGGCCGTTCACCCTATGCAGGTCGAAACGGTTGCCTGGGCGCTCGAGCGCCGAAACCTTCTCTATGGGCTTTTTTACTTCGCTTCGTTGCATGCCTACGTGAATTATCAGGCTTCCGGGAGTCGCAAAGACCTTGCCATGGCAACGATTTTTGTTGCTTTGTCAGGCCTGGCAAAGGCGTTGTCCTTTCTGCTGCCTGTCTGCTGGCTGATGCTCGACTGGCTTAAAAGAAGAAAACTGTCGGCGCGGCTTTTGGTTGAGAAAACCGGCGCTTTTTGTGTGGCCGCAGCTTTGTTTTTGGTGCTGCTTTTTGCCGCCGGCGGCGAAATCGCAAACTCCGAGCAGGCGATAAACAATTATCAGGTTGCCAGTTATGGCATGAGTCTTTATGTTGCCAAAACTTTGCTGCCGATGAATTTGTCGGCGGTCTGCGAGATTAATAATGCCACGGTCGGCCGACTGGCGGCCGGGCCGTATTACCTGCTGCTCTTAATTGTATTCGCTATTTATACAGGCAGAAAAAACAGAACGGTCGCTTTTGCCCTGTTGTTTTATTTCCTGCACATTTTGCCGCTTTCGGGGCTGATAAGAGTCGGTTACCAGTTTTATGCCGCCTGGCATTTTATGTATGTTCCGCTTTTGGGGGTTCTGATTGCCCTGGTCACGACTGTTGATGACTGGATTCTCAGATATGAAAAAGGCAACCTGGCGATGCCGGCGGCTCTGGTATTGATTCTGATCCTTGCGGTAATTTCGTTTAACCACAGTTTTCTCTGGCAGAACTCCCAGACTCTTTTTGAAAGTTGTCTGAAGATCGAGCCCCAAAACCGGTTTGCCCGAAATCAACTGGCTCTCCATTTCCTGATTCAGGATCGTTTTGCTGAGGCAACACCGCATTATGAAGAAATTATCAGGCTGTATCCGACTTTTTACGGTGGCTATCATGGCCTCGGCCGCATCAATATGGCACTAAGACAAGCTGCTGTCGCCGAAGAAATGTTTGATAAGGCCGTTTATTATAACGTTGGTCGCTCTGATATTCTTAATGATCGGGGTTACCTGCGACTTTTTCTGAAGAAGTTCCGGGGCGCTGAAGACGATTTTTCTATATCTCTCGGCTATGAAGACGATGTTGATGTGCAATATCTGAGAGCCGAGAGTCGCCGCCGGCAGGGCGATTACACAGGTGCAATCGATGACATGCAGTTAGTAATCGCGGCGCAGTCGTTTAATTTCAGCGCCCGGGCAAGTCTCTTTGAGATATTTGTCGAAAGCGGCAGGTATCTGGCAGCCATCGAACCTTTGCTGGCAATATTCCGCGAGATCGGTGCGCATCAGCATGAACTCAGCCACTATCAGGCCCTGCTTTTTACTCCCAGCGTTTCTCAGACCTTGATTCGCATGCTGCCTTTCCGAAATCTTTTTCTTTATCGTCTTGGCTGGTATCCCCTGTGACGTATGGTGATTTTGTGCCGTTGACAAGCTGATAATGGTTGTGTTAGGCTGCTCTGCCGCATCTGATGCGTGATTCTGCCCGATTAAGGAAACCGTAATGGAAATTAAAGCAAAAATTCAGCAGGCCGTCGATTTTATCCGTACAAAAACGAAAGTCAGGCCGCAGGTTGCCCTGGTGCTTGGTTCAGGGCTTGGCAAATTTGCTGACGAAATTAAAAATGCCATCGCTATTCCCTACGAACAGATTCCACATTTCCCGGTATCGACGGTTAAGGGGCATGCCGGCAAACTTGTAATCGGTGAAGCCGGCGGCAAAAATGTCGTAGCGATGCAGGGTCGGTTTCATTTCTATGAAGGCTACAGCATGCATGAAATCACCTTTCCGATGCGGGTAATGCTTGCCCTGGGTATTGACGACCTGATCATCACCAACGCATCTGGCGGCCTGAATCGCAACTTCAAGGTCGGTGACCTGATGATAATGACCGATCATATCAATTTCATGGGTGGCAATCCTTTGATCGGCCGCAACGACGACAGCATGGGGCCGCGTTTCCCGCCAATGCAGGGTATTTATACCAGAGACCTTGTTGATGCGGCTATGCAGGTCGGTCGTGCCATCGGCGCTCCGGTTGAACGTGGTGTCTATCTGGCGGTCAGTGGCCCGAATTATGAAACCGCCGCAGAACTTCGTGCTTTTAAAGTCTGGGGTGCTGATGCAGTAGGCATGTCTACGGTTCCTGAAGTCATTGTTGCTGTGCATGGGGGCATTAAAAGAATCCTCGGCATCAGCTGCATTACCGATATGGCCACTGGCGAAAGCCACGAAAACGTTAACCACGAAGAAGTTATTGCCGCTGCTGCTTCTGCACAGCCGTATTTCCTCAAGCTCATCCAGCAAATGCTCGAAAGGCTCTAAAAAGTGCTTGATAAGCTGGAGTCGGTCAAAGAAAATTATAAAGAGCTTACTGATAAGCTTTCTAACCCGAAAGTCATCAGCAATCAGGCTGAATTTCAGAAACTGGCAAAACGCCGGGCTGAACTTGGGCCGGTGGTTGAGGCCTACGCGCGCTTCTGCGAACTGCGAAGCAGTTGCGATGGCGCCGAGCATATGCTGGCCTGTGAGACCGACAAAGAACTTAAAGAGATGGCTGAACTCGAAATAGCTGAGCTGAAGCCGCAGCTTGAAGAACTCGAAAAGCAGCTAAAGATGCTGTTGGTGCCGAAAGATGAAGATGACGGCAAAAACACGATTTTTGAAATTCGTGCCGGCACCGGCGGCGAAGAAGCCGCCCTGTTCGCCGCTGATCTTTATCGAATGTATTCGCGTTTTGCCGAACGCCAGGGCTGGAAATGTGAATTGATGAGCATCAGCGACACGGGTATCGGCGGTATCAAAGAAGTGGTTTTTGCAGTTCAGGGTTCTGGGGCTTTTGGCAAACTCAAGTTTGAAAGCGGTGTGCATCGCGTGCAGCGTGTGCCGGCCACCGAAGCCTCCGGAAGAGTTCACACCTCGGCGGCGACCGTTGCCGTTCTGCCCGAAGCCGAAGATGTTGATGTCAGTTTCGATGAGAATGAATTGCGTATCGACGTTTTCAGATCATCTGGGCCGGGCGGACAGAGCGTCAATACCACAGATTCGGCGGTGCGGGTCACCCATCTGCCGACGGGTATTGTCGTCAGCTGCCAGGATGAAAAAAGTCAGCACAAGAACAAGGCAAAAGCCATACGTATTCTCAAGGCCAGATTGCTTGATAATGCCCGTCTGCAACGCGACAATGCCCGGGCCGAAAACCGACGCAGCCAGGTCGGCAGCGGCGACCGCTCAGAGCGCATCCGCACTTATAATTTCCCGCAGCAACGCCTGACTGACCACCGCATCAATCTAACTGTTTACCGCCTCAATGAAATTATCGATGGCGATCTCGACGACATCATCAACGCCCTCGGCGAAGCCGATAACCTGCGCAAACTCTCTGAAGTCCAGGAAGAAAGATAACCGGCGCTCATGGCAATTCTGACGGTGCGCCAGCTCATTCTCAATGCCCGGCGCGAGCTTGCCGGCCACCAGATCGAAGATGCCGCCTTCAATGCCGACTGTCTCGCCGCCAGGGTGCTTGGCGTTAATAATGGCAGCCTGCTCCGTTTTTGGGAAACCCCTGCCACCGACCAGTTCTGCCGTGAGTTCGCGTCGCTGCTGCACAGACGTTGCCAGCATGAACCCCTGCAATATCTGGTGGGCGAATGGGGCTTTCTCGATTTTGAGGTGCAGGTCGGCCCCGGGGCCCTTATTCCCCGACCCGAAACCGAAGAAGTCTTTCTGGCAGCGGCCCGGGCTATAGATGAACGACCATTTAAAACAGGTTTCCGGTTCGCCGATATCGGCACCGGAACAGGCATTCTTGGCATCGCCATGGCCCGCCGCTTCCCGGGCGCCGCAGGTTTCCTCGTTGATTTATCAGCAGAGGCTCTGGCGCTTGCCCAGGGTAATCTCAAAAAGTTCAGCGAAATTGAAGGCCGCCTGGCCCTGCTGCAGGGTGATCTGCTGAGCGCTTTTGCCGATGCTTCACTGCACATGATTATTTCTAATCCACCATACGTTGTTTCTGAAGACATCCCGAATTTGCAGCCCGAAGTCAGCAAGTTTGAACCAGAAATGGCTCTCGACGGCGGGCCGCACGGTATTGAACTCATCGAACAACTTCTGGTCGAGGCCTGGCGTGTTCTTCTTCCGGGCGGCCTGCTTGTTTTTGAACATGGGCACGGGCAACGCCCCGAACTGCTGAAACTGACTGCCAGCCGCTGGCAACTTTTGCTGGCCGGCGATGATCTGTGTGGGCGCCAGCGCTACCTGGTGCTCGAACGAATTTGATTCTGACTGTGAGGTCTTAATGATCAGGGTTAATATTGACAGACTTCTGGCAGACACCGAACTGGCAAACAGGTTCTTTGCTGAACTAGATAACGGCGCTGTGGCAGTGCTGCCCACCGATACTTTATATGGTTTTGCAGTGGCGGCTCATAGCACCAGCGCGGTTGATCGGGTGTATCGCATCAAAAGCCGCAGCAGCCAAAAACCTCTGATTCTTTTCGTGTCTTGTATCGACGACCTGGCCAGTCTTGGCATCGAAACCCCTCCCGGTGTCAGGTCACAATTGCTGCAACATTGGCCCGGAGCTTTGACAGCCGTTCTGCCGGCCGCAAAACATCAGGCGCTCGCCGCTTTCACCTTCGGCAGCATTGGTGTCCGGGTTCCGGCGCACCCATCACTGTTGCAGTTGCTCGGCAGGTTGCCGTGCCGTATCCTGACAACCAGTGCCAACCGCTCCGGAGATCCTTCCGATAATAACCCTGATCTGATTGCTGCTGAATTTTCAGATGAAATAGACTGGCTGATCGACGACGGCATACTGCCCCCGGGCCTGCCTTCAACTGTTGTTGATTTTTCCAGAGTGCCCCCCATAATTCTGCGGCAGGGCAAAATCAAGGTTTAGCTGATAAATTCTTGTATTTGTGATAAAATGATGCGACCTGCCACACCGGCAGGCACTTAACCATGAAAAAACTTACACTGCAGTTTCAAATACTGGGTCTGACACTGATTTTGATTCTGATCCCGGTTATCGGCGCCAATGTTATATTCTCTGCCTGCCGCGGCATGTTCGCGGCGCGTAACGTTATAACCGGCACCAAAAGCATTTCTTCTCAGCTCAAGGCGCTGGGCGAAACGCCTGTTCTCGAAGATATCGAGAAGATGAGCCTCGAAGAATTTCAGGTTGCCGACCCGGCCCCCGAAGAAGGAGCCGCCGAACCTGCCGCTGAACCCGCTGCCGAACCTGGCGCAGAAGGCGCTGCCGATGAGCCGGCCGCCGATACCGCTGCTACCGGTGATGCACCTGCAGCTGACGCGGCAGAACCGGCTGTTGCTGCCGATGACCCGGCGGCCGACACTGCCGCCGCTACGCCCGCCGCTGCAACTGCTTCGGGCAGCAAATCGACAGCCGCCGATGCCGACGCGCCTGCTGACGGTGATGAGGCTGCCACCGAGGCTGATGCCGCGCCCGAGCCGCCCAAAAAACTGACGATTGAAGAACTGAAAGCTGCAAAACAGCGACTGATCGACGAAGCGGTCAGCAGAATCGAAATAAAATCGCAAGAAGCCACAATTCTCGATGAGTTTGTCAACACCAGGCTTAAAGAACTCGAAACCCTCGATGAAGGCGTTAAAAACCTCGAAATTGCCTCGCGAATTTTTTACATGGGCACCTTGTTTTTCGTGCCGATCGTGCTGGTGATTCTCTGGTTTTTTATGAACCAGGTCTCAATGCCTATCAAAGACGTGGTTGAACGACTGAAGAGTTTTCAGAACGAAAACGTCGAATCTTCGCAGAATGATATGCTCGAATGCGCTATTCAATTCGACAGCTTTCTTTCGACCGCGAGAACCCTGCTTCAAGAATCATATTCAATCGCCCAGGAACTCGGCCGCAAGCTCGAACCTTTAACCGCCATGCCGGTTTTTTCTGATGAAAACGTCAAACAGTTTTTCACCGATGTTCAAGAAATTTCGCGCAGTTCAAACTATATTGCCAATACTCTTGAATCGACGACCCTGCACATCCAGGAAGTCTCGGCTTCAGCGCAGACTATCGCCGATCGTTCCCACGAGGCGGCCTCTGACAGCGCCGAGACGGCTGCGATTGCCACCGAAGGCAAGCTGGCCGTCAGTGAAGTTATCGATACCATGGGCGTTATCAAAGATGAAGTTCTCGGTCTCGAAGACAACATCGAAAACCTCAATTCAGCAGGCAAACAGATCGGTGAAATCGTTAACACCATCACCAATATCGCTTACCAGACAAACCTGCTGGCGCTCAATGCCGCGATCGAAGCCGCCAGGGCAGGTGAACACGGCCAGGGCTTCACGGTCGTTGCCGGTGAAGTGCGCAAACTCGCCGAAGAATCAGGCGAGGCCGCCGAAGATATCGGCAAAAAGATTAAAGAAATGCTTCTCAAGACCGGTAAGGCCGTTGAAACCATCAACCGCGGTGCCGGTAAGGTTATGGATGGCGTTAACATCGCCAACGTTGCAGGTAATAATCTCGACAAGATCGTGAGTTCTGTTCTGAACGTCAATAAGATGATTCAGGATATCAGCGCCGCTTCATCAGAGCAGTCGCAGAATATTGACTCGCTGCGTGCCAGTATTGAAAGCATTTCTGGCGCAACCAAGATTACCTCCGAGGGCACCCGCCGGGTGGCCTTCGCGGTTAATGAACAACTGGCACATATAAAACAGTATATGAATGTCACCAAAGAGCTGTTGACGCTGGTTCAGATGATGGGTGACATGCTAGACAAGTTCAACCTCAACTGACCGCAGTTTTTCTTCAGCTGTTTGCCGAAGGCTGCCGATGTATTGTCAGAAGGGGAAGAAAATGACAGCAAACTCTTTGTTTACTTGTGGCTTCAGCGAATTCCAGAAAACGCTCGCCGACCTCGGAATGCCCGCTTTCCGGGCCAAGCAGGTGCGCGACTGGATTTTTCGCAAATTTGTTTTTTCATTCGATGAGATGACCAACCTGTCATTGGCCGACCGTGAAAAGCTCAAAGAAGCTTTTCCGAAGATTCTGCCGCCGGTTGAACGTTATCTGCAAGACCGCGATGGCACCAGCAAAGTTGTGGTCAAACTTGGCGATGACCAACTCATCGAGGCCGTGGCCATTCCCGATGAAGATTCACTGACTTTCTGCCTTTCGACCCAGGTTGGTTGCTCGGTTGGCTGCGTTTTCTGCAGAACCGGTTCGATGGGCTTTCACCGCAGTCTTTCCTCTGACGAAATTATCCTTCAGGTCATGCTGCTGGTTAAACGCACTGGCCAAAAACCGACTAATATAGTATTCATGGGAATGGGCGAGCCTTTTTTCAATCGCCCCGCACTTTATGAAGCAATCGATGTGCTCACTGACCCGCAGGGGCTTGGGCTGGCCACGCGCCGCATCACCATTTCCACTTCAGGCGTCGTTGAAGGCATCGTTGAACTCATGGACCGACCCGGCGAAGTTAACCTCGCTGTCTCGCTTCATGTCGCCGACAATGCTTCGCGAACAATTCTGGTGCCGTTGAACAAACGCTACCCTCTCGAAAAACTCCGGGAAGCAATCAGCAATTACTGCGAAAGAACCAGCCGCAGAGTCACTCTCGAAGTGGTGCTGCTCAAAAATGTTAACGATCAGGTTCAGGATGCCATGAACCTGGTCAGCTTTTGTGAAGGCCTGCTGGTGCATGTTAACATCGTTCGCTTCAATCATTTCCCGGGTTCGCCCTATGCCCCGGCCCCCGACAAAGACGAAAAAGAGTTTCGCAAAATTCTGAAAAAAGCAGGTATTGCTGTCACCGTGAGAAAATCACGAGGTCAGGAAATTCTGGCTGCTTGTGGCCAGCTTGCAGGAAAAAGTGATGACCAGGAAAAAAAGTGATTCGTGTCTGTCGATTCTCATCAAGATGTCGATTCTTATGTCGATACTGGTTGCCGTTCTTGTTGGTGGCGTCTACTTCGCCTACAACAAACTCAACGAATTCTTCAACCGTGGCGGAACCATTATTGTTCCAGACTTCAGGGGCAAGCACATTGTCGAAGTCATGAAATCAAAGCCATCTGGCCTTGAAGTTGTGCGCCGTGATGAAAAATTTGATGACAGATATTCTAAAGATCACGTTATCGCCCAGTTCCCCGAACCCGGAACCGTTGTAAAACCCGGAAAACAGGTGCTGGTTTCCATCTCGCTCGGCCTGCAGAAGGTCAGTGTTCCCGACCTGGTTGGCAGCAGCATGCGCGAGGTCGATGTTTCGCTCATGAATGCCCAGCTATCGACCGGTGAGCGGGCTTACCTCTTCTCTGACAAGATTGCCCCTGACCGCATCGTCGGCCAGTCGCCCCTGCCTTCTGAAGAATACGGGGTAAACAAAGATGTTGACCTGCTGATCAGCCTTGGCCGCAAGCCCGAAGTGCTCACTCTGCCAAACCTCACAGGGGTTTCACTTGATGATGCAAAGAATCGACTTAAAGCCTGGGGCCTGAATTTCGGACGAATTTTTTCAAAACCTGACCGCAACCGCGAAAAATTTCAGATTATTTCTACCAGCCCATCGCCATATTCGCAGCTGCGCCGCGGTGAAGTCGTCAGCCTGCTCGTTTCATCGGGTAGCGACGAAGGCACTGCCACTCCAGCCGACCTGAAAAAATTCGAAGTGTTTTCCCCAGTGGAAACAGCAGCAGCCCAGCCGGTTAAACCCGTCGTGCCGCCTGCCCCCAAAACGCCTGCCGGCAACGCAACGCCAGCGGTTGCGCCGGTGACCGCAAGCCCCGCCGACCCGGCACCCCCGCAGGTGATTGTCGAAGACGACGACGAAGCCGCCTACGCCGCGCCAGTTGTTCAGGCCGCCCCCCGCATCTCGGCTCCGGTCGTTGATCGTGAAATGAGCTTTGTAATGCCCGACGGTTTTATGCCAAAAGAAGTTAAATTCATTCATATTACCCCCGACGGCAGGCAACAGGTGTATGCCGGCGCCCATAAACCTCTCGAACTTGTTAAGGTTAAGGTGCCGGTTGTGCCGAATAGTAAAGTACAGATTTATATAAATGATGTTCCGGTTGAAGAACGCAGAGTCGAGCCATAACCATGGCAGTTCAGTCTGGAGGCAGGAAATGATTGGTGAAATAATTAACGGCAAATACAAAATCGAGGCCGCGTTCTCTGAGAGCCACATGTATGAAGTGTATTCGGCTCTCGAAGTTGCCACCGGCACCCGAGTCGTGGTCAAGATTCTCAAAGAGCAGATGGCCGCAATCCCTGACCGGGTGCGTGGCTTCAGCGACGAAATTAAATCGTTCGCCAGCCTTTCACACCCCCTCATCGCAGAAGTTCTCGACGTTGATATGTTCGATGACCGGCCATTTGTCGTTTCGCCGATTGTCGAGGGCAAAGACCTGCACGCCCTCATTCGCGAAAATATTTTGCCTCTCAATGACTGTATTGCCATTATTCAAGATATGGCAACCGTGTTGCAATACGCCTGTGACCAGAAAGTTGAATACCGTACAATCAAACTTTCAAATGTTCTGCGCCGCACCGACGGGCGCCTGAGTGTTCTCTCATTCACACATCCCCGCCTGAAACTTGCGGTGAAAACCTCCCGGAGCGAAGGCTCGGGCGTGCATTCTGACCTGTATTTCCTCGGCTCGACCTTCTTTGAGCTGCTCGCCGGTGAATCCCCAATTCGCCAGCGCGGCGGCATCAATGAACTATGGGATATGAAACTCGAAAAACTCCTGCGCATACGCCACCCCGAGATTTCACCACTGCAGGTAGGCAAAATTGTCGAATTCGTCAGAAGAACCCTGACCCGTGAACTCGATAAACGCTTCAACAGCCACGAAGAATTTTTGAAATCCCTGGCCGACCTCTCAGGAACCCTCAGAGAAACCAATATTCGCAACCGCGTCAAGCAGATGTCTATGGCTTCACAGGTTGTTGATGCCCTCAATGGCCGCATGTCGAACGTCAATACTTCAATGCCGCCAGTTGTTGCCATGCCTAAACCGGCGGCAGCCCCTGCCAGGGCAGCGATCGTCAGCATCAATCGTTCTGCTGACGCCTCGGCTGATCAGCAGGCGCCAGGTTTCGCAGATACCGCTATTGAAGGCAACCTCGCTCTGGTGGTTGATAATTCAGGCAAAGATGGCTTTGACGGCCCCGAAGCAACCGATGAGCCGATGAAAAACCAGTCAAAACGCCATCTGCGCCTGGTTAAGCCGGCCGCGGCTGATCAAGCCGACCAGCCGACTGCCCCCGCGAACTGGCAGGGCAATGACGAAAAACATTGGCTGTATAACCCGGTTCTTTTTATGGGCATCTGCCTGACAGCCATGGTATTTCTGATTCTTTTCTGGTGAGAGCATGACCAGCAGAACCCTCATCGCACCTTCAATACTTTCGGCTGACTTCGCACACCTCGCCGATGAACTCAAGGCTCTCGAAGATTCAGGAGCCGACTGGGTTCATATCGATGTCATGGATGGCCATTTCGTGCCAAATCTGACCTTTGGCCCACCCATCATCAAGGCCTGCAAAAAGCACAGTCGCCTGCCTTTCGACGTCCATCTGATGATAGAGCAGCCAGAACGCTGGCTGGAAGCATGGCGCGATGCCGGCGCCGACCGCATTACTTTTCATGTCGAAGCCTGCACGCATGCCCACCGCTATCTGAGCATGGTGCGCGAAATGGGCCTCGCATCAGGCATTACGCTTAACCCCCAGACACCCCTTTGTTCAATTGAATTCCTTCTTAAAGAATGCGACCAGGTGCTCATCATGAGCGTTAACCCGGGTTTTGGGGGCCAGAAGTTCATCGAACCCATGCTTGATAAAATTCGCAGTCTCCGGCAGATGATAGATGCATTGCAGCTGAAGACCATGATTCAGGTCGATGGTGGCATTTCTTTGCAGAATGCGCAAAAGATTTGTGCGGCAGGTGCCGATGTATTAGTAATGGGCTCTGCCTTTTTCGCCGCCGCTGATAAAAAATCGCTGGTCAAAGAAGTTCAGAGCCTCAAAAAATAGAAATTTGAGGCAGATAAAATGCTTGAAAGCCCGAAAGAACTCAATGGGCTGCTCGGTCAGCTTGAACAGCAAAGCCGGCAGAATCCTGAAGACATCGAGTTGATGCTGCGTCTGGCTCGTCTATATGTTCGCAATAGCGATAACAGCAACGCCGCCGCCACTTTCGAAAGAATTCTCAAAACCGACCCTGATAACGTTCAGATAATTGTCGAACTGGCCGGCTGCCTGATAAGAATGTCAGCCTTCAACGATGCGCGATTCCATCTCGACCGCGCCCTTGAACTTAAACCCGGGTTTGCAGCGGCCTTCATTACTTATGCCCGTCTATACGAAGGAACCGGTGAAATTGGCCGGCAGATTTCTTTCATGATGCTCGCTGCCAACGCTTCCCCCGAAAAAATAGAAGTCAGGCTGACCCTGGCCGAACAACTGCGCCGCTATGGCGATTTAAATGGTGCCATAGCCCAATACCGCCTCGTTCTGTCGACCCACCCTGATCATGAAACAGCCAGCTTTGCCCTTGGTACTCTCTTGATGAAACAGGAAGATCTCAATGAAGCAATGGCATGCTTTCGCCAGATTATCAGCGGGAACCCGGGCGCCTTTGACGCGCACTTCAACCTGGCCAGCTGCCTCTATCGCCAGCGCAAATATGCCATGGCTATCACGCATTTTCGTATGTCATTGCGAAAAACCGACCTTCAGCACCGCGCCATGTATCTTACCGCCCAGTGCCATTATCGTATGGCCGATTTCGATCAGGCGATCGTGGCCATGGAAAAACTGGTCGCTCTCGATGAATTGAACGTTTCTTACTGGAAATGTCTTGCTGAAATTTATGAAGCCGCCGAAGAATACGATCAGGCCGTCGAAACCTACCGGCATCTCGCGGGTCTTGCCGCTGACAGGCCTGAATTCCTGGTAAAAACCGCCGAAATGTACCTCAAAATTGCCGATTACGACAGGGGTGAGAAGGTTCTCGAAAACCTGTTTCGCCAGTTTCCCGGGCATCTCGACGGCCATCGCCTGCTCGGAGAACTCTATTCAGCCCGTGGCAACTTCAAAGCCGCTATAGAAGAATTCCAACGCACCCTGATGATCAGCGAAAACTGTGCCGAAGCCTTTGTTGGTCTGGCCGGGGTTTATAATCGCATGGCCGATGCCGATGCCGAGCAGAAGGCCCTTTTGCGCGTCATCGAACTGGGCCGAGAAACCCCTTCGATTCTGCTGCGACTTGGTGAACTCGAAAGAAAACTCAAAATGCCGGCCAGTCTTGACCGTTTCCGGCGCATCACCGAACTGGCACCTGATTCAAATTACGCCCGCGAAGCCGAATACTATATTCGTCACAAGGCTGCTTAGCTTAAAAAACTCTGATAGTCAGGGCAATCGCTAATACCTGCATGGCAAAAAAGGCGACCCTGGCCGCTCGCCGGTGTTTTTCAGAAAGATGCACCAATGCCACCACCAGCAGCGGCAGGGCAGGGTAGAACCCGAAACGCTGTAGCAGACTGAATAAAGCCAAAAACGCCAACCCGCCCCATTTCATACCTTCGCCGGCCTGGTTCCTGATGCTGGCGATTACCCCGATGATTGCCGCGATGAACGGCACTATCAGCATGTCTCGATTGATAAACGGGCAGCCCCCAACCGGAAAATTTAGCAGCACAAAGAAAAATATGGCCCAGAAAAAAGGGCCTGGCTTATGAACCTCGTTGCGTAAAAAAATCACCGCCGCAATGAACCAGATAACCATTCGCGCCGCGGTTACGACAAAATCACCGCCCAGCCCCAGGTTGTAAAAACTGATGCCCACAATCGCGGCAATCGATGCTTCAACCAGCGGGTACTGACACGAAATGGGTGCCTGGCAGTAGCGACAGCGACCACGCAAAAACAACCAGCTGAAAACCGGAAAAAGATCGCTGGCATGCAACTGATGATTGCAGCTTGGGCAGGCTGAGGGCGGAAAAATTACGGATTTTTCGATGGCCATGCGCAGAATGACCACATTGCTGAAACTGCCCAGCAGACTGCCAAAAACAGTGTAAAAGACCGTCAGTAACAGGTGCAGCGCCTCATTTTCGGGCATCGAAGATCGTTCCTTTGTTGATGTTGCCTGAGTCTACAACATTTGCGGGCAAAAAAAAAGAGCGACTTGCGTCGCTCTTTTTTGAGAACAGAAACAATCAGCTACCGGAACCTTCAATAGTGCCGTGCACGCCGCAGCTGATAAGACCAGTACCATCAATAGCAGCGCCAGAATAAGTGCAGCTCATTTCAGGTCTGTTAACCGGGCTCTTCAGATACTTGCCGGATACGAGTGAACCGGATGAACCTGTTGCGTCGCCATCTGCCAGTGCAGACATCATGCTGGTGTTATCCATGTTGTACATTTCAACGGCACCAAGGATAACTCTCATGTTGGCGTAGCATGCCTTTTCACGGGCCTGTTCGCGTGCCTTGCGGAAGTTCGGGATAGCAATGGCGGCCAGAATACCAATAATAGCAATAACGATCATAAGTTCAATCAACGTAAAGCCTTTGCGGTTCATAATAGGGCTCCTTCCATAAAAAAAATAAATTAGAACTTCGGTCAACCTAATACTAAACTAAAATATCGGATTTGTCAATGAGTAACGCCAGCGGAAAATATTGTACCAAACGCCAGTCAGCTCTGGTAGCAGTTTGTGCCCGCCTTCGCCGCCGTCGAAATTGTACATTGCCGCCAGGCAGAACTGGGTGTGAGCCTCATAAAAATGACCGGTTTCGACCAGACTGACTCCAAGGTTGTACCTGTAATACCAGTTGCGGGGGTCGAGGGTTGCTGCCTGCCGAAAATATCTGGCTGCCTCAAGGTGCTTACCGCTTTCGCCCAGCAATGCCCCCAGATTGTCATAAGCGCTGGCCATCCCAGGCCTGAACCTGATTGCCTGCTCGAAAAATTGCCGGGCCGTATTATGCTGACCATTATCTCGCAGCAGGGTACCCATGATTGCCCAGGCTTCCCCGGCTTCAGGGTCAGTTTGCAGCCACCGTGTTGCAAACTGGTAATCATCTGCAAAAAAACGGGCGCGATTGTGACTGATGAAGCCGAAGACAAGGGTGCCAGCCAGAAGCAATGCGATGAGCTTACCGGGTTTCAACCACCTGAGGGAAGCGATCATCACCCAGCATAACCCCGCAAAGCCCGGCAGGGCAACCAGATTGTGTCGTTCATCATAAGCCGTCTGCTGTTGCAGAAGATTAGCCGTCGGCAGAAACATGAAAAAGACCCAGGCAATCAGCGGCAACGCTTTAACCCTTTCAGAACCGCGCATTAACTTGAATAGCCCGACAACCAGCAAAATCGCAGCCACCAGCGTTCTGGCCGACAGCCACGCCGACTCTGATGGCTCATAGACAAGATCGTAATCAGGCAATAAAACCGTCTGCAGCAGATAAAGAAAGGCCATTACCGGCTTGGCCGGTTCGGCCACCAGTGTCGCAGCGCTGCTGCCGCTCAGCACAGCCATGCGGGCCACGCTATAGACAAGCACCGCAACCCAAAGCGGCAGAACCTGCATGAACTGGCTTCGCTTCGATTCAGAACGGCGAGTGTTAAACTTTGCTTCACCCTCTGCCAGGTCAACCGATGGCTCAACATCCGGGTTGACCTTCTCTGAACTCGTTCCGAATAAAGTCAAAAAGGGAACGATCATCAACGCGTTCTCGCGGCATAACATACCCGCCAGAGCAGTCAGACCTGCCAGTTTTACCCGGCCGACGCTGAAAAACCATGTGGCCAGAAGCATGAATACGACCGCCAGCAGAGCCTCCTGCCCCGAAATCATATAAACGCATGATGAAACCACCGGGTGCAAACCGACAAATAAAGCGAATAACCCCAAACTCGGGCTATTACGCATTACACTGGCCTGCAACAACAAAAAAAACAGCAGTGCCATTGTGGCAGCCAGCAAACAATTTAAAAGATGCAGATTGCCAGGTACTTTCCCAAAGACTGCCACTTGAAATTTGAGTAGAAGCCTTGCCAGTGGCCTGTAATAGCTGTTATTCGAAAAATGTGGTCTGGTGAAGATTTGTTGCATTTCTGCAAAGTCAAGGCTCTGGCTCTCTGCAAGTATCTGCTCGCGATCATCGTAGATGAAACCGAGATGAACAGCGTGAAAAGCGTAAAAAGAAAAGATGCTTACGAAAACCATCAGGGCGGTAAGCACGCCAGCCTGGCAAAACCCTCGTTCAGTGCCTGAAATATTCACGATCATGATACTCGATTTCATTTAAAAACTGGCCTTGCAGCCCGAAAAACTTTTTCATACGCCTGAATCTTGCCCAGAGATCATCGGGTGGCCAGGCTGCTAATTGCGAAAACCGGCCGTTCAAGGTGTTGGCGTTCATTCTAAAAACCATGGCATCCGCTGATTTCTCGAGCGGAAATAGAAAATAGTGCCCGTCTTCGACAACCGCCTTGTGTATCAGCGAAGACAGATAAATGCTCTCGGAAGCCGGGCGCGCTCGCAACAGGCTTTTGCCCTGCACAAACGATGGCCGGCTGTTAAAAACTCCGGCCAGTTCAAGAATGGTCGGCTGCAAGTCGGCCTGCGAACCAGCCTGATTGTTTATTTTAAAGCCGCTGCTCTGCGGCCTGATGATAGCGAGTGGCACATTGGCCAGTTCGGGGGCGAGATTCCAGCCGTGACCGTTCAATCCGTTCTCTCCGAGCATGGTGCCGTGGTCGCCCACAATTACAAAAATAGTTTTATCACGCAGACCGCATTGTTCTACCTGATTGATCAACCCCGCAATCTGGGCGTCTTGATAGAGCAGGCAGTTCTTAAAACGGCCCGCCCAGCTGCCCTTGTAGTAATCATCTTCCGGAAAAACCGCCGGGTCATCAGTAACCCGATCAAAAGGTGAGTGAGGAAAAACCATGCGATAGTAGATCAGAAAGGGTTTCTCTGGAGCAGCCGCTTTCTCGCGCAGCAGCCTGCCGATGCGCTCGACCGCCACGTGTTCTTTTATGCCCCAGACCCAGCCATCGCTGCGACTGGTGCCCGGCAAAGAAACAGCATCATAAAGCCGGGCGAAGCCGCGCGGCTGAAACAGCGATTTCCAGCCGGTGTCACCGATAAAACCCGATAAAAACATCGAACAATCATAGCCTGCCTCAGAGAGCTTCTCGATGAGCGTGGGGTGGTTGAAACCACCTGAATTGCCGAGAAAAATATGGTCGGGAGCGTAAAGGCCGCTCAAAACCGCGAAGTCAGCGCTTGCCGATTCCGGAAAACAGGAGAAGAAAAATGGAAAAATCTCGGTGCGGTCGCTCAGACGCTCAAGCTGCGGCCACGTTTTTTCGGGGTACCCGAACAATGACAGGTATCTGGTGCTCGTCGATTCGAGCATGATGATGATGATGTTTTTTAACTCGCTTGAAGGCGCGGAGACTGATGCTGAGGCGGTGTTGGGCGCCACCGAGATTCGGCAGGTCGCAAAGCCATTTATAAGGTCAGCCGTCGGGAGCTTCTCAGGCCGCATAAACGCTGGTGCCGGTAATGACGCCATAAAAACCCGGCCCGAATCGACAAGAAGGGTTGGGTAATCGGTTGCCAGCTGATAGCCGATCAAGGCGAGTTGTGCGCTTACCAGAATGTAGACAACCGTGCCCGACAGGAGTTGCTTCTCTGACTTCTCTCTGGCCTTAACGGCCAGATAAAGAACTCGCAACGCAAATGGCAGACCGAGCATCACCGCTGCGAGTTTCCAGTCAAGAACGCTGCCGATCGTTTTAAGAATCACCGCCAGACTTTGCTGGCTGAAAAACCAGCCGAGGGCGCCATAGGTCAGGCGCATGCCGTTTTGATAAAGCAGACCACCGTCAATCAGATACAGCAGCACCGCCATGATGCCGCCCAGCGCGAACACCGGGCGCATCAGCCATTGCGCCAGTCTGCCGGCAAGTGCCGCTGTGGCAATAATTGCAAGAATCAACGGTATTGCCGGCGCTGCGTGGTTGAAAGAAACAATAAAAAACCAGAAACTGAAAAGGCTTTTGCCTAGAGGGGCATTGTAGAGAACCTGACTCAACAGGGTGCCGGCCAGCAACGGCACCAGCCAGGTTATTGCCCGAGCCGAATCGCTGTTATCAGCTTCACAACTTCTGATGAACCAGTAACCCGGCAGCCAGCAGACTGGCAGCAGCAGAACTGCCGATAGCCATGAACTGCGATAGATGATCGGGCTCTGGTCAAGAAAAACCAGAATCAACGCCATGGCGATACCCTGAAACAGATACACTTTTTTTGCTGAAGTCTGGGGGCGCAGCAAGTGGCAGCAAATGCCGGCCACCGCCGAAGCGCTGAAAAAAACCAGCAGCAGATTGTTCTGATAGAAGGTTACGCCGGCAAACGGCAATGCCCAGAGCAACGGCAACCAGCGCCGCTGACCGGTTTTAATGGCCACCCACAACGACAGGGCCAGCCAGCAGAAACCCCAGAAAATGCCGGGCGCCTGAAAAAATGTATCCATGACCAGCAGGCTTTGCAGTATTTCGCCGTCGATACGACCTTCAAAAAGATGATAAAGATAGGTGCTGCGATCAGAAAGGTTGTTGAACAAAACCATGCTCAGCCAGGTCAGAAAATGCAGAACGAGGTAGCGGTTCTGAATACCGGTCGAAAGACGCGCAAAGGCCCTATGCAGAAGCAAGATCACCGGCAGAAAAACCAGGGCCATCAATGCCTGGCCCCATTCGGGTTCGTAGATTCTCGGGCGCCACAGTTCACCAAGATGAGTGCGAAGATTGATGAGCACCGAAAACAGCCTGATCGAAAAAATCGCCAGCAAAACAACGACCGCCGGCCCTTTCAAATCACGCCAGATTGCTCCAATCCGCCCGAGAAATTTTTCCATGCTCGAAATGTACCCCAAATACGGCCGGTCAGCAACCATATTCTACAACGGTTCTGCGCGGGGGGTGATCGGCCGGGCCGTTGAATCGACGCATATTTGCTTTTGCAGGATTCAACAATGCTTCTGCAATCTTCAGTCCTGATCCCGCAGGTAATGCTCCATGTTGAACAGCAGCGATTTCTGCAGTTTCTGGAACTCCCCTGCCTGCTGCCTGCGAATGCCGAAGGTTGCGCTGGTAACATTTAATTCAGGAACCCATCGAACCCCCTCATTCTCCCAGGAAAACCTGAAAGCCCTTGGAGCTTCGTTCTCGTCTTCGGCAAACCAGTAATATAATTCTCGATCAACAATCGCCGCCTGACTCATGGAACTCAAAAAAATATTACGTGCCATTACCTCTTTGCCCACGCTTTCATCAGTCGCCAGAAGATTCAGACCCTGACAAAACCCCATCGTTGGCTGCGGCAGCCCGGTTAGGGCCAGAGCAGTTGGCAGAATATCAATTTGCGAGCCAGGCCGACTGTTAACGAGAAAACCGGTGGCTTCAGGCCTGATCAACAACATCGGCACATTGGTCAGCCAGGGGTCGAGGCTCCAGCCATGACCGAGGCGGCCGCTTTCGCCAAGCATGGTGCCATGGTCGGCAACGATCATAACGGCGGTCGAACTGCCGACGGTTGATGCGTCTAGATGCCTGATCAGTCGGGCGATTTCGCTGTCCTGGTAGAGCAGGCAGTTTTTAAAACGCCCAACCATATTGCCTTGCTGATGGCCGTCTTCGTTGAAAACCGGCGCGGCACCGCTGATACTCTGAAAAGGCGCGTGCGGGTAAAGCATGCGGTAATAAATGAAAAATGGCTTTTCTGGTGCTGCCGCCATCTTGCTGATCTGCTCATTTACCTGACTTACAACGTGATGCTCTTTTACACCCCATATCCAGCCTTCTTCACGCCCCGCCCCCGGCATGTTGAGGGCGTCGAACATGCGGTCGAAACCATGCGATTTGTAAAATGCAGATTTGCCGGTATCGCCAAGAAAACCCGAAAGAAACATGCTGCAGTCATAACCCGCTCTTTTAAAATGATCGACGAGCAGTGTCAGAGGCAGGTCAGGCTTCTGTCTGAGCAGTAGAAAATTTGGCGGGTAAAGACCGCTCATGATCGTAAAATCAGCATTAGAGGTTTCTGGAAAGCACGAAAAGAAAAATGGAAAGATTTCCATGCGATTTTTAAAATCAGCCAGTTGCGGCCAGGTTGATTCGTTATGCCCAAACAGCGATATATAGCGGTTGCTTGTCGATTCAAGCATGATCAGAACCAGATTGCGAATCTGCTTCGCAGGCGCTTGCCGGTCAGTTGCTGCTGGGGCAGGTTTCAGCCTCGGCATGCCACAGTCAGCAAAACCCCGCGTCAGCTCTGGCAGAGTTCTTTTGTCAGATTTTTCAAATGACAACCCTGGTATTGAAGCCAGAAACATTCTGGCCGGGTCTTTAAAAAGTCCGGTTGGCACAATTCCGAAGGCTTGCCAGGCCAGCGATGCAGCTGCAGCGGTTATCAGCAGCGGGCTTAGTCGATAGACGGCAGTCGTTCCGCTTGAAAACCTGAAGACCAGCAGATACGACAGGGGCAATGCCGAAATTACCAGTAGCAAGGGCCAGGCATCTCTGGTCGAACTAATGGTTGTGGCCAGACTGGCAAAATGGCTCAGGCCAAGAATCCAGTCAAATGTGTTGAATGTCAGTCTGAGACCGATTTTGAACATTACCAGCCCGTCAATCAGATAAAAACAGAGCAGCGGCGCCGCTAATGCTAAAAAAACCGGCACCCTGAGCCGGCAGACGAGATGCCCTGCGGCCAAAGCCGTCACCAGAAGTGCAATTGCCGGCACCAGGCTCCAGAAGGCAAAATGCAGCGAAGTGATACTGAACCAGAGGTTAAAAAGGTTGTCGGCGAGGGGCACATGGGTCAAAACCACGGCATAGGTCAGATTGCAAAAGGCTGGCAGCAGCCAGGTAACCGCGTTCGCCGCCCCGGTTCTTTCGCGGCTCAGTTGATGATTGAGCAGCAGCGCCGGCAGCCAGATCAACGGAAAAAACAAGAGAGTTACCAGCCAGGAAGTGCGGTAGATGACTGCACTGTGATTAAGCCAGGCCAGCAGGGCAAGTTGACTGATGGCCCAGAACCACATAACAGCACTGGCTGAATGTTTTTGGCACCACTTGCTGCATACAACGGCAGCCAGAGTGGCGGCCACCGCAAATACTGCCGGAAAAGCGTTTGTGCCCAGGGTGATCGGCAACAGCACCGGCGCCCAGACCACCGGCAGCAGATGTTTGCGGGCCGTTGCCGCCGCCAGTCTATAACTGCCGGCCAGCCAGGCAAGCCCCCAGAAATAGTAGGGCGGTTCGAAGAAAAAATCGACGGCATACAGGCTTAAAAGCTCGTCAAAAGGCAGATTGCCGTCGATGATTTCGCAGATGAAGCTTCTTTGCCCAACTTTATTGTGAAGCAGGCCGATCAACAGGTATTCAAAAAATAAGAACAGCAGCAGCCTGTTTTGCAGGCGGTCGCTGAGTGCCTTACTGTGGCAGACTGCCATGATCAGCAGAACCATCGCGCCTACCCCAATGATAATGCCAGTATAAGCTGAAGCTAATGGCATAGGCCTGAAAAGACCACCAAATTCAGACCTGAAATTTAGCAGTATTTGAAATACCCTGACGCCGAACAGCATGATCAGCAGAGTAAAAAAATGCCGATACAACAGGTTGCCGCCACCATTAACAGGGCTTTTCATTTATTGGTCGCTTCTCAGGCTGATTCTAGTGGGCCGATGTGGCTTTCCCACCAGTTGAGCAGTTTCGGGGTCGACAGGAATACCGCCATGGCAAGCGCCAGACCGGCAAAAACATCGATAACATAATGATACCTCAGATAAACAGTTGAAAAAATCAGGCAGAGAGTTGCGGGCAGAAGCAGCCAGAAAAGCTTTCTGCTGTAGCGCCAGGCGTAGAGCAGACAGATGCTTGCCAGACAGACATGCATCGACGGAAAACAATCGCGTTTAACCCGGTTCAAATCGATTAACAGCAGAATGTCTTCGGCCAGGCGGGTTTCCTTTTGCCAGAGAGCAACCTTGAACTGATCAGCCTGGGTGTATTGCGGGCCGATCGCCGGCACCGCCAGATAGCCAAGATAACCAAAAAATGAAGCAAGAATCAGGCCGAGCAAAAAATCACGCAGCCCACGCCGGCGCTCTTTAGCAGTCAGCAGCAGAAATACTGCCGGGATATAAGCGAAAAGCAGGGCGTAATTCACGACCATAAAGTGGGTCAACCAGGGTTTGATATAACTTTCGAGAGCGATTACCGGGTCAAAACCAAAGATGAGGCGGTCGGCACGTATCAGCCAGTCATCAAGAAGCGGTAATTCGGGCAGAATCGATTTAAGACTGGCATACATGGCCCAGCACATTAGAACACTGAAAATGTCACGCAACATCCGCAGACTGCGGCGACCTTCTTCGGCCAGCTCATTAAACGGAATACCGTGGCTGCAATACAGCAGACGGTTCACCCTGAAGGTGATGATACCCGCGCCGATCGCCAAGAATGTGTAGCCAAGGCGATCCTGGGCAAGATGAATGTGTGATTCGCCCTCGGTGAGTGAAATGACCGCCAGAATCAGAAAAAAGATCAGATAAACCGCCTCTTCAGGTTTCAATCGACTTAAAACCCGCCGCAAGAGAGAACTGGCGACTGGTTGATCCGTTTGCTCGTTCGCGCTGTCTATTGAGTTTCCAGCCATTTTTTCCCCTGGCGGATCTGGATGATCCGGTGTTTGAGTAATTCTTGAGTTGCGGTATCGTTGATGCCTGCCAGGCAGTTTTCAAGAAAAGTGGCAGCCGCTTCAGGGCGGTTGTTGGCAATATGAGCCTCGGCAATCGTTCTGATCGCCCAGAATCTCGTGAATTCATCGGCTGTCTGCATCGCCTGGCCAGCAATTACAATAGCACGCTCATAATTTCCGGCGGCCAGCAGGGCCCGACTCAACGGAACCATCAATTCGGGGTTGGTTTCAGCCTGCCATGGCCCTTGAATCATTATATCGACCGCTTTCTGACCCTCGCCAAGCCGAACCAGACTGACTGAATAGTCGCGCAACAGGGCGTTGTTCCAGTAACCATCAGCAAGAGCACGCGAAAAATAATCGCTGGCCTGCCGCAGTTGCTGTTCACCGGCGAAGGGGCGGTTAGCAATCTTATGGGCCATGGTGGCGTAAGCTTTGCCCGTGAAAAATGGCAGAACATACCAGGCAATGCCAAAAGCTGTAATTATGACGGTAATACGCAGAACCGCCTGCAAAACTCTGTTTTGCAGGCGGATTTTGCAGCCGAGGTGTGTGAGAGTAACCAGAAGGCAGAAACAGGCAAACCCGATAGTCAAGGTGCCGTTGTCGAGCATTGCATACCATGATTCAAAATCAGACAAAACAACGAACCTCTGTCAGCTTGAAGGAACGCCGGTTCAGGCGCTCTTGAGCATTCTTTCGAGTTCTTTGGGGTGCATGGTGTGCACCATGGCTTCTTCGAGGGTGATGTCACCGCGCAGATACAGATCACGCAATGACATTTCGAAGGTCAGCATGCCTTCTTCGTGGCTGGTCTGCATGACTGTGTACAGGCCCGAAATTTTCTGTTCGCGGATACAGTTGGCGACTGCCGGGTTGCCGACCAGAATTTCGTTGCAGACAACGCGACCTTTGCCGCTGGCCACTGGCAGAAGCTGCTGGGCAACAACGGCCCGCAGAACGAACGACAGCTGCGAGCGAATCTGACCCTGCTGATGTGGCGGAAACATATCGATAATGCGGTTGACCGTCTGTGCAGCGTCGGTAGTATGCAGGGTGCCGAAAACCAGATGGCCGGTTTCTGCCATGGTGCAGGCTGCTGAAACGGTTTCAAGGTCACGCATTTCGCCGACGAGAATAACGTCAGGGTCTTCGCGTAGAACGCGCCTGAGAGCTTCGTCGAATGATTTGGTGTCAATGTGCAGTTCGCGCTGATTGATCACTGAGCGTTTGTGATAATGAAGATATTCAATCGGATCTTCAATGGTCATGATGTGGCAGCGTCGGGTTTCGTTAATGATATTGATCAGGCAGGCCAGCGAAGTCGATTTGCCTGAACCGGTCGGGCCGGTGAACAGAACCAGGCCTTTGCGCATTCGTGTGAAATCACGCAATTTTTCGGGCAGACGCAGTTCTTCAAGAGTCGGAATCTTGGTCGGAATGATGCGGAAGGCAGCCCCGATACAACCGCGCTGCTTGTACACGTTAACGCGAAAACGCCCGAAACCGTGCACCGAGTATGAAAGGTCCAGTTCAAAATTTTCTTCAAATTCTTTCTGTTGCTCGGCAGTGAGCATGTTATAAATCAAGGATCTTGTGTCCATGGGGGTGAGAACATCAAGGTCCGTTTGAATCAGTTCGCCATCAACGCGAATAACCGGAGGAGTACCCACGGTTATATGAAGGTCGGATGCACCGTTTTCAATAACCAGATTCAGCAGATCGTTCAGGACAAACATCGCCGCGCTCCTTAATCATTATATATATCTTTAACTGCAACCATGGAAACTGGTAGCCGCCATTGCAGGCCTGATCAGTGTTCGCCCATGGTAACGCGAACGACTTCTTCGAGCGAGGTCATGCCGGTAAGTGCCTTGCGCATAGCAGACTCGCGCAGAGACAACATGCCTTCTTCAATAGCCTGACGACGAATATCGTCTGTCGAACCGCCGTTCAAAATGATATCTCTGAGGCGTTCCGACATCATCATTACTTCGTAAACCCCGATACGACCACGGCTGCCAGAGTTATTGCATGATTCGCAACCTTTGCCCTTATAGAAAAGCATGTTCTTTTCGTTTATATGCGGCAGGTCAATGCGGCGTATCAGTTCAGGGGTGATGCCGAACTGGCTTATCTGCTCAGCTCTCGGCTTAATTTCAAATTTGCAGTCTTTGCAGATTTTGCGAACCAGACGCTGAGCCTGAACCAGAATTACCGAGGTAGTTACCATGAATGGCTCAATGCCCATGTTTACGATACGACCGATGGTGCCCGGGGCGTCGTTGGTGTGCAGCGTCGAAAGAACCAGATGGCCTGTCATCGAAGCCTTGATGGCGATTTCGGCGGTTTCAAAGTCACGAATTTCGCCGACCATGATGACGTCTGGGTCCTGGCGAAGGAAAGAGCGCAGCGCCGCAGCGAAGGTTAAACCGATTTCAGGTTTGCACTGAACCTGGTTAACGCCATGCAACATATACTCAACCGGGTCTTCAGCGGTCATGACGTTCGTGTCGATCGAGTTGACCGAAGTCAGTGCCGAATAAAGGGTCGTGGTTTTACCCGAACCGGTTGGGCCAGTTACCAGAATGATGCCGTATGGGGATGCAATCCCTGATTTGAAGCGCTCAAGAGTCTTCGGTTCAAACCCAAGGTCTTCAAGGTTAACCTTCAAAGAGGTCTGGTCAAGAATTCGCATTACGATTTTCTCGCCCCAGATTACCGGCAAAACCGATACGCGCAGGTCAATCATGCGGTTCGTAACCTTGATTTTGATACGACCGTCCTGGGGCAGACGCTTTTCTGCGATGTTCAGCGACGACATGATCTTGATACGGGAGGTGATGGCGGCGGTAGCCTTCTTCGGCGGGTTCATCGCCGTGAACATCATGCCGTCCTGGCGGTATCTGATGCGCAATTCTTTTTCAAAGGGTTCGATATGAATATCTGAAACGCCGTTCTGTACTGCCTGCGAAATTACCAGGTTGCAGAGACGGATGATCGGAGCATCGTTTTCGCCGAGTTCCCCGAGGCCATCGAGGTTTTCTTCGTCGGCATGCCCGATATCTTCAAGGTCATCCATCAGTTTGTCCTTCTGGGCTACGTCGCCGTAGGCATCCTGGAGGGCCTTATTGATGTCGGTATGCGTCGCGACAACCGGTTTGACCATCAGGCCGGTCATCAGCTGAATGTCGTCGATAGCGATGATGTTGAGCGGGTCAACCATTGCGACCGTAAGCTTGTTGCCGACTTTGTTGATCGGAATCAACATGTGGCGCTTGGCGATATGTTCGGGAACCAGCTTGGCAATAACCGGGTCGATCAGGTAGTTCGAAAGGTCAATGAAAGGAATACGCAACTGCTTCGACAGAATCTGGACGATATCCTGTTCGGTGACCAGATGCATTTCGACCAGCACCGCGCCAAGTCGTTTGCCGCTCTTCTTCTGGAGAGCCAGAGCCTGCTGCAGCTGTTCTTCATTGATCAGACCTTCAGAAATAAGAGCGTCGCCAAGGCGCATTTTCTTGGCAAGAATCGAAGTTGCAGCCGCAGATTTTGGAGTGGGTTGTCCGGCGGCCGGCGGTGCGCCGGAACCGGCCCCGACCGGGGCTCCTGGCTGTGCAGGAAGAGATTGATTCATATCTGCAGTTCCTTCCTTATTTCTTTACCAGAAATAATGCCTCAAATTGTCGTTATAAGCAAGCAGTTCAGTAATTTCATCATGAATAAATGCAATTGCGGATAATTTCAGCCGGTGCCTCACACCCGGTCAGGATCTCGAAAGATTCGAGCCCCTGTTCAAGCAGAAGTTCACGACCATCAATTACCACACAGCCACTTTTGCGGGCGCAAGCGACCAGCTTTGAATCTGGCGCATAATTAAAATCGACAAAAACTTTGTTTTTTTCAAGACATTTATCAAGTTCAGGAACAAAATCTTCTGTAGACCACCCTAGCGGCGTAGTGTTGACGATTATAGCAGATTCGCCTGCCGCATAGGAAAAGTTTTTATCATTCCAGGCCAGACAATTGATTTGCGGGTCGGCGGGCCATGTTTCAAGACCGTTGACCGCGGGTTGTTCTGCAAAACTGCGGCCCAGAATAAAAATCTGAGCATCCGTACATTTTTTGATGGCCCAGACAGCCGTCGCAGCTGAAGCGCCATTACCCATGATCAGTGCCGGGCGGCCCCGCAGGTCGAGCCGGGTTAGAATGCGCAACAGGCCTGTTGCATCTGTGTTCCAGCCTTCGCCACCATGCTCGCTGAACCTGATGGTATTAACGGCGCCCGTACTCCGGGCCGGTTCGTTTAAAATATGGCAATATTCAGCAGCCATTCGCTTAAGAGGGCGGGTAACATTGATACCGGCTATGCTCAGGGCCTCAATGCCTTTGAATGCTGCCGGGGCGCAGGCTTTGCCAACTTGCATCGCTATGTAAATGGCGTCAATCTCAGAGTGGCGCAGCGCGGCATTCCAGAAAGACGGGCTGATAGAGTGCGCAACCGGATCGCCGATCAGGGCATATACCCTGGTAGTTCCGGAAACTTGAAATTCTTTTGACTTTTTGTACAACACGCGCGGCAGTTCACCTGGCAGGGAAGGGGAGGGTCAGTTAAAGCTCTTTATGGCACTCTCTTCTGAGTCAAAAATCTCGAATACTTTGGTCAGGCGCGTCATCTCAAAAAGTTCCTGCACCGAGGGTGTCAGATTAATGAGTTTGAGATTGCCCTTGTCTTTTTTAACTTTCTTGAGGGTGGCGGCGATCACGCCCAGCCCAATGGGATTAAGGTAGGTGACTTCCTGAAAATCCAGGATCAGCCGCTTGCGACCTTCATTGATAATGGCGTCAATTTTGTCCTTGAATTG
This sequence comes from Candidatus Rifleibacterium sp., assembly GCA_035352635.1. Taxonomy (GTDB): domain Bacteria; phylum Muiribacteriota; class Ozemobacteria; order Ozemobacterales; family Ozemobacteraceae; genus Rifleibacterium. Next base: position 51,614 of record DAOPYA010000007.1, read on the forward strand.
ATTAACAGTCTCGGCGCCAATTTCACCGCGTAATACCACAAGGGTGATATTATTGCTTTTGGGTCTGATATCAATTTTTATGTCCATAAATTATGGTTTGCCCTCCCAGTTGCTTCTGCCGGTCAAGTTCCTAAAAATACCTCATCTTTCTCTTGAAAGCAAGAGAAAGACGAGGGACTTGCGTTGGGGAAATTAAATTCAGAACTGCTTTGAAGCAGAAATGCGGTGCGCGTCACCGAGCGTTTCGTCGGCGTATGAGTAATCAAAACGCCAGGTGTCAAGTTTGAAACTGGCACCCATGGTCAGGTCGCCATCGTGTGAACCGAGTCTGAGGGCTGCGTAATCCTGCAACCACCATTCGGCACCCGCGAAAAGCTTGGCATCCATGTCCTGAACTTTGTTGATGTCGGCGGCAAGGGTGAGCTTGTCGTTAGCTTTGTGGGCAATACCAATGGTCGTGGTTGTCGGAATCTTGTCTGAATGACCGGAAGCTGTGTCCCAGTCAAGGTTTTCGCCAAGATCGCGAAAGGTCAGGCCAAGAGTTGTCTTTTCGCTGCTTTCATAGAGAAAGCCAAAGTCGAGGCCCCAGGTGCTGGCAGAGTTTGTGTAAAGTTCCTGTTTAAGATACTTAACGTTGACGCCGCCGTAAAATTTATCTGAAAGCTTGCGTGAATAAGAACCAAAAGTGTTCTTTTCACTGTCTTTGAAGTAACCGAAAATCCAGACTGCTTTGCCCGGATCATAGTTATAGTTGGCATCGGTTGCCGGTTCAGTGCCGGTGAGAGCAGTGCCGGGGGTGATGTGTTGAGTGGCGAGATGCGTTTCCGGAATGCCATCTACCCCGAAGCTCATGTGCGAAAGAGCGAAAACGCCGTTCTTTTTGCCGCTTTTGTCTTTCAGAACATGCGCGTAGTTGAAGAAGTTGTATTCGCGATCCATGGTCAGATCGGCATGCATGAAAGAACCTTCGCTCTTCTCAAGGCGTGCCAGTCCGGCAGGGTTCCAGAACGAGGCGGTTGAGTCATCGGCAACAGCAGTGAACGCACTGCCCATCCCGAGCGCTCTGGCGCCAACGCCCATCTTCAGGTAGGCACCAGCCTGGCCGGCTGATTCGGCATGAGCCGTGCTCATGGTGCTCAGGCTCAGAGCCGCCATGAACAGGGTTGTTAGAAGCTTTTTCATATTGTTTCCCCTTACAAGTCGATAGAACTGGTTATCTATCATTTCGGCATTACTGATAATAAAATGAACGAAAATTTTAAAAATTCTCAATCTTGCTCGCCGTTTATGTTCTCGAATGTTTCCCTCTGTTGAACAAAGCTAGGCAAAAGCAACCCGACTGATAGGCCGCGCCGTCGAATCGGTGAGAAATGCTCAATGCGCTCTTTTATAGGCAGGGATCGACATTGATGAAACCATGGCTGACACATGTCAGTTGTTGAAAGTCAGGCCCATGGCGACGAGAGAATTGTATATCTGCGTTACTGAACTGTCGTTTGACTGCTCAATGCTGCGGGCAAAGGTGATTTGCGTTGCGGCCCGGGTTGGGTCGCCGGTCCAGAAATAGCACCAGGCAAGCATTGCGTGTGCTTCGGCATTGCTGACACCAATTGGGTGAGTGGCACTGAAAGTGGTTGAAGTTTCGCGCAGCCCTACTTCTTCAAGAAGCTTCAGAGCCTGGGCAAAGCTGTCTTTCTGGCCCCGCTGAATCAAAGATGCGGCCAGGCCAACCCTTGATTCATTGTTGACCTTCGCTGCCTGCGAAAAAGCTGAATAGCCTGACTCAGCACCGGTCGATTTGGTCAGTGCCCAGCCCAACCCGTTATAAGCTTCGATTTTCTGGGCGTCAGTTATAGAGACGGTGGTGAGCGCCTGATTGTATTTGTTGATGGCACTGCTGAAGGCACCATATTTGAAATCTTCCCAGCCAGAGGCAATCAGCGATTCAACACTTGTTTCACCGGTGCCGCCCGTGCCGCCGGTACCGCCCGTGCCGGTGCCTGAAGAGGGCACTTCGTCAGGAATGGTGTAACGGCCGCTGCCACCACCACTGCCGCAACCACTGGCGATCAGAATGATTGATAATATGGCAAACAGCATGATTGATTTTCTGTTCATTATTTTATCTCCTGCGTAACCTTTCCATTACAAATTGTCGTTCCCGTTGTCGTTGTTGTGGGGAACGGTTTGAAACCGTTCCCTACATATCCCCTGTTGGGGGTCATCGCAACACCGCGATCTTGTGGGTGTATTTGGTTTTTCGGTCATGATTATCAGGGTCTTTCAATTCAATTTTCGCAAAGTAGACGCCATTGGCAACTGCTTTGCCATCCTTGTTTCTCAGATCCCAGATAACATCCTGCACAACTTTGCCGGCACCGTTGTTGCCTGAACGCATGACCAGGTCGTTGGTGGCGATCACCAGATGCCCGGCGGTGTCGTAGATTTTTACCCTGATTTCATCAGCATCAACATCGGTGCGATTGGTGCTGATTCTCATGCTGACACGGTTGCGTGCCGGGTTCGGAAACTGCACAACTTCGTGAATGATCAACGGCGGCTGGGCGACAAATCTGAGGGTCGGCAGCACTGTCTGGTTGCCGGCCTTGTCAGCAATTCGCAAGCTGATAGTATGGTTGCCGCTGATCAGATCATCGACCGGAACAAACCTGGCAAGGCTGCCGGTTGAATCAATCATTACCGGATACTGGCGACCATTGAGCACGGCCACGGCACTGTCAGTATCGATACCAGAAGCGTATTCTTCAAGGTTCCAGCTGAATACCGGCCGACTTTCGCGCAGCGGTTCAGCGGTTATATCTTTAACCATGCTGGCACGCGGTGCCTGAACGTCACGCATCATCGCGAAGGTTCCGGCGGTTGTTGCAGTAAACCTTACGCTGTTGTTCTCAGCTGTGAAATCAACTGCTTTCCAGCCCGAAACATCACTCTGATAAAGAGCAGAACCAACGGGGGGCGGCGCGTCGAGCTGCATCGACATGGCCACTGAACCGGTCAGACGACCCGCAGGTATTATCAGGCTGTATGCCTGACCAATAGGCTCAAGTTCGCCGGCGGCACGGTCACTGGCAGCAGCAACCCTGCTGGCTCTGATCGAAGAGATCTGGGCCGCGCTCATTCCGGCAAGAGCACTCGGCATGATTCTTGAACCGGTGGTAGTGCCGCTGTTTTCTTTGCTGAGCGCTTCAGGCAGAATCATGACCAGGCTGTCGCCGTTAAGAGTGCCGGGTTCGAAGACGGCTTCGACATTGCTGTCGGCCGAGCGCACCGCGGCCCGCATTGAAGCGTTTACAAAGGCCGTCGAGAAACTCAGGTTAGCGGTACCGGCATTCTGTGAAATGTCGGTGGCGCTGACCTTGATCGTGGCGACGCCAGGGTAATTGCGGTCGAGATGGGCACCGCCAATGAACATGCGCAGGTCGTTGCCAGAATTCAGCAGCAGTGAAACTGCGGTGCCACCACTCTGGGTAATCGTCGCTGCAGGCTGACCCGAAATGTCTTCATTGGCTTTAACTACCAGAATGATATCGAATTCATTGGCCGGGTTGCTGAATGCAGTCAGGGTAAGCACTGGCGGGGTGATGTCGCGACCTTCAAACGTAATGCTGCTCTCGCTGCTGTTACCTGTGAGGTCTTTAACCCCGGTAACCGTAAGGCTGTAGGTCTGGCCCTCGGTGATGTCAGATGCGGCAGTCAGGGTGACCGATTTAAGATCGGCTCTGATAACCGCCTCATCGATTGAGACGTTGGTTGAACCCAGCGAAAGCTTGTAATTGCCAGCGTTCAAAGCGCTGCTGCTTTCGAGTTGTTCATCAAATACCACGTTGAACTTTTTCTGTGAAGTTACGCCATCGTAGGTTATGGCACTGATAATCGGACCACGTGAGTCAGCAGTGAAGCTCTGCTCGTTGTTTCCGGCAGTGATTTCGTCGCCATCGACGCTGAAGACGGCCAGAGGCGTTACAGTAACAGTGTAGAGCTTGCCGTTCTGTGCTGCTCCCAGAGCCGGGGTGATCGAAGCGGTAACCACTCGCGGGCTGGTGGTGCTGACTTTGATGCCAGAGATTAACAGGCCGGTCGGGTCTATCGGCTTGATCGCGTATTTGGTCGAGGCTTCGGCCGTGCTGGCAAGCACGTCATGACTGAAAGTCATGCGGATACCATTTAGCCCAACCTGACTGACACTTTCAAGTTTGAAGACTGATCTTACGATAGTGATGTCAGCGCCAAGTGCTGCGGTATTGCCGGCCAGGTCACTGACAGTTACCCGGTAGGTGCCATCGTTAACCGGCTGGCCATTGTTGTCGTTGCCATCCCAGATGGCAAACAACGGCGAGAGAACATCAACCTGCTGGGTAATGATTTCGCGCAACAGCGTCGAACCTGACATGATTTTAATCACCGCAGTGCCAGAACCCAGCGGTTCGGTCAGGTAGGTGCCTTCGACAACTTCAATGCGCAGGTCGTTCTTTCTTGAATTGAAGCGGGTAACGGCATCGCCAATCGCCACGTTTGTGCCTTTGGCAACCCTATACATGTTGATTCTTTCAAGAACCGGCACATCCCGGTCAATGACCAGGGTGGCGGTTGCCCGGCTGTTAGTGGTCAGAGGCACACCCAGGTTGCCGGCCAGATCGACCAGGGTAACTTCGTAACTGCCTGACAGATTGGCAGGCACGCTGTCAGTGCTCTTGCCGTCAAAGTTCAGGGTGTAACCAGAACTCGAAAAGCTGCTCATGACATAGGTGTTAATCCGCTCGCCGGTTTTGGTGAGGCGCATTTTCATTCCCTGGCCAATATCGCCGGTGATGGCATTGATCTTGGCCATACTGGTGACGGTCGGGCTGTAATAGGCCTTGTTGTTAAGAACTTTGAGATTCGGAAACTGCCATTCGGCAACCCTCGGGGCACGAACGTCGTAAACAATACTGCCCCGGCGACTGCCTTCGTTGCCGGCAAGGTCGTAGAAACGCAATTCGTAGGTGATCGGCAGTTCGCCGCTGATCTGCTGGCCGTCTGACTTGGTGCCGTTCCAGACCGCCTGCCAGGTGCTGCCCGAAGACGAAGGTGCCGCACTCAAGGTGTTGATCAGAGTGTTGCCATCGCTGCTGTAGATGCGCACCCAGCCGGTGGCATCGACAGGGAAGGTCGAAAATTCGATACTGATGGTGGCAACCCCGGGCAAATTGGTCGGATTGGCAAAGTCTGAGCTGACGTTCGGGCTGTAAGGAGCATTGAAAGCATAGTCGTCAGCATAATTGGCTGTGGTAGACTGCAGGGTCTGCACTTTGAAGGCGGTAATCGACGGGCCTTTCGAGTGAATGGTGACCGAAGTGGCAAGGGTCTTGTCGCTGCCCTTGTTGCCGGCTTCATCATAGCCGCCGGTGACCGCGTAGAAACATACACCCTGGGCGGTGCTGCTGTCAAAAGCACCGCTGTTAACAAATTCGGCTGTATCAGAATCTACCCACCTGCTCCAGGCAAACGACATGACAGTGCTCGAACCCTGCAACAGGCGCAAGGTCGGTCTGAACGCACTGCTGTTGGTCGCATCCATCGCTTCATTGAAGTCAACGGTTACCTTGAGGTTGCCCGCACCGGTTACCCCGATGGTGGCTGGTGAAGAAGCCTGCAGCGCGTATGGAGCCGCATTGTCGAAGACCATCGTGTAACTGGTTACCTGGTTAAAACCATACTGATAATCGCTGGTGGTAACTTTCTTGCTGAGGTCAAAAGCCGCCGAGGCTTGGCCATTCTGACGATTGTCGACATTGAAAATGTCCGTAAATCCAGTCAGCCGAACATAAACCGGAACTTTCTGATGATTGCCCGATTGTGCCAGGCCGGTGTTGGCGAACTGAATGGCAGTCCGGGTAACCCCGCCCTGATTATGTTCGAGCCACCCGATAAAGCGGCCGGTATCAAGTCTTTCGTTGTTGTCCTGCCTGAACAGTTCGAGGGTCGGCTGAATGTCGCGGGCGATCGGCACGCGCACATCGGCAGAGAGGGTGGCCGTGTCAAAAGCGATTTCGTAAACAAAACCGTCGGCCGGCTGACCTTTGAAAAGCGCAGAATCTGGTTTGACCGGAGTGACAGCCACCGTGTGAATCTTTGCCGGTGTGTAACCTGAAGGCTTGATGGTCGTCAGCTTGGCACCGGTGCTCGTGGTGCCCGGATACATGTCGCTGCCATTGCCCCAGAGATCTTTAAAGGCACTGGTAGAACAGGCAAGATAGAATTCGCTGGTTCCCCAGCTGAGAATGGTCTTGAGCGCTTCGGCCGTCAGCGGTATTCTGACCGTGGTTGAAGCGAAATCGTTCAGATCTGAATAATTACCGGTGCCTGTCCATTTAACCATCGGGTTAACATTCGTAATGCTCCCAAGCGAAATCGACCGGCCGGTATTGGTTTCGGCCTTTTCGTAGATGTAGACACGAGAGAGATCAACCGGTCTGGTGCGGGCGATGGTAAGAGTGCTTTCGCTGTAAGTGTCGTCGAACAGTCTGGCCCTGCGGTTCTGCATGTTAATGGTCAGCATCGGGTCAGCGCTCGAGAGGTCGAGAGTGATGTTAGAACTGATCTGAAAGGAAGTATTCAACGGGGTGAGGGCCGCGGCAACCGCATTGGCCGGCAGGATCGGCTTGACACTGTTGCCTTCAAAGTCTCTGACCAGGGTCGGGTTGGTGCTCGGGTAGGGCGGCGGTTCATAATCAGTGCCGTTGATCTGGAAGTGTATCTGGCTGCCAAGGCGACCATACTTCAGAGCGATCCAGTCCTGGGCTTCCTGAGAAATCTCGATTCTCAGAACCTTGCTGGTATTTTCGGTATCGTTCGGGTCAAAAGTGTCGAGAGCGAGGGTGTTGAAGCGATAGGCGTTGGCCCAGGTTTCGTTGCTCGATGACTTGTTATACCAGATCGCCAGCTGCTGCAGAGAAGCAGGGGTGAGAGTGGTCGGGTCAATGTCCTTGTCAAATTCAAGATACAATGATCTGCGGTCGGCGTCAGTCAGGTTGGCGACGTAGCGACCACCAATCAGATTCGGCCGCACCGTGTAATCATTCGGAATATCAACAGTGGTCAGCGTGATGTTGCGTGATATCGGTCTGATCCAGTTGCCGGCCACGTCTTTGCCGATCGGGTTGAAGTTATCAAGGGCGGTCTGAACGTTATTGGTGGCAAGCGAAATATAGAGCGTTTTCTTGCCCCAGTCGGCAATCGCAGCTTTGGTCTGCGAATCGAGCTGAATATTCATCACCGTGCTGTCGGTGTCGGTGAAGAGCAGGTCTGCTGCCGAGTTCAGCTGCACTGCCGAGCCAAGCGACAGTTGAACATCGGTTTGATCAGGCTTGTAACCGATTCTGACGTAATCGATGTTGAAAGTCTGGTATTGAATCATTTCAGAGAACCAGATGCTCAAAACGCCGTTATCATAAGAGGCATAGGTGACTTCGGGGCGGCGGGTATCGACGGCGAGCTGGTTGTAGATGTCTTCGACGTAGTCTTTGTTGCCGGCTCTGTCCATTACGTAGATTCTGAAGGTGTGAGTAGCCAGGTCGTAAGCGTCTGAATCGAGGTTCAGGTGCGCATACATATCTGGGTAAGAGACCCCCGCAACGGTTTCGAAACGGGTGGCATTGACCGCGTTCGGTTTGAGCATGTATGTAGAAGTTGCACCAATCATGGTGAAATCTACCCATGCTTTGCTGTTGGCTGTTGGTTCAAGCATATCGACCCAGGCAGAAATGCTGTCAGAAGCAACACCGTTGCCGGCATTGGCGACCCAGGCTTCGTTGTTTCTTTCAAACGACTGAATGCGTTTGGTTATTGTGCTTTTGTTGATCAGCGGCGGTTTGTTATCAAAGGTAATTACGGGGCTTGGGATAATCGCTGCTGAAGTGGCGAGGTTGTCGGCATCATCAGACATGTAGATGCGCATATTCACGGCATCACCATCGACAATGCGCCACTCACCATCTGCCAGTGGTTCAATGTTATTTCTCGTGCCGGTGGCCAGGGTAATCGTTGCGCCCCAGAGATTCGAGCCTACTATCTGAAACATTGGCGCACGGTAAACTTCAAGACCGCCGATGGTTTTCGAAATCACCACCGTGACCGAACCCGGGTCTGACAGACGCTCGATTTCGGCCTGAATCGCGATGATATCGCTGATGTTGGCGGCGTAAGAGGCCAGATTATCGCCATTTTCTTCGACAATCTGCATGCGGGGCACCGAACCAATTTTGAGGGCCGGAACCTGAGTGTCGATACCAAACGGTTGATCAGGGTTGGTGGTGATAATGGTGGTGGCCATGACAATCGCCGGGGTATCAGGGTGAAGAACCTTGGCATTAAAGGCAACCGTAGTGGCATCAAGGCCAGAAAGACTTGAAGAAGCCACGAAGGTTCCATTGTAAACGTAAGGTGAGCCAACGTTGTTAACAAAGGTGAGCGGCACCCACCAGGTCTTTGAATCGCCGTCATAATATCTTGCCTGCGAATCGTCGCTGGTGCTGTTCGTCAGGCTGCGGATATCCACAAGAACTTCAGCCGGCGGGGCATTGTTGATGTTGAAGATTGAGTCGAGAACGCAGGTGATTTTAACCGAATCGCCCGGATTGATGATGTTATTCTGATTCACATCGCTGATCAGGTCAGCGCGTGTCTGCGGGTAGCCCGCGAATGTCGGGGTTTTCGAGAGAAATCTGACGGGCAGGGTGTAGGCGTAGGCCATGTTTCCTGAAGCGTCAAGGGCGATAATTACCAGTGAACTCAAGGTTCCGAGACCCTGTGGAATCGACCAGTTGTAGGTAAATTCGTTGCCGCCGGTCGGGCTGGGCGGGAAAAGTGTCGGGCTCGGAGGAGTCAGGCCATTGTCGGTGTAGAGATTAACGAAGTCGATCATTGGCAGTATGCCATCGTGATTGGTCATTTTAACCTTGATCTGAATGACATCACCAAGATTTGCTTCGCCGAGACGCCCACCGTCAGAAACAAAAGTGATCGGATACACTTCAATGGTCGGCGGTTTGTTATCGACTTTCACGGCATTGACCGCCTGGGCAACCGTTTCATTGCCATTCTGGTCGGTGACTTTAACCGTGAGTTTCACATCTTCGTTATTGGTGGTGCCGACCCTCGGTTCAATAGTGACTTCAGCTTCGAAGCCGCTGGTGCCAAGTATCCATGGAACGGTGCTGGCAATCTCATTGTGCCCGAGTTTGGTCAAATCAACGGTTACCAACGGGTTGTCGGCGGTATTGCCGGTGAACAGCACTCTGAGAACCACACTGTCGGTGGCGTATGAAGCCGCGGTCGTGTATTTTCCATCTAGGTCGATGATCGTGTTGCCGTTGGTATCCTGCTTCTGAATGTTGGTTACTGACGAAATGACCAGGGCCTTGTTATCAACATGGAATGGGCCGGCCGAGCTGGTTATGCGGTTTCCGGCATTGTCGGTCACCAGAAGCGTAAAAGCCATATCTTCGCCGTCGGTTTCGCCGGCGATTACCGTGTGGGTGAAGGCGCAGACGCCGTCATTGGCAATGCCGTCATTGTGGGCGCCATCGTCATACAGCTGCTGGGCCGCATTGCCGCCGAGGGCCGTCAGGTTAACCGTCGGAATTCCATCGTCAAGAAGTGAAAGATCTACTTCAGCGGTAAACTTGACCTTGTCGCCGGTGTTGATGACCCCGGCCTTGCCCTTGAGTTCTGAAACTGTGGCGATAAAACTGGTGATCGAAGGCATGCGGCAATCGACCGTGAAGGTCGGTGACAGCGAATTCATTACATTGCCGGCCTTATCATAGACAATAGCCTTGAAAACGTAGCTTGGATTCTCAACATCGGCGATAACGCAGTCATGCACGATGTAATAACGCTTGAGAACCGTATCGTAGTTGGTCAGAATTGTGGTGCTGCTGCCGCCAACCATCGAGAGGTCGAGAACGCAGAAGCCTTCATCCTTATCGTTGGCCGGAATAATGAATTCAAGGCGGTCACCGACGTTTATTATGCCGGCTTTCGGCTGGTCGGTTAAAAAGTTCACACCCATCGGCCCTACATCCGGAACCGAGTTGTCAACCGGAACTTGTATGACGCCACTCTTTTCGTTGCCGTTGTTGTCAGTGGCGGTAAAACTGAAATAGTGTTCGTAATTGAGACTGCCAGCCATTACAGTGATGCTGGTGGTGTAGTAACCGCCGGCATAGGTCATTTCGACCGGGGTGGCCTGGCCAAGTTCGTTCAGATAGATCTTAACTGTCTGACCGTCATAAATCGAAGAACTCGAACTGGCGAGCTGCACCTTGAAGGTCAGACGGTCGCCGGCCTTAACATAAGGGTGTGAAGCCGATAATACCGGGTTAACCGTGTAGCTTGATGTAAGAATCAGGGGCGGCTCATTATCGATATGCAGGTTGCCGGTAGTTGTGACCACTGTGTTACCAGAATCATCAACCGCGTAGACGGGGAAGCTCATCGACTGGTCAACAATGCCGCCAATCAGCGGGTCGCTGATAACATGATCGAGGCGGTAGGCGGTGCCGTAGGGGCTGAGAGTGCTGCTGGCGGCGCCCCCGAGTTTTTCGAGGTTGACCCAGACCGAGCCGTTGTCGAGGTTGCCAACGGTGGCAGTAATTGCGATCTGGTCACCATAGCGCCCCGCCTGACCCGTTCTGCTGACGTTCTGAATCTGGCCACCACTGATGGTGGGGGGGTAGTTATCGACGTAGATGATCGGCAGGGTGACCCTGGTGATCAGATTTCCGGCGATGTCTTTGGCGGTCACAGTAAAGGCACGGGGTGTGCTGTTTTCAGAGGTATACTGAAAAACCGGATAATCGAGGCTGAAAGAAGTGGTGCCAAGATTCGGGGCGCTTGAACCGTCTGCAAAAGGCACGATCTGGTTGCTCACGCCACCGATGCCGCTGAGGTCAACGGTCAGGGTGATATCTTTCATGCCAACGGCAACGTTGCCAGAAATCTGCAGCACATCGTTGATGATGGCATTGCGGTTGGTATTAGTGATATTGGTGTTGCCCCGGAAAATCTTCATCGACAGATCCCCTGCAAATTCAGGCGGAATACTGTCGATGCGCAGTGAATTCGAGGTTTTCTTGACACTGTTGCCAGCGTCGTCAGTGGCAGTGACTTCGAAGAAGATGAATGAATTCTGAATCAGGTCTGCTTCAGTAACGTAAACAATCGTTTCAAAAACCGCTTCAAGGCCAAGAGCTCCACCGGCTTCCCTGCTCAGGGTTACCGGGTTCGTTCCGAATAGCTTCGTGTTTGAGGCAACCAGGGTGTCATTGTCATAATTGCTGACTGTGGCCGAAATTTTGATGGCATCGCCGGCGGTTATGTAAGGTTTATTAGCGGTGGTGTTGGTTATCAGCACCGATTTTATCATCGGCACGATCGTGTCGTAACTTATCGAGACGGTGTTCCAGGTTGTGGTATTGCCCGCGTCATCCATGGCGGTGACCGGCAGGGTCTGCATTGTGGCTTCGCGGCCAGTTGGAACAGTTATCGGCAGTTTGAAAGCATTAGCACCATTGGGCGAAAACCTGGCGTTGGCACTGAGGCCAAGGGCAGTCAGATTGGCTGCCACCGAATCATTATCAGCAACGCTGTTTAGCTCAAGTTCAATAACCAGGGGGTCATTAAGTTTGAAGATTCCGCCATTGCCGGTTCCAAGGTTGGCGGTCGGGCCATACTGCGAATTCGGGCGACGGTTATCGACCGTAATCGTTCTCTGGGGTGCAGAACCCGAACCATCGCCAAAAGTGAAAGCTACATCGCCATTAACGCTGCCCGGAGAAACAGTCAAAATGGCTGAGTAGAGCTGCCCGGCCAACTGTGCCAGGGTCAGGTTGGTTATCCCCATGGCCGGAGCCGACACGTATGGAAACTCACCAGTGGTGTCGGTCGTGGTTGATCGGCATGTAATGGTAATCGTGTCGCCGATACCGGCGACACCATCACCGTTATTGTCAGATGAAATGACAACCTGGGCCTGGGAAATATCAGCCCAGCCAGGCGAAGCCCCCAGCAGCAGAATTAGTAAAACTACACTGCTGATAAGTATGCTGCTGAATTTTTCGTTTGCCTGCTTGTATGCCATTTTATGGTTCCTCCGGGTGGAACTGATAGTTTTCGACTATTCAAGTTAACTAATCGGCATACAGAGCAATTTAATTCAGGAAAAATTCATTTTTTTGTCATTGCTATTCCTGATTTGTTCGCAAAATGACGCCGGGGGCGGTTTGCACCACCCCCGGCATCGAACCAGAACTCCCGTTCAATGTGTGGCTATATATCAAGTCCTGCTGCTTTTAATGTGGCATAAACCTGATGAACCGTCCCTGTAATTGAAGTATCTTCGAGCTTCGCCTGCTTGATCTGTGCTTTGGCCAGCGCATCGTCACCGGCATCATTGCGCCAGAAATAGGCATAAGCGGTCATGGCATGCGCCTCGGGTGAACTGACACCTATACTCAGATGTTCAAGCGTCAGTTTATAGGCGGTGTTCTTGAGACCTATCTGTTCAGCCAGAATGTCGGTGGCGGTTCTGATGTTGGCATCGCCGCCAGCCTGAATCAGCGCCAGAGCGTAACCTAGTAGTGATTCACGATAACTGCCCGGATCCTGGCTGCCAAGCTGCACCGCAGCCTTGAAGTCTTCAAGCCCTTCGATAGTTTTGTAGTATTTGGCTTTTGCCCAGCCACGGCCGTTGTAAGCTTTCTGGCGCTGAGCCGAAGTTGATCGCGAGTCGGCAAGAATATCAGAGAAATGCGAAATTGCTCCGCCCCAGTTCGCTGAATCCATAACTGTCCAGGCATTTTCGATCTTCTTTTCGACCGTGATGCTGGTGCCGGTTCCCGTACCCGTGCCTGTGCCTGTCCCTGTCCCGGTTCCAGTTCCAGTGCCGGTGCCTGTTCCGGTGATGATGATCGGGCCAGCCGGGTTCTCGCCCGGAAGTATCTGACGCCCGTCACCGCCACCGCCGCCACCACCACAGCCGATTACCATGGTAATCGCAGCGATGAATATGGCGAATGCAGTTCTGAGAAGTTCATTGGCTTTGTGTTTCTGCATGTTGTTACCTCAATACTGCCAGTTTGCAGGTCTTCTTGACTTTGATCGACGGATTAAGCGGGTCACGCACTTCAATTTTTGCCAGGTAAACCCCGTTGGCAACCTCTTTGCCAGCTTCATTGCGCAGATCCCACAGAACGTCATACAGGTAGCGGGAAGCGCCCGCGCCGTAATTTTCCTTGACCGCCCTGACATTGTTAAGTTTGATAACCTTGTGTCCGGCTGTGTCGTAGATCTTGATACTCACCAGATCGTCATTAAGATCGCCACTGTTGGCGCTGATTCTGATGTAACCGCGCCGACTGGCCGGGTTCGGGTACTGCATGATCTGAGTGACCTGCAGCGGCAGCTTGACCTGAAACCTTATGGTAGCCGACTGACTGCGATTACCGGTTCTATCAGAGGCCTTGATGACCAGGTCATGATGACCACTGGTAAGTTCGGCCATGGGTTTAAAGCTGAACCGGCCCTGACTGTCGATCGCTATCGGCTGAGCCAGCCCTGAATCGATATGAGCAACCACCTGGTCTGCTGCCAGGCCAGAGCCTGCTTCCTTGATCTGACCTGTGAATTCGGGTCTTGAAACACTGAAGGGTTCTTCAGCGGCTACATCAGTATCAAATGTGACTTCAGGGGCAACCGTATCTCTCATTACAGCCAGCATCTGCGCTGAAGTCAGGCGGGCGGCGTAGGCGCCGTCGTCGTTCAGGTCAGCGGTGATGAATTTCCAGACGTTGCCGTTCTGGTTGAACAGACCAAGGCCGGCAGTTTCGGTTGCCTGAGGTGCCGAGAGTGCAACGCTGAAGCCGAGGTTGATCTTGTCTGATGCGATGCTGATTTCGTAGGCATCACTTACCGGCACAAGTTCACGGCTGTTCTGAATCTCTGTATCGCCAGGCAGTGAATAACGCAGGCCGCGTGCCGCACGGTATTCATTCTGCATCGAAGCCATAAGCTGGCCGTTAGCATTACTCTGGTATTCAAGGCGGTGTTGCAGTATTTTTACGATCGCATCGCCTTTAAGGCTGTCTTCTGAGAAGTTAAGCTGCAACTGCCTGTCGCCCGATACGACGCTGGCTTTCAGACTGGCGGCCACGTAGGCGATGGTAAAGGTGCCTTCGCCGGTGCCCTGGTTGCCAGAAAGATCTTCGCCCCTGACAAGCAACGAACCGCTGCTGCCATTCGCAGCATTCAGTGAAACGCCTGCCATGAAGACTAGATTGCCGCTGCGGGCCTGCATGACCGTGTTGATGGTCGATGCTGAACCGTGCTTCACATAAAGAACCGGAGCCGCGCTCAGCTTTTCATCGCTGGTGGCCAGAACGATGATGTCACTCTCGTTGGCCGGGTTCGAAAAGGCCGATACAGTGATCTTCGGTGCCGTCAGGTCGCGGCCCTGAAACTCATAAACAGTAGCCGGTGCCAGGTTGCCAAACAGGTCAGTTACCCCGTCGGGCACAATCGTATAAGTCTGATTCTCGGTTAAAGTAACTTCGGCAACCAGTCTGACAGTCTTCTGATCGCTCTGGGCGAATGCCTGGGTCAGAGCAATGCTTGTTCCGCTGGCATTTTTGAGGGTATAATTGCCGGCGATGCCCGCACTGGCAGAGTCGCAGGCTTCATCAAAGACAATGTTGAATTCTTTCTGGTTGCTCAGACCGGTAAAGTTGTGTGACGCAATCACCGGGCCTTTGCCATCGGCAGTCAACGATGTCTGATTGCCAGTGCCGGTCAGCGATGCGCCATAAATGCTTCTCACACCGGCAGCGCCGCTGGCAACGCTGATAGTGTAAGTAACACCATCGGTGAATGCAGTGGTTGTCGTGAACGAGATCGACATGCTGTCGGTTAAGCTGACATTACTGATGTTGAGGGTCGGGGTAGCCGTCAACGAGAGATTGTTGATACTGATGCCGTTGAGTTCCTGGTTGAACCAGATTTTTGCCGACATCGAGCTGACCTGCGTCACACCGGTAACTTTGAATTCGCTGGTGATCGCCCTGATGGTAACGATGGTCGCGGCTGTATTGCCGGCATAGTCAGTTGCTTTGATGGTGTAGTCGCCGTCTGTAACCAGATTGCCCTGGTCGTTGCGACCATCCCAGCTGGCCAGGTAAGCGCTGGCCGATGCCACGAGCGGCAGTCTGCTGATTCTGGCACCGCCGATGTTGTAGATTTCGATATAGTAGACGCCGGTCGCTGAGAGCGTGTCGGTTGAAGTGACAAACACATCGAGATTGCCCGCGCTCGGTGAGAATACCGAAACAGGATGACTGGCAACATACATGCTGTAAGTGCTGACTACCGGTGTCGCGGTATCGATTACCATGGTGTAAAGGTTTTCGCTGCCTGAAGCGGCAAGGTTGCCGGCGGCATCGACAAGCCCGATATCATAATTTCCATCGGGCAGTCGGGTTGATACACGGCTGGCGATGCCCGTAAAGCTCGTTGACCAGTAACCGGTGCCGGCGGCAGCCAGCTGGTAAGTATCAGTAGATACTGCGCTGCGAACCCTCATTCTCGGTGCTTCTAATTCGGCAGGCGCCTGAAATCGTGGCGAAATAGACGGGTGGCGATATGGATTGAAATAGATTGTCGAAGAAGCGGCATTATTCTCGCCACCGCTGAATGACAGGCCGGTTACCGTTGGCGTGGCATTATCGACGCGCCATTTAAGATTTTCTAGCGAGAAGTCGTCATTGGTGTCTTTGAGATACATGACATAGGTTGTCGGAACAGCAGGCTGCGGGCCATCTGACAGGTTCCAGGTGAACGTGGCGGCCGTGCCGCTGAGAGCGAGCGGGTAAGATGCAACGGTGTTTCCTTCGAGAGTGTAGTGCAGATAAACGAGCGCCGGGTTTCCGTCGGGGGGCGCGGCCAGTTGCACACTCAAAGTTGCGGCACCCGGTGCTACGATAAAGCTG